>CAZEWA010000681.1:0-1005 GCA_964515685.1 uncultured Polyangiales bacterium | reverse complement strand
TTCTGGTGACCTCGAATATGCCCCAAGCGAAGGCACGACATACGCAAGAACGAGCGGCCTACCATGACTGAGCCCAACTCCTTCCATGTCGCGAAATGCCGCAGTGTGCCGCGGCTCCCAGCCCGCCTCTGTCACAGCCAGGCATATTTCTTAGCGTTATCGTGGAAGCTATGACCCGCGCACGTAGGCATTTGTCTTGCTTATCGCTTCACGCATGAATACGGCGACCGCTAGCGATTTGGTGTCGAGCACACAGGGCTCTGCTTTCCAGCGCGTCGTGCGGCGAAACCTAAAACACGGACGCAAGCTCATCGACCAATTTGGTGAGTTCCTAGCGGCGCGCTCGGACTGTGGCGACAAACCCATCTTCGACGCTGCCGATTTCTCCTGGACTCGCAGCGTAGAGGCTGGCTTTCCAGCGATAAGACGCGAGCTCGAACAGGTCCTCCGAGAACGGGAAAGGGTCCCTGGCTTTGCGGAGGTCTCGCCCGATCAGGCTCACCTCACGCGCGGTAACGATTGGAAGACTTTTTTCTTATACGCCTACGGTTACAAGGCTGAGCGCAACTGCGCCGCGTGTCCGGAGACAGCACGCATCGTTGCAAGTGTGCCGGGCATGAAGACTGCGTTCTTCTCCATCATGGGAGGGGGAACGCACGTGCCTGCGCACCGCGGCCCATACAAGGGGCTACTTCGCTATCACATGGGCCTGATGGTGCCGGAACCTGAGAAATGCAGACTGCGCGTAGCGGACCAAACCGTCTCTTGGCTCGAAGGGGAAAGTCTTGTGTTCGACGACACCTTTGAGCACGAGGTCTGGAACGACTCACAGCACGACCGCGTAGTGCTCTTCCTCGACGTGCTCCGACCTATGCCCAATCCTTGGAGCTTCGGCAATCGCATGCTGGTGCAGGCCGTGAGCCTGTCGCCTCTCGTGCAGGACGGACTCAAGCGCTTTCGGGAGCTCGAGCAGCGTGCGCAGCACCGTTAGTTAGGTCCTACTTC
>CAZEWA010000680.1:0-1015 GCA_964515685.1 uncultured Polyangiales bacterium | reverse complement strand
ACTCGCCGTCGAACGGCCAGACTTGGTGCTCTTCATCTACTTCGACTCGACCGCCCGCAGCGCGCTCGGACGTGACCTGCTGGTCCTGCATCGCCTGACTCAACTGACCGCGTTGGAATGTCGCAACTTCGAGATCGACAGCATCGATCTGGTTCATGAAATCTTGGAGCTCACTGATCAGGCGCGTGTAACGCCCCCGCGCGAGATCTCCGGTCTGCTCAACCGCAAACGACTTGGCAAGCGCCGCGTCCTGGAGGATGCGCGAGCCCACGCCGGAGTTCTTGAATGCGACGTGCTCGCCCTTGAGCTTCGCCTCTTCCGCCTCGAGCTGACGAACATACTCGAGGTGACGTAGGACGGTGCGGTCCGAAAGCGCCGTCGAGACGATGCCTCGAATGGACGGGGAAAGACGCATGTCCTCACCGTCACGCACTCGCGTAAGGAACTTGTAGAAGGACTCGTTATCCTTGAACTCTGCAAGCTTGCTTTGAAGCTCGGTCTGGACGGGATCGTAACGCTCGCGGAACTTCGAAACCATCGCCGCAGCGTTCTCCATCTGACAGTTGTAGAAGAAGATAACCGACTTGAGAACGAGGGCTTCCGGGTAGTACGAGTTCTCAAAGTACGGAGAGAACACCGTGTGAATGTTACCCATCGCGCGCGCGAACTCGTCTGCGAGGAAGAACGCGAACGACCCCTCGAACAGGGCGTCCAGCCAGTACTCGCTACCCGTGTCTACACGACTCCAAGCGTCGACTGCCGCGCCAAGGAGACGCCCGTCGACCTCACGCTCGCCGGTCTCTTGATCGACCTTATTGGCAGCGGTGTAATAGACGCGTGCCAGCGAAAGCCAGGCAAGATCTTTGACTCGGTTCTGGTCATCGGTCTCGATGTCACCCGCTTCGAGCGCTTCGACGATCGAGCGGAATGCCTGAATCGCAGGGCGCGCTTGGCGCATACGAATCTGGCTGATGCCCTCGAACATGCGGGCCTGCACGTACCACTTCGAGCTCGA
>CAZEWA010000679.1:0-1033 GCA_964515685.1 uncultured Polyangiales bacterium | reverse complement strand
TCTCAAGGCATCTTCAACGGGCTCGCCACCGCGCGCACGGCGGTCAGCTCCTTGCTCGAGACGGAGTCTCGCCCGAGCGCAGGCCACCAAATCCGTGCAGACTACAGAGAGCAACTCCAGAACGTCTGGCATCACTACGTGCGTCGCCGCGCCGCGCTGACAGCGCAGGCCGCAAGGTACCACCGCACCACCTTCTGGACGGAGGCGCTTTGCTGAGGAGGCGCTTCTCACCGGAGAATCGAGCGGAGAGCGTCTGGTCGTGAGCGACATCGCGCGGCTCCGGGCGTGGATCGCGCACAGTGCACCTACACGCCGAAAGCGAAGCGCACGCAAGTCCACGCATCCCCATACATACGCACGAAGAGAACTGCCAAGGGACCGCGCGCTGTGTTGACTCGTGCCGCGACATACGAGGCCGATTTGCGGATCACCCGAGTGGGCCGCATCCCGTTCGGGTGTCGCATCGGCTGAACGCCCTCATGTCTTTCGTCGTTCCAAAGGAATGCAGGAAAGCCTCGGGATCGCCGATGCCGCCGGAAGGGCGCGTACTGCCACGCGTGGATGGGCTCGAAGGCGCGCCGCGTACGCTGGTCTCTCGCTTGCAAATCGGCGCTCGGGCCGCATGGAGCGGGCCGCTGGAGGATGCATGGGAAGATTTCGTATTGCGCAGCAGCCAAGGTTGCTCTGTACCGTTGCCTGCGTGTGGCTCGGAGCCACGGGTTGTGGCGACCCGATGTTCCAGGACGGAGGCTCGGTCGAGCACTCGCTTGCGGCACGACACGACTGGGACAAGGGTCATGCTCAAGACGAGGACAGGGCCGGGGAGTACGGCGAAGGAGCTTCCGAGCAAGACGTGTGGCGAGAAACACGCAGGCCTCAACACGAGTGCGATCCTGAAACTGAAGGAAAAGTGAAAGTCTATATGGATGCGCTGGTGGTGGAGTTCGCGCGAGAGGGGAAGTTGCCTCCCCTCAAGGCGAAGGTTCCGGTCGAAGAGGTGGTCCTTGAATTTGTCACGATTGCGGCAGGTCCC
>CAZEWA010000678.1:0-1052 GCA_964515685.1 uncultured Polyangiales bacterium | reverse complement strand
GAGCTGCTTGCCCAGGATCTGGTTGAGTACGCTGCGATCGACCGTGATCGTCGCTTCCGCGTCTTTCGCCTGGTAGTCGTCCCAATAGTTCAGCACGGAGTGCTCGAGGAAGAGCGCGTACTTCTGCTTCACATCGGGCAGCACGAAATTGAGCGTGATCTTCTTGCCTGCTGCCTTCTGTGCATCGAGCTGGATGCCCATGTAGCCGAAGATGAGCCCGATGGGCATGTTCGCGAGGATGTCTGGGCTGCTCGTGTTCGGTGTGGCGGTCTTCGTGACCCCCTCGCGCAACTCTTTTGCGCCTGTGAGATAGAAGTTGCGCCAGGTGCCGTTCTCGGTCTCGTAGCCCATCTGCTCGAGCAGGTCCGCCAACACGTTCTTGGCCTCTCGATTGTCGGGCTGCGTGAACACCAGGTGCTTCATCACCTCGGCTCCCCAGCGCAATTGGCCATCACGCAGCGCTTTCTTGCCTGCGGCGAGCACCGCGCCAGGGCCGCCGAGAGCCTCCACGTACTTGGGCGCAACCTCCGCTGGCGGCAACGGATCGAGGTTCGCGGGGTTACCGTCGAAATAGCCCAGGTAGAAATTGTACACGGCGCGAACGTTGTGGCTCTGCGAGCCGTAGTAGCCGTGGGTCGACCATTGGGACACCAGGCTCTCTGGGATCATCACCTTGGATGCGAGCTCGTTGATCGTGTAGCCCTGGTTGGCGAAGTGCAGCGTCTGATCATGCAGGAACTTGTAGATATCGCGCTGCGCCTTGATGTGCGTGTTCACGGGCTGGTTTCCCCAGGTAGGCCAGTGATGCATGGCGAGCTCCACCTCCACCACGTCGCCCCACTTGCGCAGCGCGCGATTCAGGTACTCGGGCCACTTCGCCGCGTCGCGCGTCTTGGCCCCGCGCAAGGTGTAGAGGTTGTGCATCGTGTGCGTGGAATCCTCCGCCGTGTTGATCACCTTGTACTTCGGCAGGTACCACATCATCTCGGATGGAGCCTCGGAGCCAGGAGCGTTCAAGAACTCGTAGCGAATGCCGTCGATGGTGCGCACCT
>CAZEWA010000677.1:0-1110 GCA_964515685.1 uncultured Polyangiales bacterium | reverse complement strand
ACCCATGCTGATTTCCGTACTCCTCGTGCGCCAGATTGTCGCGGAGCTCGAGCGCCGAGGCGTAGCCACCGCAGAGCTTTTGGAGGAGGCTGGCCTCAGCGCGGCCGACCTGGCCGACATCCACATGCGCACGCCGCTTTCGCACCAGGAGCGCATGATCGAGCGCGCCATAGAACTAACTCAGACCCCGGGCCTAGGGCTCGACTTGGTGTTGAGCGCACCCGACCACGTGATGCAGGTCTTCTCGCATCTGATGCTTTCGGCGCGCACCATTCGTCAGGCCCACGCGCTGTTCACGCCTTTCGCCACGTTCATGGTGGAAGGCGCCGTGTTCGAGATCCAAGAGGGCAAAGAGCTCGCCCACTTCATCTACGATCCGCCCGTGGACCCAGCCAAGACCATCGCGCGCCTCGGCGCCGAGTCGATGCTGGGCATGACCTTACGCATCGGCCTCCGCTTTACGCCTGACAGTAAGCCTCACGAAGTGTGGTTCAAGCACGCAGAGCCTGAGTATGCGGAGCGCTATCAGGAAGTGTTCGGCTGCCCGATTCGCTTTTCGCAACGCACCAATGCCATCCTGTTTGCGCGCGAGCTGTTGGACAAGCCGCAGGCCCACGCCGACGACACCATGCTCAGTGTGCTGCAACAAACCGCAGCGCGTATCGTGGACGAGGCACGCGTAAACGATCGCGTGGCCGACCGTGTGCGAGCACTGCTGCGGCACGACGTGGACTTTGGCGCCATCGACCTCGAGGGCGTGGCGCGTCGCCTGGGTCTGCCGCCACGCACGCTGCGCACCAAGCTCACGAACGAAGGCACGAGCCTCAACAAGTTGCTCGATGAAGTGCGCTGCCAAGCTGCCTGCGACGACCTGCGGCGTGCGGACGTGTGCATCAAGAGCACAGCTCACCGACTCGGCTTTGCAGAGCGCACGGCGTTTCATCGCGCCTTCAAGCGCTGGACGGGCAAGACACCCCACGCGTACATGCGCGAAGCCCAAGACTCGGAGACCCAATAATCAGATCAACCGTTCGACTTTTAGAGTGCTCCGACCTTGGTGTTCTTGCCGGCCAGAATGTCTTTCACCCAATCGGCCATCACAGTGCCTAC
>CAZEWA010000676.1:0-1114 GCA_964515685.1 uncultured Polyangiales bacterium | reverse complement strand
AGGCTCGCCACGTAGCGCACGGAATCGAGGCCTACTTGCTTCAGCTCGTGGGTAAGAACCTTACTGTGGTCGATCACGTGATGGGCGCCGAGCTCGCGCACCCATTTTTGCGTTTCTGACCGTGAGGCCGTGCCGACCACCGTGAGCTTGGTGAGCTTGCGCGCCAGCTGCGTGAGGATGGAGCCCACGCCGCCCGCTGCACCTAGGATCAGCAGCGCGTCGCCCTCTCCTCCGCCCTCGGGCACGCCCAGGCGCTCGAACAACAGCTCCCAGGCCGTGATCGAGGTGAGGGGGAGGGCTGCGGCTTCTGCATCGCTCAGGCTCTTGGGAGCGAGCGCCGCGATGCGTTCATCGACCAAGTTGTACTCCGCATAGGCGCCCGGGCGATCGATGGAGCCTGCGTAGAAGACGCGCGCACCCGGCTTGAACAGCGTGACCTCAGAGCCTGTCGCTTCCACAGTGCCCACGGCATCCCAGCCCAAAACGCGCGGCGTCTCGGTTTCCGCATTGCGGCGGATCTTGGTGTCGACTGGATTCACGGCGATGGCGTGCACCTTCACCAACAGGTCGCGTGGACCGGGCGTGGGCTTCGCGATTTCGGCGTCGTAGAGGGAGTTCGGGTCGCTGGGTGGAAGTCCGTGCTGTGTGTAGACGATGGCTTTCATGGGCGGCGGGTCCCCTTCCTTGCCTACAAGCCTAGCGCGTTCTGAACCAGGGCGAGCTAGGGCAGTGCGTGCAGCGCGTTGACGCCCGATTCCGCGCGTGTCTAGACTCCGCGCCCGCGACGCACCCATGTGCCCCGTAAGGGGATGGGGACAGGACCTGTGGCTTCTCAATCCTTAGACGAAAACAAACCGAAAGAAGGCTGGATAGCGCTTGGGCTGCCCATGCTTCTGGGCTTTGGGCTCTGTGCTTACGGGCTCGGCGCAAGTCAGTTTCGGGGGGATGAGCTGTGTACCTGGTGGGCTGTGACGCTGCCCGAGGATGCGTACCAGCGCCTGATCGGCAACGTGGATGCGGTGCTCGCGCCGTACTACGGGTTCATGCGTAAGTGGATCGCGATGTTTGGCGACTCCGAGGCCGCCATGCGAGCGCCGTCTGCAGTGGCCATGGG
>CAZEWA010000675.1:0-1135 GCA_964515685.1 uncultured Polyangiales bacterium | reverse complement strand
ATGCGTCACCCTGCACGAGAACGTCTGGCTTCTTTGAGAGGCCTATCGGGCGCTGTGTGAACTGGTTGCGTCGTTTATTTCACGACGCGAAATTCAGCCCCGCTAGCGCTCCGTTATTCAGCTGCGCCTTGCCTGGGCTCCTGCACGCGCAGCTCCGGATAGAACTGCCGGCAGTAGCGCCGAAACTGCCCGATGGGCCCATCGTTCTTCGCGATGGCTGGCCGGAGCATGTAGCCCTTGTTTTCCCAGATCTCGAAGTCCTGGTTGATGTCGTTCTCGAAGGCCTGCATGAAGAAGGCACGAAGGCCGGCCGTGAGCACACGCTCTGGAACCTTGTCGAGGCCCGGCAAGATGCGCTCCGGGCGTTCGATGGGCTTCACGCGCAGCGCGATGTGAAGATCGAGGTACTCGCCGTCGCTCGGCGTCGCAAAGACCCACTGCTGGCCTTTCAGGCCGTACTTCTCGACCTGAACTTCGACCAACGAATAGCCGAGCCCCCACACGTGTACGCGAAAGACGGGCTCAATCCGAATCCCGAGACGTTCGAGGGGACCTGCGTGCCTGCGCATGCGGTAGGTTCCCGTGAGGTACGGGCCCTCGATTTGCAGCGGCTCCACCACGCCCACTTCTTTGTAGCCGTGGATCGTCATCAAGTGGCCCGTGTCGACCCCGTTTTCCGTAGTTTCCTGGGGATGCCCGCGCAGCCGGTAGTGCTTGGTGACAAGCTTTCCCCAGCCTGCATCGTCGAGCTCAGGCACCTTCCAGGTGGGCGCGCGGCCTTCGGCGTCGTAGTAGGCGAGGATAAAGCCGTTGGCCTCGTGGACCTGCCACAGCGCAAGCTTCCCGCTCTTCGGAGGCTCTCCGTACGGCGTGCTGATGCACTTGCCCGTGCTGTCGAAGCGGAAGCCGTGGAACGGGCACTTGATGGCATCGCCCTCCACGCAGCCGCTCTTGCCCATGTGGGCTCCGAGATGCGGACAGTAGGCGTCCGCCACGGCGACCGCTCCATCTGCACCGCGAAAAGCGACGATTTCCTTCCCCATGAACGTCTTGGAGAACAGCTTTCCGCGCGGCAGTTCGTGCGAGTAACACACGAAAAACCAGCCATCCGGGAAAGGCGAGAACGGATAGCGAT
>CAZEWA010000674.1:0-1160 GCA_964515685.1 uncultured Polyangiales bacterium | reverse complement strand
TGCGTCTTTTGCACGAAGGCTACTTGCCGCTTTCGCTGAGCATCAGCGAAGCCCGGGCCACCCAAGGCGCATTCGCCACGATGGTGGAGCGCACCTTCGACGGCAACGATACCGCCGCAGCCGAAGGCTGGCTCGAAATCGCGCGACGCGTGCGTCCCTTTGCCCTACGCCGCGCGCTCGATGCCGCCAACCAAGCGCATCGCCTTGTGCAAGAAGACAAAGACCGCACCTCGCTCACGACCTTGCGTGCTGAGCTCGAAGCCGTGCTGTTCGAGTACGAACTCGCGGAAGAAGACTTCGACACGCTCTCCTCGTCCCTCGCCAACCGCGACCGCAGCGCCGCCACCGCGGCGTTGTCGAGCGTGCGTGTGCGTGAACGCCAAGCGCAAGCCCACCTGGCGATGGCGTGGCAGCTCATCAGCGAGCGCATCGCCTCCACCAGCCGCAAGGCGCGCGACGACGAGGGGCGCGCACTTGGCCTGCTGATCGGCTTGGGCCTCATCGCACTCGCCGTGGGCCTCGCGATAAGCTTCTGGTCGCAGCAGGTTTTGGGCCCGCTCACCAAGCTTGCCGAGCGCGTGGCCGCGGTAGCACGCGGCGACCTCGCAACTCGCATCGAGCGCCACACCGACGACGAAATCGGCCATGTGGCAGTGGAATTCGAGCGCATGGTCGACGCACTCTCCCAACGCGATGCACAGCTACGCCGCACCGAGCGCTTGGCTGCGGTCGGGCGTCTCGCAGCCCACGTCACGCACGAGGTGCGCAATCCCCTCAACAGCATTCGCCTCAATGTGGAAATGCTCGAGGAAGATGTCACCGATGCCGTGCCCGACGCCTTGCCCATGCTGCGCTCCGTGAAGCGCGAAGTCGATAGACTCACCGACATCACAGAGCAGTACCTGCGCCTGGTG
Organism: uncultured Polyangiales bacterium; assembly: GCA_964515685.1. GTDB lineage: Bacteria > Myxococcota_A > Polyangia > Polyangiales > DASUME01 > DASUME01. The sequence continues at coordinate 246 of CAZEWA010000674.1, read as the reverse complement.
CGTCTGCCCGAACCCAAGCCCCAAGTCACGAGCTTGGTTGATTTCGTGCGCGACGTGGCGACCTTCTTGGGCCCAGAAATGGTGCAATCCCAGGTTGCCGTCACGCTCGACTTATCGGAGCGCGCACCCGATGTGTCGGTCGACCGCGGACAGCTCCGCCAAGCACTGCTCAATCTGTGTCGCAACGCGCGCGAAGCCATGCCGGATGGCGGCCTGTTGACGCTGAGCGTGCAGCCCGATGGAGAG
>CAZEWA010000673.1:0-1164 GCA_964515685.1 uncultured Polyangiales bacterium | reverse complement strand
GTGACCGCTGTCTTCGGGCGACAGGTCTTGCGAGCTAGAGAGCGAGGGCAAGAACGTCGACAGCCACGGCACGTAGGTAGTGATGCCAAGCGTCACGAGGAAAATGCAGATGTACGGGATAACGGACTTGTACACATCGAGCATGGGCTTGTTGAAGCGGAAGCTCGAGATGAACAGGTTCAAGCCCACGGGCGGCGTCAGGTAGCCAATCTCGAGATTGAGCAAGAAGACGATGCCGAGGTGGTACATGTCCACGCCGAAGTGGCGCGCGATCGGGATGATGAGCGGCACGACCACGAAGATGGCCGCAAAGATGTCCATCAACATGCCCACGATCAGCAGGAAGATGTTGAGCACGAGCAGGAACATCGTCTGCGAAGTGATCATCGTCTCCATCGCCGCCAAGATCTTCATCGGTACCTGGGCTTGAATCAGGTACGACGTGAAGCCGATGGCGGTGGAGAGGATGGCGAGGATGGCGCCGACCAGCGTCATCGATTCGCGCACGATGCGCGGCAGATCCTTACGGATGTCGATTTCGCGGTAGATGAAGCACTCGATCACGAGCACGTAGAGCGCGGTGAACGCCGAGGCTTCGTGGACGCGGAGCAAGCCTGAACCCATACCGCCGATGAGTACGACAGGCAGCATGAGTTCCCACTTCGCGACCCAGAGTACGCTGCGCGCCGTGGGCCAATGGAAGGGCGTACGCGCGATCTTGGCCTTGGTTGCGACCAAGCTCGAGTACACGCCGACCGCGGCCACCGTAAGGATGCCGGGGATGAGGCCTGCGAGGAACAGCTTGTCGATGAGGACGTTGGCGACGATGCCGTACAAAATGATCGGCACTGCTGGCGGGAACAGAAGCCCGAGTGCACCCGACGAGGTCACGAGACCGAGCGAGAAACGCTCGGGGTAACGCTCGCTGATCAGCGCCGGCATCAACAGACCGCCGATGGCGATGATGGTGATGCCGCTGCCGCCGGTGAACGTGGTGAAGAACGCGCTCGCGCACAGACACACGATGGCGAGACCACCCGGCATCCAGCCGAGCATGGCCCTTGAGAGCTCGACGAGACGCTTGGGCGTGCCGCTCTCTGCCATCAAGTAGCCTGCGATCGTGAACAACGGAATCGTCACGAGCGTCGCAGAATCAGCAAATTT
>CAZEWA010000672.1:0-1167 GCA_964515685.1 uncultured Polyangiales bacterium | reverse complement strand
CCTTGATCGTCAAGAAGGATGGTCGCCGCGAGCCCTTCGACCGGATGAAGGTCATTGGCGGCTTACGTCGAGCCTGTGAAAAGCGGCCGGTTTCGAGCGAGACCATCGAGCGCACAGTGGATCGCATCGAGCGCGAGCTTGTGGATTCCGGCGAAAAAGAAGTCGTCTCGTCGATGATAGGCGAGCGCTGCATGGAAGCGCTGCGGGACACCGACCCGGTGGCCTACGTGCGCTTTGCGAGCGTCTACCGCAGCTTCAAAGACATCCACGAATTCATGAACGCGCTTTCGAATCTGCTGAAAAACCCGTCATGAGTATGGCGCTGGACGTCGCGATGATGCGACTTGCCCTGGAGCTTGGTCAGCGCGGGCGCCCCAGTCCCAACCCGCACGTGGGGGCCGTCGTCGTGCGCGATGGCGAGGTCTTGGCGCGCGGCTATCACGCCCGAGCAGGCAACGCGCACGCCGAAATCGATGCGCTGCGCAAGCTCGGGATGCGCGCCGAGGGCGCTACCGTTTATGTGACCCTCGAGCCCTGCAATCACCATGGCCGCACCGGGCCGTGCAGTGAAGCGCTGATTGAGGCCGGCGTTTCCCGCGTGGTCATCGGTTGCCCGGACCCCATCCTCGGCCACGGCGGGGGCGCAGAGCGCTTGCGGGCAGCGGGCATCGAGGTGTCGTTCTCGTCGCTGCGAGAGCAGGCGGAAGCGCTCATCGCCGACTTCTGCAAGCACGCGCTGACGGGCCTGCCGTACGTCACCTTGAAGGCGGCGGTCACGCTCGACGGCCGCATGGCGACCCGCACAGGGGATTCGCGCTGGATCACGGGCAAGCCTGCGCGTGTTCACGCCCACCGACTGAGGGACCGCAGCGATGCGATTATGGTCGGCGCGCGCACGCTAATCAGCGACGACCCCGCGCTCACCGTGCGGCATGTCCCCGGTCGGGATCCGCTTCGCGTGGTGCTAGATAGTGAGCTGCTCACGCCGCGAAGCGCGGCCGTGCTGAACGTACAGTCCGAGGCGCCCACGCTGATTTTTCATGCGCCTGATGCGGACGAAGAGCGAAAAGCCGACCTCGTCGCGCAAGGGGCCCACTTGTTCGAGGTCCAGCGCACAACGCGCGGGCTCGACTTACGCGCCGTTTTGCGGGAGCTCGCGCGGCGTGA
>CAZEWA010000671.1:0-1172 GCA_964515685.1 uncultured Polyangiales bacterium | reverse complement strand
CCCGCCTCCGGCCGAAGCACCGCTCGGAACTGCGTGTGGAACTCGCTTGGCGCTTCGGGCTTGAATCGTATCCTTTGACAGATGGCGCACTGGGATCTGTTTCGTCCGCACGATTTGGCCTACGAGGTGGAGCTTGTGGCTGAGCTGTGCGACGGCCGCGCGGCGGCTCCAGAGGCTGTGCAGGTGCCCGAGCGGTTCGTGCTGGAGGTGCTGCGGTTGGCGCAGCAGCATCGACTGCCTTTGCTGTCACGTCTTCCGACAGGCCGCGGCGAGGCTGAGCGCTATCTTGAGCGGGAGTTTCAGGGCGTAGAGGACGAATGGGCTGCGCTGCGCGAGTATCTGACGGATGCGCGTGCCGAGGAGGCGCTCGATCCGGTGTTCGCGCTCGTGGCGCATGCTTGTGCCCAGCCCTCGGGCTGGTTGTTGTGGGTGCGCGCTCCTTGAGTGACCTGCAGCTAGGACCAACGTATAAGCTTCCTGCGCGGAGGCGTCGCATGAGCGTACTGGGGGAAGAATTTTCGAGGGCAGCCTTTGAGGCCTTACACGACCCCAACGAGCTCTGCGCGCGTCTCGAAGCCGAGTTAACCCAGAGCTTGATGGACTCGAGCACGCCTCACGCTGCTATCGAACTTTTTGTCGAAGGGCTGCGCAACCTCGGTCACGATCTACATCTCTGGGATAGCGATGGCGACGGAATGGAGGTTTATTCCGAAGTTTGGGCGCGCCATACGAGTCCGAACATTCTGTCGGTCGTGTTCCATTACGGCGAAGCTGGGCGCCGCGCCGCGCTCGTCTCCTTCGTGCGCAGGGCTGACGAAGCCCGCCTTCGTTACTGTCCAGCCTGCAACGTGCCTATGGAAGGCACCTTGGCGAGCTTCCAGGTCCGCGGTCACGGAAGCGCCACGCAATCGGGCATGAAGGTCCATCTGCGTTTCGGCAACCAGATCGACGAAAGCGCTTACGTCGGCGCGCGCTCGTACCACGTGGAAATAGCGGGCTTTGCGTGCCCCGAATGTGAGGGCTGCTGGTTTCCCTCCACATCGCACAAAACTTAGCGGGCGCAGTGCGAGCGGGTGCGGCACCTGTGCACGGCGTGGGGCAGCTTGGCGCTGACTCGACGTAGGCTGACTCGCGCGTCGCTGACTCGACTTTGCGTTCAGCTCCGTGCTTAG
>CAZEWA010000670.1:0-1173 GCA_964515685.1 uncultured Polyangiales bacterium | reverse complement strand
CGGTTCGCGAAGGCGGCAAGACGGTCGGCGCAGGCGTCGTCACCAAGATCCTCGAGTAATCCCATACCCTCGCCGTAAGGGGAGGGGAAAGAACTCAAAATGGCCCAGACCACCAAAATCCGCATTCGCCTCAAGGCTTACGATCATCGCCTGCTCGACCAGTCGGCCGGAGAGATCGTTGAGACAGCACGTCGCACTGGTGCGCGCGTTGCGGGACCCATCCCGCTTCCCACTCGCATCAACAAGTACACCGTGCTGCGCGGGCCCCACGTCGACAAGAAGTCGCGCGAGCAGTTCGAGATTCGCACGCACAAGCGTCTTCTCGACATCCTCGAGCCCACCCAACAAACCCTCGACGCATTGATGAAGCTCGACCTGTCGGCGGGCGTGGACGTCGAAATCAAGTCGTAATGCAGGCGAGGCCCGGACACTTCTGTGTCCGGTCGTCGAACGGCACTCGGTTCGGAGACGAGAGAATGCCCAAGGTCAAGGTTTACAACTTGCGTCGCGAAGAGTCCGGAGAGATCGATCTCGCGGATGATGTCTTCGCCACGGAGGTCAACGAGGCGCTCCTTTACGACATCGTGAAGGCGCAACTTGCTAGTCGTCGTGCCGGTACGGCCAAGACAAAGGGACGCGCCGAAGTGCGTGGTTCCTCTCGCAAGCTTTACAAGCAGAAGGGCACGGGGCGCGCGCGTCACGGCTCCATTCGTGCTCAGCAGTACGTGGGTGGCGGCAAGGCTCATGGCCCGCAGCCGCACAGCTTCGCGTACCGCCCGACACGCAAAATGCGTCTCGGCGCGCTGAAGAGCGCTCTGTCGCTCAAGCTTGCGGAGGGCACCCTTATCGTGGTCAGCGATCTCCAGTTCGCGGAGATCAAGACCAAGGGGCTAGCTGGCGTTCTTCAGGAGCTCAAGGTCTCCACCAGCTCGCTGCTTGTCGATACGAACGGCAACGAGAATCTGCGCCTATCCGCGCGCAACCTCGAAAACCACCAGTACCTTCCCCCGGAAGGCGTCAACGTCTACGACCTCCTTCGCCATGAGCACTTGGTGCTCACGAAGGATGCGGCGGCGGCGATTGAAAAGCGCTGCAGCGAGAACGGCTGAGGGACGACATGCAGGTCGAGAACATCATCAAGCGCCCGCTGCTCATGACCGAGAAGGGGAACGT
>CAZEWA010000669.1:0-1176 GCA_964515685.1 uncultured Polyangiales bacterium | reverse complement strand
CCCTCACGCTAGCTGCGATGAGTACGCGCAAACCGTGCGGGACTTCGTCGAAGCCTACAGCGTTTGCGCTACGAACAGCGATTGTGTGACGCTGGGAAATTGCTCTAATGCCGAGTTCTTCGCAGTCGCGGCAGACGCGGCGCAAGAGGGCAAGGCACTGATAGACGGGCGCCCCGCATCGTGTCGAGCGCAAGACGGCCCCGCCTACGGACCTGTGTGCTTCGAGAACGTGTGTCAGAAGCTGGGCTCCGTGGCCGCATGTGGGGGGCCCATTGCCGAAGTTTGTCCCTCAGGCCAGTCCTTTCACAGAGACGGGTGCTCGGCTCAGACGCCCTTCGTGGATGGTTGCTATGCTACATGCGACGATGAGCATCCGTGCTCGAGCGGCAGCCGATGCCAGGTTGTCGAGTCCAACACGTGCCACGCTGGCCCCGGCGACGACGACGACTGCGTGACGTGCGAGACCATGACCCTATGCTTGCCCGAGCCCGACTGCGAGTACCTGGTCTCTGTCGAGTTCCAGCGCGGCGCGCGTGTCGTCGCGCTCCATGCGGAGGTCGCCGAGATCAACCTGGTGGTCGAGAACCTCAGTTCGGAGACCCGCTCCGTCGAGTACGTCGAGCCATGCCACGGCCCATTTGTGCAAGGCCTCGACGGTTACGACCTGTGGGACAGCTGCGTCAAGGGCGCCTGCACAGGTGTCGAAACGAAGATCACGCTTACTCTCGGCCCGCGCGAGCGACGCGTCCTCTACACTGGCTACGCCTCTCCCCTACCCTCGACGTGCAACAAAGCTGGCCTCTCCAGGGGCATTCACGCGCTGAGCTGGAACCTCGCGGGCGCAAGCGGCGCCAAGGTCTGCGTGCTCCCGGCGAGCGAGCTGCGCTCGGGTGAGTCTGCGGCGCCTTGAGGAGTTGGGGGTGCGCTTGAGAGTTCCTCGATCGCCCTGCGCGGACCCGCTAGGGGTAGCAAAGCAAGCGGCTCGAAGTGGAGGTGAAGCGATTGGATCGCGTATAGGCAAGAGCGGAAATCCGTACGATTTACTTTCATCATCGCCCTCCCACACACTTGGTTCGCAGCAGCCCATGCGGAGAGAATCTAACGACGACACGCCTGGGCGACCTTACCAATAGTAGTTCATCACAGCGTTGCCGATGACGGACGCATTCTTTCCTC
>CAZEWA010000668.1:0-1195 GCA_964515685.1 uncultured Polyangiales bacterium | reverse complement strand
CCTGTTTCGGCGCGGTCGATGGCCATTTGAGCCAGGTAGTTGCGCAATAGAAACTTGGGATTCACCCGGTTCATGCGCGCCTTCCTCACGTCGTCAGCAATGCCCTCTGCGCGCACGCGCTCGATGTAGCTGCGAATCCAGGCTGCGAGCTGTGTCCCGACCTGCCCAGTGACGTCCGCGGGCGCGTAGAAGGCCTCTGTCACGGGCGCGAGCAGTGCGCTGTCGCTCAGGGTCCGGGATGTGTCGCCCGCGCTCACGTGAGCGAGCCCGCGGAAAAAGAGCGGGGTGTCGATTTCGGCGGTCTGTAGGGTCGTGAACAACCGATCGAGCAGCTGCGTGTCCGACGCTATCTCCCTGCCCTCACAGGCATGTGGCTCCGTGTAGAACGCACCCAGCCCAAGTTTCTGCGCGTGCATGGCGTTGCGCTCGGTCTCGAGGGTATCGCGGTAAACCGAGAGGGCACGCTCGAGCGGTGCTGCGTCCTCGAACAGGGCGTACATGGCATTGGCGAGACAAACCAGATTCCACTGGGCGACAGCCGGCTGGTTCTCGTAGCGATACCTGCGCCCTGAGGCATCTGTCGTATTGGGGGTCCAGTTCGGATCGTAAGGTTCGAGAAATCCGTAAGGTCCGTAGTCGATGGTCAGCCCCAAGATCGACATGTTGTCCGTGTTCATCACGCCGTGCACGAAGCCCACGCGCATCCAGTGCACGACCATCTGTGCGGTGCGGCGGCAAACTTCGGCGAGTAGCTGCGCGTAGGATTCGAGGCTGCCCGAACCGAGCTCTGGGTAGTGGGTGGTCAGCACGTAGTCGAGGAGTTTGCGTAGATTTTCGTGTTCGTTGCGCGCGGCGAGGATCTCGAAGTTTCCAAAGCGCACGAAGGATGGCGCGACGCGACACACCACCGCGCCTGGCTCAGGCCGCGCTCGCCCGTCGTACAGAATGTCCCGGACCACGGCTTCGCCCGTGGTGACAAGCGTCAGCGCGCGCGTAGTGGGCACGCCCAGGTGATGCATGGCCTCGCTACACAGAAACTCACGCAGCGAAGAGCGCAGCACCGCGCGCCCGTCGGCCGTGCGCGAGTAGGGCGTGGGTCCTGCGCCCTTGAGCTGCAGTTCCCAGCGCTGATGGGTGGAAGTGAGCACTTCACCGAGCGAGATGGCGCGACCGTCGCCGAGCTGGCCTGCCCAGT
>CAZEWA010000667.1:0-1195 GCA_964515685.1 uncultured Polyangiales bacterium | reverse complement strand
ACTTCGCCTCGTTCATGCTGAGCATCGTCACGCTCGACAGCAAGTTCACCATCGATCGCTTGGACGACGGCGTGCGCCACCTGCTCGCCTGCCAGCGACCGAACGGCGGCTTTGCTCCCTGGCCCGAAGCCTCGGCCCAAGCCGACCTCGCGACCACCGACCTCGTGTGCCGCGCGCTATCGCGCTGCCGCGACCGCTACGGTGACGACGGCGCGTTCCGCTACACCGATGCCCTGGCCCGCGCGCGACGCTACCTACTCTCGAGCCAGCAAAAAGACGGCGGCTGGGCAGCAAATGAGCTCGAAGGCGCCCTCAGCAACACGTCGCATGCCATGCGCGCGCTGCTCGCCGTCGGAGAGCCCGCGGCCTCGTCGGCGCTGCGGCGTGCCGCTCGTTTCGTGACCGCAAATCAGTCGGAAGACGGCCGCTTCGATGCTCGCCCCGACGAACGCGCAGAAGCTGCAGAGCTGACGGCCCGCGCCGTTCATGCCCTGCTCACGGTACGCGGCGCCCATTGGGGCGTGATTCAGCGCGCCGTGCCACACCTGGTCGCGCGCCTGACCGACACCCTGGCCGTCGAAGTTCGCGAAGCCCGCTCTGAAGAAGCCTGGGAGCGCTGCTGCGACCTGGTCGATGCGCTCTCGGCCCTCGAAGCACAGCGCAGAGCGCGTCCGCGTCCCGAGCTGTTCCGCGCGCAGCAGTCGGGCGACGACTGGACCTACTGCAAGGAAGGCCTGCTGGCGGTCTCCCGCACGTTCTCGAAGCCCATCGCCATGCTGCCGGGTGACCTCGAAGTGGCCGTAACCTGCGGGTACTTGCTGTGCCGCATCGCCGACACCGTGGAAGACCATCCCGCCGTACCACGCAGCCACAAGGACGACCTGTTCGCACGCTTCCTCGGCGTACTCGAGCAGGGCGGCAGTGCCCGTGACTTCTCACTCGCTTTCGAGGCCATCGAGGGCGACGACGCAGAGCTGTCCCTCGCCCGCAATCTGCCGCGTGTCATGCGCGCGTTCTCGGCGCTGCCCGAAGGCATGCAGACCGTGGTGAGCCGCTGGACGGCAGAAATGTCGCGCGGCATGAGCCTTTACACGCACCGCGAGCCCGGCGACGACGGCTTTGTGGCGCTCTACACGGTCGAGGATCTCGAGCGCTACTGCTACTACGTGGCCGGCACCGTGGGCCACATGCTCAC
>CAZEWA010000666.1:0-1201 GCA_964515685.1 uncultured Polyangiales bacterium | reverse complement strand
CGGGCAAGTAGCCGCCGCGGTAGCTCATGATCTGCTCGGGCGCGATTTTCTCGGGTCCCAGCCTATCGCGCAGATACTTGAGCATCGTCTCGACTTGGTTGCGTCCCTGCCCAAACAACAGCGTGGGCACCTCGGCCCGCACGAGATCGGCCGTGAGCTTGACCGCGGCTTTGAGATAACTCTGGCGGATCCCAAGCTCTGCATTGACCACGGGCGGGTTGTACACGAGCACCTTGCGCGGACCGCGCGGCGCACCGCTCTCGCCTATTTCGACAACCTCGCGGCCGAGCATGCGCGCAGCGTGCTCCTGCGGATTGCCGATGGTGGCGGAGGCGAACAACACCGTAGGCGTCGAGCCATGAAACGCCGCAACGCGCAGCAAGCGTCGCAGCACATTGGCCAGGTGCGAACCGAACACCCCGCGATAGGTGTGGAGCTCGTCGATGACCACGAAACGCAGGTTGGCGAACACCCGCGCCCAGTTCGCGTGATGCGGCAAGATACCCGTGTGCAGCATGTCGGGATTCGTGAGCAACACGGCACTGCGCTCGCGCGCCGCACGCCGCGCATCACCGGGCGTATCGCCGTCGTACGTAATCGCGCCCTGCTGCAGGCCTGCCTCTCCCATCAACGCACGCAGGGCCTCTTCCTGGTCGCGCGACAGCGCCTTGGTGGGGAACAAATAGAGCGCGCGCGCCGACGGGTCTCGCAACAGCGCATCGAGCACCGGCAGGTTGTAACAAAGGCTCTTGCCCGAGGCGGTGGGCGTAGAGGCTACGAAGTCGCGGCCGTTGCGACCGAGCAGGAAGGCCTCCGCTTGGTGAGCGTAGAGCTGCTCGATACCGCGCCCGCGCAAAGCCTGCACGAGCCGCGGGTGCAGCTCCTCCGGAAACGGCGCCGTGCGTGCAGGCACCGCCTCGAGGTCGTGGTCGAGCGTGAGACAGCGTGCAACACCGGCATTGCCGCGCCAGGCCGAGAGCACGCTGGGAATGCCGCGCGCTGCGGCCCAGGCGGGCAAAGGTTTGGCCCGAAACGCGCCGCGTTTGCCGTCATCTGCGTCCGCCATGGCTGCGGACTGTACAGATGTATACCAAGCCGGGCAAGCTGTGCCCTTCAGCCCGCCTGCCGGCGCACAAAAGAATGAACACTCATTCATTGAGCATCGACGAAGCACGGTGCATACTCGCCTCATGCAGAAGGC
>CAZEWA010000665.1:0-1239 GCA_964515685.1 uncultured Polyangiales bacterium | reverse complement strand
TTTAGAAATAAACCTGGCAACGACCTACTCTCCCACGCACGCGCGCGCGCAGTACCATCGGCTCTGGAGGGCTTGACTTCCGAGTTCGGGATGGGATCGGGTATGGCCCCTCCGACATCGTCACCAGAAAAACTTGTGATGTAGTCGAAAGCGAGAATGAAGAAGAGCGTGTAGTGACGCATTCTGCAGACACCGTGTCATCGGCGTCACTGCAGGTTTGGTTGCTGAGCCCTGAGTAAGGGTTCAATCGGTAAGTGCTTAGTGATAGGTCAAGCCTCACGGCCGATTAGTACTGGTTAGCTCCACACATTGCTGCGCTTCCACACCCAGCCTATTACGTCGTAGTCTTCGACGGGCCTTCAGGGGACTTTACGTCCCGGGACACCTCATCTTGAGGCCGGCTTCCCACTTAGATGCTTTCAGTGGTTATCCGTTCCGTACATAGCTACCCGGCGATGCTCCCGGCGGAACAACCGGATCACCAGAGGTACGTCCAACCTGGTCCTCTCGTACTAAGGTTAGACCCTCTCAAGTATCCTCCGCCCACGGCAGATAGGGACCGAACTGTCTCACGACGTTCTAAACCCAGCTCGCGTACCGCTTTAATTGGCGAACAGCCAAACCCTTGGGACCTGCTCCAGCCCCAGGATGCGATGAGCCGACATCGAGGTGCCAAACCGCGCCGCCGATATGAACTCTCAGGCGCGATCAGCCTGTTATCCCCAGAGTACCTTTTGTCCGATGAGCGACAGCCCTTCCATACAGAACTGCCGGATCACTATGACCTGCTTTCGCACCTGCTCGACCTGTCGGTCTCACAGTCAAGCTCCCTTGTGCCATTACACTCTACGGCTGGTTTCCAATCAGCCTGAGGGAACCTTCGCGCGCCTCCGTTACTTTTTGGGAGGCGACCGCCCCAGTCAAACTGCCCACCAGACAGTGTCCCCGACGAGGCTCACTCGCCTGGGTTAGAAGCCCAGAACAATCAGGGTGGTATTTCAAGGACGGCTCCACCGAGACCAGAATCCCGGTATCACAGCCTCCCACCTATCCTACGCAAACTGTTCCGAGCTTCACTGTCAAGTTGCAGTAAAGGTTCATGGGGTCTTTCCGTCTTGCCGCGGGTACACGGTATCTTCACCGCGATTACAATTTCGCTGAGTCGCTGGTCGAGACAGTGGGGATGTCGTTACGCCATTCGTGCAGGTCGGAACTTACCCGACAAGGAATTTCGCTACC
>CAZEWA010000664.1:0-1246 GCA_964515685.1 uncultured Polyangiales bacterium | reverse complement strand
TCGAACTCATGGCATCCTCCGTACGCAGTGCTTCCGTCACACGCCTCCTCCTTGCGACAATACGTCGGCGGACTGTGTGCTCAATCCGGATACGAGCACAAACTAGGCATGGCCGAAAGTCTCTTGCACTAAGTCCTTAGCGATTTTCAGACGCTGCGCCACATTGACTCAACATTTCTTGCCTACAACCGCCAAATCGCCGGGCGAAACCCGATGCGTTCCCCGCACCTAAGACGATCTGCCCCCTATGTACGTAGCCCCATTCGATATGCCTCTCGACGAGATCCGACAGGAGCTCGACCGCCTGCGGACCCCCTTGCGAATCGCAGTACAACGCTCGAAAAACCCGTTTAATATAGGGGCCATCATCCGCGTCGCCCATTCCTTCCTGGTGCGCGAAATCGTGCTCATCGGCGAGGAGCCCTATTACGAGCGCGCCTCCATGGGCATGGAGAAATACGAAAACATCGTACGCATGCCCGACGAAGCCACGTTCCTTGCGCACGCGCAGGAGCACGACTGGCAGCTCGTTGCGATTGAGAAGGATCACCCTCGGGTCCATGGCTTGTGGGACTACGCTTTCCCACAGCGCGCCTGCGTCCTGGTGTTCGGCAGCGAGAACGAGGGACTAAGCCCCGATATCTTGGCTGCGGCGGAAGCCGTCGTCGCCATCCCCATGTTTGGGATAAATCACAGCTACCCAGTGTCCGTGGCCGCGGGGATCACCATGGCCGAATGGTCGCGGCGCTATTGGTCTGGCTCACGCCTCGTGACCGGTGGGCGTCCTTCGGACCCCGCCCCTAAATAAAAGGCTGTCGCGTACCGATTGTTACTTGCCAAAATCCATTTGATAACTAGGATTCTCGCTCACTTTTGGTGGGTGTAGCTCAGTGGCAGAGCACTGGATTGTGGTTCCGGGTGTCGCGGGTTCAATTCCCGTCATCCACCCCAAATGTGACCTTGATGGAAACATCATTGTCGGGTTGACAGAAAAAGGTTTTGGAGTACATAGCGGGCCGCTCGGCTCCCTTAGCCATCTCGGTGGAAAAGGAACCGCTTCGGTTCGGACGCTGTAGGCGCCCGTAGCTCAGCTGGATAGAGCATCGGACTTCGAATCCGAGGGTCGTAGGTTCGAATCCTGCCGGGCGCGCAAATGTAATCCAAAGTTTCAGGGGCATTAGCTCAATTGGTAGAGCAGCGGATTCTTAATCCGTTGGCTGTAGGTTCGAGTCCCACATGCCCCACC
>CAZEWA010000663.1:0-1247 GCA_964515685.1 uncultured Polyangiales bacterium | reverse complement strand
CTCGGCTCCACCGCAGTGCACGCCCATGCACTGGTCTACAACACGAAACGTTCCGGGGTGGTCACGCTGGGCGGACGCAGGTTCAACTTGCGACGGGTTGCCTTTCCGCGCGATCCATCACCCGAGTGGTTCGCCGTCGATCTGCTTGAGCACCGGGACCAAGCTGGCGTTGGTCTCGAAGTACTTGAGAAGAGACTCGTCCAGGCCCTCCGCAAGCAAGACCTGAACGGAGAGCGACTCGTGGCCATGGCGGGCGAATACGGAACACGCGAGACCTATCGACGCTGCCGTGATGCTGTCGAGAGAGCAGCCGCGTGACGTTCATCCATGAAGACCCCGACTTTTTCGACCTGCTGAGCGTCGTGTCCGCTCAGCGCGGCATCGGACTCGCCCTGGTTGAGAAGGACTATTGGGTGACACACACGCTCTGGGCCCTTCTCGAGCAAGGCTTTGAGTTGTGGTTCAAAGGCGGCACCTCCCTGTCTAAAGGGTTTCGGCTCATCGAACGGTTTTCTGAAGACCTCGACCTCAAGATCGAGCCGGGTCGCGTGACTGACCTCGCGCCGATCCGTAACTGGAAGAACGCCGCGCCCACAGCACAAGCGCGCTATTTCACCGCACTCGCGAGCGCCTGCCGAATCCCCAATGCTCGCCTGGAACTCGAGACTCCCGCGGAAGCCGGGCAGATTCGCGTGTACTACGAAGGCAGGCACACAGCCGAGCTCGTGCATCCGATGAAGCCGTACGTGTTGCTCGAGGTGGGCGACGCCCGCGTAGTCCCGTTCGTCCTGTGTGATCTCACTTCGTTCGTGCATGAACATCTCGAAGCTAGCGGCCAGCTTGGAGAATTCGCAGACAACCGTCCTAAGCACGTTCGTTGCGTACATCCCGCCGTGACCCTGCTCGAGAAGCTTGACGCTCTGCAGAAGCGGGTGCCAAGCACGCGGGAGCCGGCTGACTTCGTCAGGCACTTTGAGGACGCCCATCGCCTGGTAAGCGCGTTCTCGACGCTGGTACCGCTGGAGGGATACGCGGGCCCCAAGGCCTTGGCAGAGGAGCTCCGGAGTAAGAAACAGATCAGGGAAATGCCGAGTGCAGTGCATCCCGCGTTTGCGCCCGACGCCAGTTCGCGATGGTCCGCAATTCGCGCCGCCTACGTGGCCATTGGCCCTATGTTCTGGGGCCCGCGAGTCTCGCTGGACGATGCGTGCTCGGAGGTCAGAGCCTGGATCGCAACCCACCTCTGA
>CAZEWA010000662.1:0-1248 GCA_964515685.1 uncultured Polyangiales bacterium | reverse complement strand
GCCTTAAAGCGCGAAAGCGCAGGTCCCTGTTCGGGCTGCGCTTTCGTTAGACCTTGTAAGCGAACCGCTGGGCTCGCCGAGAGCTCACTTCTTCTTGCGAGCCTCTTCGCGAGCCTTCGACTCAGCGATGACCGTCTCGGCCACGTTGCGCGGGCAAGGCGAGTAGTGGCTGAACTCCATCGAAAACTGACCACGACCCGAGGTCATGGTGCGCAGGTCGCCGATGTATCCGAACATCTCGCTAAGCGGAACGTCGGACTTGATGCGCACGCCGGTGGGGCCAGATTCCTGGCTCTTGATCATGCCGCGACGACGGTTGAGGTCACCGATGGCATCGCCCACGTAGGTGTCGGGCGTGAAGGTGTCGACCTTCATGATGGGCTCAAGCAGCTGGGGGCCTGCCTTGGGCATGCTCTGCCGGTAGGCGGCCTTGGCCGCGATTTCGAAGGCGATCTGCGAAGAGTCGACCGCGTGGAAGGCGCCATCCGTGAGCGTGACCTTCACGTCCACCACGGGGTAACCGGCGAGCGGACCCTTGATGACCGAGACCTTGAAGCCCTTCTCGACAGCCGGGATGAACTCCTTCGGGATCGAGCCGCCCACGATACCGGATGCGAACACGAAGCCTGTGCCAGGCTCGCCGGGCTCGATGCGGTAGTCGATCTTTGCGTACTGACCCGAACCACCGGTCTGCTTCTTGTGCGTGTAGCCATCTTCCACGGCCTTGGTCACGCTCTCGCGGTACGCGACCTGGGGCTTACCCACGTTCACGTCCACGTTGTAGGTACGACGCAAGATGTCGATCTTGATGTCGAGGTGGAGCTCGCCCATGCCCTTGAGGATGGTCTCACCCGACTCTTCATCGACCTCGACGCGGAACGAGGGATCCTCAGAGACGAGCTTACCGAGCGCAACACTCATCTTCTCGGCGCCGGCCTTGTCCTTGGGGGCAACCGCGATCTCGATCACAGGCTCCGGGAAGACCATGGGCTCGAGCGTCGCGGGGTTGTCCTCGTCAGCGAGCGTGTGGCCCGTCTTGACGTCCTTGAGACCCACGAGCGCTACGATGTCACCCGCTTGGGCCTCATCAATGAGCGTGCGGTCGTTGGCGTGCATCTCGACCATGCGGCCGACGCGCTCGCTCTTGCCGGTCGCCGTATTCACGACGCTCATGCCCTTGAGGAGCTTACCCGAGTAGATGCGTACGAAGGTCAGGGCGCCGAAACGGTCGTCCATGATCTTGAACGC
>CAZEWA010000661.1:0-1248 GCA_964515685.1 uncultured Polyangiales bacterium | reverse complement strand
AGTGAGGCTTCTCCGCATGCTCGCGGCAGCTTGCGGGTGCCTCTTGGCCCCTACAAATCTCGGCTGCGATTCCAAAACCGCGTCAATAGTAGTGAACAACTCGGAGCGCAACATGGACTACATCAGTCGGAAGCTCGATGACATGGATTGCAATGTCTACTTTTTTCGCAGCTTCGGCGGCCATAGCCATCCGATCGGTCTAGTCGAGGCAGTAACCTATGAGGAAGCGATCCAGCGCTCGTACTGCCGCGGCTGGATGTGCTTTCGCGACAACAAAAAGGAGTACGCGCTCATGGAAGCGATGCGCGTCACCCGCATTCCTTTCGTGGACGGGGTACCGCCGCTGCAGGAACAGAACTCGCCGCTCGAGTTTTATGCGCTCGAGAAGTCTGAATCGGGCTTCCGCGTACGAGCGCGCATCAGTGCCGACCAATCGGCCAATGAGACAGACTTTCTGGAGGTCAAGCAGGCCAACGGGGTGCGAACAGCCACCATCGTCTCGCGAGTGACCGCCCTTAGCTACCGATACTTCTACGGTCCCACGGGCGCTCTCTCTAAAGCGGAGCTTCGAAATATGTACGGCGACTACACTGTACTTGAGTGAACCCGCACCTTACCTTGGAGCAGCCCCTGTCACGTGGCGTCTCGTCAGCCTAGCGGAACGGGTGATCGTGGTGGCCCTCGCCACGTACGCGTACCGTGTTGCCTCGTTTATCGGCAAGTGAGTCTTCTCCGCCTGATCGCGGCAGTTGGGGGGTGTATATTGGCCGCTACAAGCCTCAGCTGCGATTCCAAAACCGCGTCATCAGTAGCAAACAACTTGGAGCGCAACATGGACTACTTCAGTCGCAAGCTCGATGGCATGGATTGTCAGGTCTACTTCTTTCGCAGCTTCGGCGGCCATAGCCATCCGATCGGCCTCCTCCAGGCGCTGAGCTATGAGGAAGCCATCCAGCGCTCATACTGCCGTGCTTGGATGTGCTTTCGCGGCGACAAGAAAGAGTACGCGCTCATGGAAGCGATGCGCCTCACCCGCATTCCCTTCGACGGCGAAATACCGTCAGCACACGAGGAAGCCGCGCCCCTCGAGTTCTATTCCCTCGAGAAAGTTGAATCGGGAGGCTTTCGTATCGGTCAGCGCATCAGCGCAGATCAATCGGCCGATGAGACAGACTTTCTGGAGGTCAAGCAGGCCAACGGGGTGCGAACAGCCACCATCGTCTCGCGAGTGACCGCCCTTAGCTACCG
>CAZEWA010000660.1:0-1268 GCA_964515685.1 uncultured Polyangiales bacterium | reverse complement strand
TTCTCGGGCGGCGCCGCCAAGGGCACCGAAGAGGTGCTCGAGGAGCTGCGTCAGATCGCCAAGGGCGGCGGCTTCGGCAGCATCATGGGACGCAATGCGTTCCAGCGTTCGCAGGCCGAGGGCGCGAAGCTTTTGCGCGACGCCATGGAGATCTTCAAGAACGCCTGACGGCAAACCGCTGAGTGAGCCCGCTGATTTGAGAGCCGCTCACTCAGCCCGTCGCCGTGTGGCTCAGGCCCAGCGACGCCGCGCGAGTAGCAGCCCGACTAGAAGCGCGCAGAGCCTGGCGCCTGCGCCGCTGTCCCCGTTCGTTCCAAGAGCGCAGCCACGCTGACCTGTGGCCCCCGTGCCCTCGGACTCGGCTTCGGGCGTGGCCTCACGCGCTTGCGTGGCTACCGGGCCGTCGGGTGCGTGGCCTGTGGCTGGGGAGGTTGCGTTTTGCACTTTGACGGGCGTCACGCCGCCGCCGAGGGCTGCAAGATCTTCCGCGGCATCCGCCATCGGACGCGTGCGACTGCACGAGTTGACGCGCAGGCCTTCGGACTCGCCTTCGCCGCTTGCGTACACCAGGTAGCTGTGCCCCTGCTCGAAGTGAAAACCACATGCGGCAGGTTCGCTGTTGGTGGTCACGGTGACGCTCTCCGTGCTCTCCAAGGATTTCCACACCCTGACAAGAGCGAGCGTGACGCGAATCTTTTGGGCTTCGGTTGCGCCTTCTTCGAGGATTTTTTCGATTTGGGTGACGCGGCCCTCGAACACGGCCGAGGCCTCAGTGACGCTTTCCGCCACGGCGCGTTGGGCACATTTGCAGGCAAATGCGCTGGGTACGTTGGCCAGTAGGGAGAGCGCGAGAGCGAGAGCAAACGATGGAATGTTGGGCATGGGATGCACCGAAGTATGGCCGAAATCGGCGCAAGCTCAGTGGCCCGAGTGCTCCGAGGTCATGCCTAAATCCATCTGGGATTTCACAGGGATTGACAGGCAGCAGTTGGGCCACTAAATAAGGCGCCTTCCCGGTTCTCGGGAGGAGAGGTGGCCGAGTGGTCGAAGGCACTCCCTTGCTAAGGGAGCGTGGGTCTAAAAAGCCTACCGGGGGTTCGAATCCCTTCCTCTCCGCCAGCAACTCCAAGGGCAAAAAGTTCTTTTCGGAGTTGACTTTAGATGCGGGCTAGAACATATCCCGCCCGCACCAAGCGCCCGTAGCTCAGTTGGATAGAGCGTCGGTCTACGGAACCGAAAGTCGGAAGTTCGAATCTTTCCGGGCGCGC
>CAZEWA010000659.1:0-1274 GCA_964515685.1 uncultured Polyangiales bacterium | reverse complement strand
CCGGAACCTATCATGATGCCGTCTCAGCGCCGATTCTCCCCACCGTTTTCACCGTGCTGGGCGGTCATCTATCGTTTTACTTGCCATTGAGACGATTGCGAACAGTGGGCGGAGAGAGATGCAGCTCCGAAGCGAGCGCCTCGGCTTTGAAGCCGTACTTCGCCATCATCCGCATGAAGTACATGCGCTGTTCGCCACGGATCTCGAGGTCCAGCATCTCCTGCTTCTTCTTCCAGCGTTGATTGAGCTCCTTCCACTCCTCTCGATCGCCCTCGGAGAGATAGCCTGGGGATTCGAGCTCAAATTCCTCGCCCTCCTGCTTCGCGACTTCCTTGATGAGCCGACTATGGGCCCGAACCGCGCTCTCGGCGGTCACGCTCGCGGCTTCTTCGCCTTCCGGCCCAATGGCCGTGGCTTTCCAGAGCCCGTCCCCCACTTGCCGATAGCGAACCGACATCTTCTTTGATTGCGACATATCGAAAACCTATTTTTTGTTTTTACATCCTGACAGGATCCACTAAACACGTCAAAACCGTTTTGCGTCAGAGCGCGCGGGTCTGCGCGTAGCCAAATCAAGGGCCGACCTTGTATGCCTATCGCCTACCCACTAAAAGAGGTCCGTGAAGCTAGCTCGCGGGGTCGAAGCGCGCGGGTCCGCGCGCGAACAAAACTCGAAGATGCTCGGATCATGACCTCCGAGAGTGAGGACGAGGTCATCTCGGCGAGCAGCGTGGGCGCCGTCTCCTTGGAAGAGCCCGAGAAGCGCTGGGTCGTCGGCCAGTCGATAGGCGATCCCGAGCGAGGGCCACACTACAAGCTGCTGAAGCGCCTCGGGGAAGGCGGCTTCGGCCTGACCTTCGTGGCCCTCCGCAAAGGGCCTCCAGGCAGCAGCTTCGAAAAAGAAGTGTGCCTGAAGATCATGCACCCCAAGCACACCTCCGAGCTGTCCTCGGACAGCAGGCGCGCCGAGGTCAACGTGCGGATGTTCGACGAGGCCAAGCTCCAGGCGCTCGTACGGCACGACAACATCGTGGACGTCTACGACTTCCACATCGTCGAGGGCGCCTGGGTCATCGAGATGCAGTTCGTCCATGGCGTCACGCTCGCGACGTACATGAACAGCTTCCCCCGCCATCAGGTCCCGCTGCACGCTGCTGTGTACATCATCACGCGCATCCTTCGTGGCGCGGCGTGGATGCACGCGGCCGAGGACGGTCACGGACAGCCGCTCAACCTGGTGCACCGCGACCTGAAGCCCGCGAACATCTTCCTCG
>CAZEWA010000658.1:0-1315 GCA_964515685.1 uncultured Polyangiales bacterium | reverse complement strand
TGGGGATAGCGCACGGGGAAGCCGCCGTAGGCTGCGACTTCGTTCATCTGTCGGTAGTCGAGCACTTCGAACAGCGTCGGAAAGAAGTCGAGCCCGTACTCCCGAGCGAATCCTTCGATGAGACTTTGCGCGTCGCGAAGCTCAGAGTTGGGTGCGGTGTTCTGCACGAACTTCGGCATCGCTATTTCCCTTTGCCCAAAAACTCCTTGATGGAGCCCACGATTCCGTCTCGATCACGGATCTCGCTGGTGATGATGCGTTCGTCGCTCTTCAGGTGCTCGCGCAGATCTTTGATGAACTGGCCCGAGCCGTAGGGGCTCTCGACCTGGCCGTAACAAAACACGTTGCTGGCTGGAAGAATCTTGGTCTTTAGAAGTTGCACGCAGGCGAGGGTGTCGTCCACGCTCCAGTTGTCGCCGTCTGAAAAGTGGAACGGATAGATGTTCCACTCGCTGGCTGGGTAATCCGCTTCGATGATGTCCGTGCACAGCTTGTACGCGGACGAGATCATCGTGCCGCCGCTCTCGCGCGTGCGGAAGAACGTGTCTCTGTCGACTTCGCGCGCGACCGCATCGTGGATGATGAAGCGCGTCTCGATCCCCTTGTATTGGCGCGAAAGCCAGGCATCGATCCAGAAGCTCTCGATGCGCACGATTTCTTTCTGCTCGTCGCCCATCGAGCCCGAGACGTCCATCATGTAGATGATGACTGCGTTGGCGACCGGCTCGGTCTCGGTCTTCCAAGAGCGAAAGCGCATGTCGTCGCGCACGGGGACTACGACCGGAAACTTCGGGTTGTAGGTTCCCATGGAGATTTGCCGCTTGAGTGCCTCGCGGTAGGTGCGGCGGAAGTGACGCAGGGAGTTGGGACCCACGCGGCGTACGCCAACATACCTATCGCGCTCCTTGATGATGCGACTCTTGCCCTTGTCTTCGATGTTGGGCAGTGCCAGCTCCTCGCCCAGAATTTCGGCGAGCTCATCGAGACTTACTTCGACCTCGAGGGCGTGTTCACCGGGGCCTTCGCCGGCTTGTTTGCCGTTGCCTGGCTGCGGCTGGCCTTGGCTCAGCGGATCTCCCGCATCGCCGTCCCCCTGACCGACTCCGCCTTGCTGCTTATCGCCGTAGCGAAAGCGCGGAATATCAATCTGAGGAATGGGGATGGAGACAACCTCCTTCCCTTGCCTGCCTAGGAGCTCCCCTTGCGAGATGTACTTGCGCAGGTTCTGGCGGATTTTCCCACGAACGATATGGCGGAAGCGCCCGTGATCTTGGTCGATCTTCAGGGACATGCTCTTTGAGTGTACCTGAGCTCT
>CAZEWA010000657.1:0-1328 GCA_964515685.1 uncultured Polyangiales bacterium | reverse complement strand
CCAAAACAATAGGCCCTGTAGCACTCTGCGCTGCGGTGCGTCTACCAAGCCAACGCTCGATTCGAGCGCGTAGCTCAGCTTGGTGAGAGGCCGCAGGGTGCCGGGGAGCGCGTGCACAAAGCTTGAGAGCGACTGCGACGCAGGGTCCTTCAGCGGCGTAACGAAGTCGTCGTACTGGTAGGGCGCCGAGATGCCTGGCCACCAGCACCAGGCGATAAACGCCAGCGGTCCGAATACGAACAGTAGCGAGGAGAAGCGAGTTCGGGGCTTCGCGGATGGCTCGAACACGCGGCTACGTTACGCCATGAAAGGAGCACCTGCGAGCGAGCTACTTACTCGCGGCTGCCTCGAGCTCTTCGAACCCGGGTACTTTGGAGAGGTCCGGGACGAGCACAATCTCGATGCGTCGGTTCTGTCCGCGCTTGTCCTGGGTCTTGTTGCTCGCAACCGGGCGATACTCGCCGAAGCTCGCTGCGCTCACGCGCGTGGAGGGCAGGCCGGACTTGATGAGGATTTGTGCGACGGCAATCGCACGTCCGGCGGCGAGCTCCCAGTTGCTTGGGAAGCGGTCGGTCTTGATGGGCTGATCATCGGTGTGGCCCTCCACCTGAAACTCGCGACCCTTCATGGTCACGAGGATGGCGCCGATCTCCGCGACGCTCGCCTTGCCCTTGTCGGAAAGGTCAATCGAGCCGCTTCCGAAGAGCACATCGGAGGGAAGCTCCACGACCATGCGTCCGCGCACGACCTTGACCTTGAGCTTGCCGGCGTCGATCAGCGTCTTGAAGCTATCGAGGAGCTTTCGGTACTCGGTGACGCGCGCCTCGGTCTGTTTCTTCTGCTCGCGCAGCACCTTGAGGGCCTCTTCCATCTCTTGGATAGAGCTCTGCAAGGCGGAGCTGTTCTTGACCAGCTCACTGAGTTTTTGCTGCTGCTCTGTAATCGTGGCCTGCGCTGCTTCGAGTTCTGCACTGAGTCGCGCAATCTCCTCGGCCTGCCGGTTCGACTTGTCTTGCTCTTGCTTCAGCGCGTCTTCTAGCGAAAGCGTCTGCTTCTTCTGGTCTGCCAGCTGTGCTTCGAGGTTGCCCTGTTCGCGCGCAGACTTTGCGACGGCCGCCTCGTAGTCTGCGAGCTTTACGCAGCCTGGCGCAACGGCGGCGGACACCAGGGCAAGACAGAGAATCGAACGCAACATACGCAGGCCTTTCTTCGAGCGGGGTACTTCCGCGCCTCGTGAACGCGCGCATCCTAGCGCATCGCAAAGCGATATTGGCAAAGCTTTGAAGGCGAACGGCCTCGCGTGCGACTTCTGGCAGCGAACACCGCCC
>CAZEWA010000656.1:0-1355 GCA_964515685.1 uncultured Polyangiales bacterium | reverse complement strand
TTCCGGCCTAGAGCCATTCTCGCCTAAAATGGCGGTGCGCTCTGGTGGATTACTCCTCACAGAAATCCCGGCTGTCGATGGAAGAAGCATCGGAGTCGTCGACGGACGACGAGAATCCGACGCATGCCCAGAACGATGGATCGTACGACGATGCGTGGCGATCGGATACGCGGCTTACATCGGGCCTCCGTCCCCGTGAAGCCTTGAGTCCGCTTACTACTCGCAAGGCGTCGCAAACGCACAGGTTCGCGCGCTAGAAAGCCCGCAGGAGTGCCGCACTGCGGCGCAGCTGCGAGCCCCTCTGCGGATGCTCGGAGCGTTGCGTGCTGCTGCTTCCCAAGGTCGGAAGACTGCGGACTGCCTGGCCCGCAGCCTAGGCATGGGAGTCGCATCCCAACTATCTGACAGGAGGAGCCTATGCGAGACTTCGTGATCGTCGTCGCCATGCTTGTTCCGATTTGCGCCTGCGGCGCTCGATCGTCGAGTGCCTGGCTAGGGATCGGAGAACAACCCGTCTATCCGCTCCACGTGCATCCCGCGTTGAGCGGCCGACCTGGACCGGCCGATGCGCGCGCTCCTGGGCGCGGGACGCGGGGCACGCCGACAAGTCCCCCGTTCGTCACCACCGACTACCCGGACCCGCCTGAGGTTTGGTCTACGCCCGTCGTGAGTCCTGAGCCTATCGCCACGGGGCCGCGCCCCGCGCCACGGGCCCGAGACCAAAAGCCTAGCCACTGACCGCTGTGGCTCCCTCCGGGCTTCGGCTCAGCACCCCACGCAGCTGTGACGCAGGCAGCAGTCATTGCAGCTCCGCGACTTCGTAGCTGCGCTCTATGGTCTCGATGGCCTCCAGCAACAAGTCGGGGCGTGCCTCTACAAACGCTTCGATCGCTGCGAAGGCTTCTTCTGGTGTGATCTTCCGGGCCCAGCGCTCTTGGTCGAGGCTGAGGTCGTGCGTCACGAGTTTCGCGTAGTGGGTGACCACTTTGAGCACCACTTGCTTGGTCAGCACATGCTCCATCACGTGTCGAAAACGCGCCAGATAGCGCTCTCGAATGCCGGTCACGCGTACGAGGCGCTGAGCGAAGTGGTTTTGGCCTCCATCAACCAACAAGTTTTGGCTCGTCGGGACGATGCCGTACGGGTCGGCCCAGTCTGCGCCAAATGCGATGTTCGAGTCCCAAGGGAGGATGTACCAAAAATCGTGATCATCGCGGGGGACATTGTACAGAAAGAAGTTCTGGGAGATAGCGTCGCTATTTTGCGTGAGTGCGATCCAGATCATGCGATCGTAGTAAATAGAGAGCGGGAAGATAGGGTCGATGGTCTCATCGTACGCTTCCGCGGTGAGTGGC
>CAZEWA010000655.1:0-1375 GCA_964515685.1 uncultured Polyangiales bacterium | reverse complement strand
CAGCAACAAGACTGCCACACACACTCGCCTCGTGCAGGCATGACTCGCGCGTTCGGGCTGCCAAGCCGCGCAATCTTGGGCGAATTTCCGCAAGGGTATGCGGCTTGCTTGTTCGATTGGCGGAGGGGGCTCATGGAGCGACCTGCGGCGCAGCCGACTTCGTTCGAAGCACTGCTCGAAGCGGGCGCGCGTTCGCCCGTCCCGGCGGGGCTTTCGCAAATCTCGCTACATCATCCGAGCAGAAGATGATTCGCTGGTGCGCTTACTGCCAACGCTATCAAGGCGCGGTCGAGCCTTTCGACGACTACAGCCTCACGCACACCATCTGTGAAGCCTGCTTTTCTCAGGGCGCATACAAGAGCGGACAAGGTGCAGACCTGCGCCCCGTGCGAGACTTCTTCGCTCGACTCGCCTACTCAGGTTTGGGCCGGCTACCTAGTGCAGCCGAGGTTATCGAAGAAGGCTCGGCGCTCGGCATCGACCCCATCGACCTGCTCCTGGGTGTGGTGCAGCCCGTGCTGCAGCAGATTGGACAACGCTGGAACCGGTCCGAGATCACCGTTGCGGAAGAGCACCGCATCACGGCGCTTTGCGCAGCGGTCATCGAATCGATAGCCAGCAAAGATCCCAACGTCCTTTCCCTGAGAAGTGCTCCCAGACCTGACGTATTGCTCGTGGCTGCCGAGGGAAACTTCCACACCGTGGGTGTTCAGCTTGTAGAAGTCTTACTCTTACGCGCTCGTGTCTCGGTCTATACCGTGTACCCGGGCATTCCCACTGACGAGATCGTTCGTCTCGCACACATGCTTTCGCCGAAAGTCATCGCCATCAGCATCGCCCTTCCGACGCAGCTGAGCTCGGCGATGAGCGTAGCCAAAACCATCGCGGCTTGGCCCGAAAACGAGCGTCCGCTCCTGGCGCTCGGTGGACGCGCCATTCTCGACGCACCCATCACCCAAGATGCAGGATTGTTCTTATGCCAAGACACGCACGCGCTCCTCGCGTTGCTCGGTCGCGGACAGGCTACCGCGGCCCCCGGCGCCGAGGGGCAGGCACTCCTGAGAGCTTGGGGCTGTGGCCGCAGCCGACGAGTCTTCTGGAAGCCTGAGGGCTTACCTCGCACGAAGCACCTCACTCTGCCAAAGGGGAGCCTCAGGTCTCGTCGCCGAGGAAGAGCCCAGTGAAGACTGGTCTTCCACTGCGGTCTCCGCCAGCACCTGTGCGCTGCCCGCCTTGCGCTTGAGCGAACCCATCTCCTCTGCGGCAATCATCGAGCTAGCATGCCCAGCAAAAGATAGCGCCTGTGAACACGACAACGCTCTCAGCTCCGACCGCTGCCGCTCAAACCGATGCAGACTGCCTTAGAACGTCCCTC
>CAZEWA010000654.1:0-1376 GCA_964515685.1 uncultured Polyangiales bacterium | reverse complement strand
GGGCCTAGCCTCATGCTCACTCACACGCCCTCCCGGACGGCCACCGCCTGGCCCATGCGCACAGTGGCACCTTGCTTCACAGCAAAGCGAAACCGATGCTCAGGACCGAGCAGAACGATGGCGGTCGAACCGAGGTGGAAACGCCCTACCTCGCCACCGCGTGCGAGCGTCGGGCCCGTATCGCCATATTCCAAGGTTTGCGCGGCTTGACCTCGATTGGTCACGATGCGCGGATCGAAGCTCACACTGATGCGTCCCACACCGATGGCTCCCACCATGATGGTTGCAGCCTCGCCGAAGCGTGAGGACTGCACCGTCACCACGCGCTCGTTGCGCGCGAACAGTTTCGGGAAATGCGTGAGGCCAATGCTGTTGACCGGGTACAGGGTGCCATCCACGTGCCGGGCACGCCGCACCCGTCCATCGACAGGCGCGTGCACGCGGTGGTAGTCCCTCGGCGAAAGATAGACGATGAAGAAGGTGCCGCCCTGGAAACGGGCTGCCTCTTCGGGAGCGCCAAATAGCTCCCCGACATCGTACTCAAACCCCTTCACGAACAGCTTGGCATTGGGCTCGATTGGACCGAGATCCTCGATACGCCCATCTGCTGGCGAAACCACGACATCGTCGCGCATGTCCACGGTGCGCATGCCAGGACGCAGCTCACGCGTGAAAAAGGCGTTAAACGAGTCGTACCCGCCGTGCGGAACCACGGCTTCATCCATGTCTACATCGTATACACGGGTGAATGTTTGGATAACCCCTCGCACGAAAGGCGTCGGCGCAGTGATGTCCGCAAGTCGGCCCATCACACTGCTGAGCTGTTTTCGCGGAAGGACTCGCAGCAACTCAGCTGCTACACGGGAAGCTGTGGACATCAGGGAAAGCTTTGCAAGGTTTGGGTCTTTGCCCGAAAGGCCTTAGAAAAAAGACCTATCCGGGTACACTACCCCGCATGCTACCGATGCCGGTTTGTAGCGTCAAACCCTAAGTGTTTCCGGCAAGATAAACGAGTTTAGATCGCGTCTTCGCCGCGTTCCCCGGTACGGATACGGATCGCTTCTTCCAGCCCGGATACGAAGATCTTTCCGTCTCCAATGCGGCCGGTCTTGCCTGCCTTCTCAATGGCTTCGATGACCTGGACCACCATGTTATCGGGGACAACGACCTCGACTTTAACCTTGGGGACAAAGTCGACCACGTAGGCAGACCCTCGGTAAACCTCCTTCTTCCCGCCGGTGCGTCCAAAACCCTTCACCTCGGTGACGGTCATACCTTGGATACCGACCTCGCCGAGCGCGTCCTTCACTTCATCGAGCTTGAAAGGCTTGATGATCGCTTCGACCTTCTTCATCTGCGTGCTCCTCTGCCGTGCG
>CAZEWA010000653.1:0-1377 GCA_964515685.1 uncultured Polyangiales bacterium | reverse complement strand
GAGCCTCTCACGCGTCACATCCCAGACCTCGAGCGTTTCCCGCTGCTGACGATGTTGGTGCGCCGCTACATCTATCACAAGCACATCTCGAACTCGGCTCTGATCCTCGGTCCGGTTCAGCGACATCGCCTCGGACTGCCGATATTCGCGGTTCCCTGGTACCCGCTGCTAAGCGCGCCCGTTCGATTCATTACACTCTCTTGGTACCGCTTCCGCGGCGGCGAGGCACTCGAGCGATTCACCGCTCGCAACGTGGCCAAACAGCAAAAGCTGCTCGCCAGCTACTTCGGTGAACGTAAGGCGAGCATCATCCAGCCGACTGCGGAACACCCTGCGTACGTAGACTAGTTTCGAGCCCAAACAGGCTCAGCGGCCCGTGCGCCCTGAGCGACTCGTCGAAGGCTTTCCTGTCACCATGGGTACGATGTGACGGCGCGCGAACTCGCGGATCCGCTTGTCGTCGTCCAGCGGAAAACAGCTTGTCGGGGTCAAGACCAGCGAGTGTGTGAGCCGCGCCAGAATCTCGGCTATCTGCTCGGCGTCTCCGTTGCGCACACCGAGTTTTTTGTGAGCCCGACGGATCTCCTGAGCCATCGAGGCGCACGCCATGGCCAATCCGCCTGCTGCGTGGGTCGTAAGCATCGGGAGAGCTCTGTCGGGCTCCGTCGCTATCAGCGCAACGATCAGTGGATGCCCACGAATGGCACGCATCCCCGTGACGAATCCTTCGACCAGACGCGCCTCGACATTGTCGGCATCGACGGCAAACACCGCCGCCTCGACCTTCGCGATAGCAGCGCGCGTTTCGCGTTGCAGCAGCGCGGCGACCAGCTTCTGTTGGTTCTCGAATTTTCGGTAAACCGTGACTCGGCTGACGGCGGCCCGGCGCGCGACATCATCCATCGAGCTTCGACGAATGCCCACCAGGCAAAACTGCTCGAACGCCGCATCGAGGATTCGAGCAGCCAGCTCATCTGTCTCCTGGCCGGCAGTAACGGTTGCTTCTTCGCTCGCCCGCCTAGGGGCGCGCTTCGACACTTCACGCGGTTTGGTTTTGCTGGCGCTTCGAGCGAATGACACGACGAAACAAGTATTGACTCTTCGTGTTATGCTGTCAATGTAACGCGTTTGCGCTTCAAGCCACAGCGCCGCCGCTCCGCAAGAGAGCTATCTCGTCACCGCTTAGGCCGAGCTCGGCCAGGACTGCCTCGGTGTTTTCGCCGGCTCGCACGGCAGGCTTTGGGACATCAAGCGTACTCGCACTGAAGCGCGGGGCCGGGGCCGGTTGGACGAACGCGCCGACCTTCACGAACGTATTGCGCGCACGCAGGTGCGGTTCTTCCTTCGCTTCGGCAGTGCTCAGAACGGGCGCGACAC
>CAZEWA010000652.1:0-1378 GCA_964515685.1 uncultured Polyangiales bacterium | reverse complement strand
AAGGAGAATTCGATGGAGCAGGCGCGTCACTACGTGTGCAAGGAGTGCTCGACCCCGGTCCCATCGGGCCATAAGTTCTGTGGTCGTTGCGGCGCAGTTGTTCCGCCTCAAATTCTCGACCTGCGTACCGATTTCTTCGGAGCCATGCAGACGCCCGGCAAAGCGCGCCTGATCCTGATTCGGGGCGAAGCCGGCGGAGACGGTACGAGCTACCACCTGCAGGGGACCGAGCACGTTGCGGGCCGTTCCGACGGGCAGATAAGGTTTCCGGACGACAACTGGCTGAGCCTGCGCCACGCGAATTTCTTGTATCGCGGTGACAAGTTGGTCGTTCGCGACGAGGGGAGTCTCAACGGCGTCTATCTTCGCGTGCGTGGCCAGGTGCCGATCGAACCGGGTGATAGCTTCTTGTGCGGCGAACAGGTGTTCCGCCTCGATCGCACGCCGGCCGACACGGCGGGCCCTGAGGCAGACGGCACCTATTTTTACACCTCGCCCCGGCGGCCCAGCGCGTTCCGCGTGACGCAGCTTTTGCGCGGGGGCGGCGAGGGAATGGTGGTCTGCGCTCGAGACAATCAGTGCACGATCGGCCGCGAGGATTGCGACCTCAACTTCCCTGAAGATGTTTACATGAGCGCCAATCACGCACGGATTGCGGCTGCGCCCGATGGCAGCTTCTCGCTCATCGATAACAACTCGAAAAACGGTACCTACCAGCGCCTGCGCGGCGAAAAGGAGCTTAGTCAGGGCGACTATCTCTTTCTTGGGCGTCAGCTTTTGCGCGTAGAAGTCACGCCCTGAGTTTGTGCGGCTCGCCGACCGAAAGGCAGCGGGGCGGGCGTAAATGCCGTGGAGGGTAGCGGATTTCAGCCGGTGCTTGCTTGACCAGCGAGCGACCGGCCCCGTATCCTCCGCATCTGCCGAATAGGCGCGGTCGTACGGGGATTCGAGTGCGAGCTGCTATCGCGGCGTCTGGAGGCTTGGGTGATTGTCTGTCCTCGGTGCAGCAAGGAAAACCAGGACCACTACAAGTTTTGCCTTGGGTGTGGTGCCGAGTTACCGCGAAATGCGGCGCATCAACCTAAGGCTTTTACGGCTCCCACGCCGCCAGCGGGGGTGCCTGCGCAGCAGCAAGCATCCGTCGCCTACGCGCGGACGTCGTCCATCTCAGCTGCGGCCGTGCCGCTTGCAGCTTCGGTGGTTGAAGCGAGTCGGGCTCCAGAGCCCGTAGCTGCGGTCCCAGCGCCCGCACCGGCTCCTGTGCAGGATACGCTGCAGTGCCCGAAGTGCGGCTCGTCCGTTCCGAAGAGCTTCAAGTTCTGCGGCTCCTGCGGCCATCCCATGGCGAGTGTCGCGTCCGTGGCAGTGGCGGCGCCTG
>CAZEWA010000651.1:0-1378 GCA_964515685.1 uncultured Polyangiales bacterium | reverse complement strand
TCAATCCGGACGTCATCACCTTGGACGGCCATCGCATGGCGGACACGCGCACCCTTGAAGCGGAAGCTCGCGTCGAGCGAATGGAACAGTTGATTCAGGATCTCGAAACCATGAAGCGCAACTGGGCCATTCTGAATCCCACGAAGCCCTTTGCCGGCACGGTGATTCTGCAGGCCGACGTCAACATCGACTTTCGTGTAATCAAGAAGGTGATGTTCTCCTGTGGCCAAGCTGGCTACTCGAACATCAGCTTTGCGGTGAACAGTCTTACGAAGTCGGGCTCCTGAGCGCCGTCGCCTCCTAGGCGACTTCTCTCAATCTATAAGAAAGGGTCTCGCGTACAAAGCGCGGGGCCCTTTTCTCGTTCACAACAAACGTTGCGAACCTGCGACGTTCGTTTTTGTCCAACGACCGTGAAAGACCCCATGAACGATTCCCGTGATCTGCGCCCCGCTCGCCCCGATGTTGAGAACGAGCGCCCCGCGTACATGCCCAAAGTCGCCTGGAAGTGGGTCTTGGGTGTCGGAAGCTTTTTGGCCATGTCCGTGGCTGTGTACCAGTTACGAGAACACCAAGAGGCGGACGTCTTGCGTGGGGAACTGCTCGGCGCGCGCAACAAGCAACTCGCGCCTGTCATCGCGCAGTACGAAAGCGTCGCCGAGAAGATCCGGCGCCACACGCGTGAGGCCGCCAGAAAGCCGCGCACCGACACCATCGTGGACCCTCGCCTGCGCCTGGATGCGCTGGGCTCAGGCAAAGGCTTGTACCTGAGGCTCGAGGAGAGCCAAATCCCACAAGCCGGGAATCTGGATGAGCTCGAGTTCGACCAGACGCCGGATGCGATCGGACGCTGCCTCGGGCTGGCTCCGTTTGCCGCAGGCGACGTACTGACGCGCGGCTCTTTTTTGACCGGCGAATGGTTCAAGCAAGTCGAGGCGGCAGACAGCGTGATGAAGCTACGCGTCGTGGCCGAGGAACTGCGCCAGCGCAGCGAACGTGACCTGCCGTTCGTCGTCGAGGCCATCGATGCCCAGTGGTTCATGCTGGTTGTCGAGCGTGGCGAGAATCGCCGCACGGGACCGGTCGACGTGTACCTCTGGGATCTCCGGGACGACCGCCTGCTCTTGCAAAGTCGCACTGAGGCGTCCGGAGCGTTGATTGCCGCACGCATCGCGGTCGAGGGCGTCAAGCCAGGCCACTACCCAAGCGGCAGCCAGACGGCTGCAGCCCAGGACTGCTCAATCGCGTCGCAACTGCGGCAGCTGACAGGAGCAGGAGCTGTGAGTTTCGCCTCTGACCCGCCTGCCCCACGCGCAGCCCTTGGATTGGACCAACAACCCGCAGAAGGCACGGCAGCGGAAGGCACGAAGCAGGACGC
>CAZEWA010000650.1:0-1389 GCA_964515685.1 uncultured Polyangiales bacterium | reverse complement strand
CCGCCATCCCGGCAAGCGAAGAGATCGTTGGGGCACACCCCATCGACATCGGGCAAGTAGCGATAGTGGGGCAGCACGTTTTTCACGTAAGCCGCGCGCCCCGCGTACCAAGCGTGCAGGGCCTCAGCGCGGCTATCGTCGCCGTCGCGCATCATGCCGTGCTCGGTCAGAACAGCCACCGCCTCGTCGACGAAGGTCTCGGCCTTCAGCTTCTCGAACTTTTCGATCAAGTCCTCGCATGTGACATACACATCTTCCCAGCAGTCCGGATCCGCCTGGCATCCCTGCGCGAGACTGCTCTGTCCGAGCAACTGCGCGTCCACGTACCATTCCTGCCCGGCGCTGATGTCCACGGAGTAAGGCGCCCAGACCAAGCGGTGATCTGTCTCGCGCTCGATGATCACGTTGTTGTTGTTGGCGCGCACCGCATCGTCGCCGGTAGCCAGGATCCAGCCGATGCACTGGTACTCATGGTAGCGCTGCCAATCTACGATCTCAGACAACGCGACCTTGAAGCCAGGCCCGGCTGGAGTGTTCGCAATCGCCTCAATTAAATCCTCCATGCGCTTGTTGTCGCAGGTTCCAACCTGGCAGGCGTTGGATTGCAGAGGGTCGCGCCCCGCGTCGCCAGCAAACTCCCACATGTTCCGGCAGGTGCCGCCGAGGAGCTCTTGGTTGTCCTTACAAAACTTACGCTTGTAGGCCTCCATCAGCACCATCGGAATCCACACGTTTTCACCCCAATAGTTGCTCCCCACAAACGCGAAGCTCGAGCGCAAAGCCGGATATCCGAGCGCTCGGAACACACGATGCGCCAGGTGCTCACGGAAAATCGTCCCAACGAGTGCGTTGTTCAAGCGGAAGTGCTCAAAGCCGCCGATGCGGACCTTCGGCTGAAATTCGTCGGTATCGATGCGAAAATTCGGGATCTGTCGTTTGGTCCATTCGCGGGAGGTGCTCTCCCCGACCAGCGCAAGTTCAAGCTTACCGTAGTCGGCAACGCTCTTGGTCACGACGTCTTGCACCACCACGTGGTCCGCAAAGGTCGCGTCCTCCTTCGGGTCCCCCGGCGGCGTGTAGATGTCGCCTCCGTTTCCCGGACCGCCGGGCCAAGGATCGATAGGAATCCCCACGTCGGGCTCCCCGGCCAATCGATAGGCAGGAGCGATGGGCCGGCGCGCCGCCTTCGCCGCAAGCCAGGGCCCCGGGTTCCGACGGCCCTCGTTCATAATCGAGACCTGCTCACGCGTGACCTCGAACCAGAAGCGATGGCCGACCTTACCAAACAGATCGATAGCTTGCTCCGCTGGACTCGTATCGACAGTGAGCCCGCCGAATACGGCAGGTTCCGGTTCGGCTGCGTCGGGCGGCTCGACCTCGGCGTCTTGT
>CAZEWA010000649.1:0-1394 GCA_964515685.1 uncultured Polyangiales bacterium | reverse complement strand
GGGCCTGCTCAGCGGCCGGTGAGGGCCTTGAGGTCGACGCCGGCGTCTTCCATGGCCTTTCGCTGGAGTTTGGCGAGCTCTTGTAGGCCTTCCAGGGCCAAGTCGACGAGGGAATCGAGCTCGCTGCGGCGCATGGGGGCGCCTTCTGCGGTGCCTTGGACTTCGATGATCTCGCCTTCGGCGTTGGCGACGACGTTGAGGTCGACCTGGGCGCGGCTGTCTTCGACGAAGGGCAGGTCGAGCACGGGGCGCCCGTCGACGAGACCGACGCTTACAGCGACCACGGGCGAGCGCAGCACGCCGGGCTTGATCAGGCCCTTCTTGAGCAGCTTGTTGAGGGCCACGGCGACGGCCACCGTGCCGCCGGTGATGCTGGCGGTGCGTGTGCCGCCATCGGCGTCGAGCACGTCGCAGTCGAGCGAAAGGGTGCGCTCGCCGAGCTTGTCCATGTGCACGGAGGCGCGCAGGGAGCGGCCGATCAGGCGCTGAATCTCTTGGCTGCGCCCATCGATGCGGTCGCCGCCTACGCGCTTTTGGCGGCGGTCGGGGTTGGCGCGCGGGTGCATGGCGTATTCGGCTGTGATCCAACCTTTGCCGCGGCCTTCGAGGAAAGGGGGCACGCGTTCTTCGAGCGAGCAGGCGAGCAGCACGCTGGTGTTGCCCGAGCGGTAAATCAGGGAGCCTTCGGGGTTTCGCTGAGCACCGAGCTCAAAAATCGTAGGGCGCAGGGCACGATCATCACGACCATCAGGACGCTTCGCTGGCATGGGGAGTCGATGTAGTTCCCTCGCCTGCCTTGGGCAACCGAATCTCAAAGCGCGTGCCTCTGTCTCCGGCGGCTACGCAGCGAATCGTGCCTGCATTGGCTGCGATGATCTGCTGGCACAGGGGCAGCCCAATGCCCGTGCCGTGTTGCTTCGTGGTGTAGAAGAGCTCGAAGATTTTTTCGTGTTCGCTCTCGGGAATGCCTGAGCCCGTGTCGCTTATCGCGAGCAGTGCACCCTCTCCATCGGGCTGCACGCTCAGCGTCAACTGGCCGCCATCCGGCATGGCTTCGCGAGCGTTGCGACACAGGTTGAGCAGTGCTTGGCGGAGCTGTCCGCGGTCGACCGACACATCGGGGGCGCGCTCCGATAAATCGAGCGTGACGGCAACCTGGGATTGCACCATTTCTGGGCCCAAGAAGGTCGCTACGTCGCGCACGAAATCAACCAAGCTCGTGACTTGGGGCTTGGGTTCGGGCAGGCGCACGAGGCGCAGGTACTGCTCTGTGATGTCGGTGAGTCTATCGACCTCGCGCTTCACGGAGCGCAGCATGGGCAAGGCGTCGGGCGCTGCGTCGGTGACATCTTCCTCGAGCATTTCCACATTGAGGCGAATGCTGTTGAGGGGAT
>CAZEWA010000648.1:0-1408 GCA_964515685.1 uncultured Polyangiales bacterium | reverse complement strand
GCAGTCCTGCTTGGCTCTGGCGCTTCTCGGTTGCGGCGACAGTAAGGGGGCCGAGCCCAATCCCGAGGGCGCGGTGGATGAGGCGCTGCCCTGTGAGGAGCGCAGCTACGAGACCTGCGAGGACGACCGCTGCTATGCCGTCCGGGCCACGGAGCATCGCGTGTTTGGCAGCATCCTGTGCTCCTCGGACACCGAAAAGAAGTCCTGTCGTGCCCGAGGGCCGGACTGCGCAGCCGACGACGCCATGGCGCTCTCCTGCGATGATACGGGGCGCTATTGGGTCACGCCGCAGACCTGCATTCCAGCAGACAACCATCCTTGTGAGGCGCCAGAGGGCATCACGCCTTTCGGTCCTTCATGCGCGGAACTCGAGACTCCTTCTGAAGCGTGCCGAAACCTCGCGCCGCCCGAGGTTGTGCTGCGAGCCCCAGACGAGACGCTTACGGGCGTGCAGGGGAGCTCCTGCACCAAGCACGAGTCGGGCTGTGGGCTGTGCGCGGATAGACAGGCGACTGTCGAAACCTTCATCGCGGTCAACCATGGCGATAAGCTGCTGTTCGATAGCGGTGCGGCGCGTTTGATCAGCGGTGCGCTGTGCACGCCCGCCTGCCCACCGACGCTTCTGATTGAATCTGTCGGGTGTGATGGGCAGGTGGTGCAGAACCGCTTGCTAGGTGAAGACCAGACATGGCTCGTCGACCTCGATCCCGGCGTTTACAAGGTGTGGCTCTCCTCAGCCTATGAAGATGACGACAGGTACAGCGGCGACTTGTACGTTGGCTTCGGACTCACGGTAGAAGGAGGGCAGTGCAGCACGTCGAGTCCGTAGATCCGGCGTCACGGCCACCTGCCCCTGATGATCCACCACGTACTCGTTCAGCTTGCTCGTGCGGTAGTTCAGGCTTTGTGCCTGTGCGGAGTACGGGGAGAACAGGGAGAGTGCGCCTAGGGTCACACCCACGAGCAACGGAAACATAAGCCGATTCATGGGGAACCTCTGACAACAGGTGCGCGATTCACGAACGCCGCAGCGCATCACGGGCGCGTTCTAGGGTTGGCGGCGCTGTGCTGTCAAGCGATGTGGCGCAGCATGCGCGGACCGAATGCGGACGCATAGCGATTGTAGGGAAGGTCACCGCTTTGGGGTGCGTAGATTGGCGCGCTAAGGCGGCGGCTCGCTTGCGCTGGGAGACGCCGAACCGGTGGCGCGAGGAGATCCTTCATGAAATGCAGCGTATGGATGTTGTCCGCATTGCTTGGCAGCCAGTTGGTTTCGGCGGCGGCGCAAGCTCAGGAAGCTAAACCTAGGGTTTTGTCGAGGCCCGTCCTCTTGCAGACCAAGGGCGTCGTGCCTGAGCACGTCGACCGTCTCGATGAGGTGGCGCACGTCGCGCCGGCGATTTTGAAG
>CAZEWA010000647.1:0-1410 GCA_964515685.1 uncultured Polyangiales bacterium | reverse complement strand
GGCCTTAATGCTTTCCGAAGTGAACTAGCACTACGGCCTCACGGATCCGACCCGGTTGGTCGCTTTGGTTGCCTTGTCAAAGTGGGGATCATCGAGATCAATCGGGACCTCAAGCGTTGTTCGGATCTAAGTGTGACTACCTGTTTAGTCCAGAACTTGAAGACGACGCTTGTACGCGGCGGCTGGCCTTGCGACGTGGAAGTAGGTCCGGGTGAGCCTCGACCGGGTGAGGACTTCTTAGCGTCTCCGGCGCCTCGACGGTTTGCGACGTTGCGGTCTCCAACGGGATGAGCTGCATGTTCATGAGCACCACGCGTTCTGCGCGGCGCGAATTGGCCACGATCACGCGCACGCGCTCGTAGTACTCGAGGTGCAGCCTGCGGATGCCTTCGAAGCCCGCATGGTCGATGGCGAAAAGGTTGTACGAGAAGAGCGCGTCTGGGGGCGTGCGCTCCTCTGTGTAGCGGGCGAGAGATACCTGCGCCCAGTGCTGCTTTAGGCGACGGTTTTCGGCTTGGCTCGGGCGTGTGTCCACGGTGAGCACGCGTTGTACGTGATAGCGTCCGCGCACCTTACGCACTTGGCCGCCCGCTTCGAGCGCGCTGAGATAACGCGCTTCTTCCTCCACCGAAATGCCCACGCACTCCGCCACGAATCCTGGTACGTGGCTCGGGAGCGCGCGGTAGGCATCGAGCTCCAGCGCGCGCAGCACTGCATGGCTCCAAGGCAGCTCATAGGCGAGCCGGCGCTGCGCCAGGAGATCGCGGTAGGGGCCGCGCGTCGCGGGGAACGCGAGGGGATCAGCAAAGATCGAGACCAGCTCAAGCAGGCGCTGCGTGGTGTGCTCCACGAAGGCGAGCAGCTCAGGGAGCTTCGGCTCCGTATTGCCCCGCAACCAGCGCGCGATGGTGGTGCGGTCGACGCGCGTGAGCGCTGCAAGCTCGAGGATGGTGCGTCCGCTCGAAAGGCAGCCGAGGAGCACCGCCACGCCCGTCCGCGAGGTCAGGTCGATCGACGCAGGCAGGGGGACTCCCGCGAAGGCCAATATACGCGCCTGAGTATCGGGGGCGCTGCGCAGCGCAAGCCGAAAGAAGGCACTCGACCGAGGTGCGCGACGGCCGCTCTCCCAGTCGTAGACCACGTTGGTCGTGTAGCCGAGCCGATGGCTCACGGCCGACTGGGAGCGCTTCCCCCGCAGGGCACGAACCAGCTGACTCGCTAGCTTCTCGTGGTTCATATCGTGCAGAGTACAACACATGTGAGCTAACTGTGATTCCCACTTCGGACGACGCTGCCCCGCAGCAGCCCAGAGGCGCCTGTGGCGCCATCCGGGAGCGGCTGCACGGCCATTGAGGCCCGGTTCGCGACTTCTAAACCCGTCGTAAGCCCCCTACTGAGCGCCCCGGTGCC
>CAZEWA010000646.1:0-1415 GCA_964515685.1 uncultured Polyangiales bacterium | reverse complement strand
TTCGCATGCTCTGGCCGTTCGTGCGCGCAATCGGTCTGTCCCCGAAGGGCATGGCAGTCCTACAGGGCGCCGGCATCGGGCCGCGCGACATTGGCAACCCCGACACCCGGATCGCGCAGCGAACAGTTATGGAGCTGATGGAGCGGGCGGTGAAGGAGACGGGCGATGCCGCGCTCGGCCTCAAGGCAGCCGACCTACTCGGTCCAGCGGACCTCGACGTGCTGGACTACGCCGTCCGCACTTGCGCCACGCTGCGCGACGGCGCGCACTGCGCGACCCGCTACCTGCGACTGATGAACGAAAGCGTGGATACGCGGCTGATCGAGCGCGCCGAGCTCGCGGTGTGGGAGTTTCATGTTTTGCCAGGGGCCAGCCAGCCTGCTGCGGTAAATGACTTCGAGCTCGCCGCCTACGCAAACCTGGCGCGCCGCTACACGGGCCAGGACGACAAAGCGCCGATCGAGGTGCACTTCACTCATCCGATCGCCACCAGCGAGCCCGAGTACCAACGCGTGTTTCGCTGTCCAGTCCGACTCGGGATGCCGTTCAACGCCATCGTCTTTCCGCGCGACTATCTCGACACGCCGATGATGCATGCCAACCCGACCCTACACACCGCGTACGAAGCGCACGTGACCGAGCTGCTCGAGCGCCAGCGAAAGCAAGAAGGCGTAGCTGGCCGAGCGCGCGAGATCGTGCTCGCCAATCTTTCGCGCGGGCAATCGGGCATGCTGGCGGTGGCCAAGGAGCTCGGCATGAGCGAGCCGACCCTGCGACGGAGATTGCAGGAAGAAGGGACCGGTCACCGCGAAATCGTCGACGCCGTCCGCCAGGAACTCGCACTGCGCTACCTGGACGACAAGAAGCTGGCGATCAGTGAGGTGGCATTCCTGCTCGGCTTCGGTGACGTGCCTAGCTTCTACAAGGCGTTTCGGCGCTGGCACTCCGGAACGACCCCTGCCGACTTCAGGAAGAATCGCGCCTGACCCGCAAGTGGCCTGAAGCCGTGATGATTAGACCACGCTTAACAGCGGGTTGAGCGATTAAGACAAGAGCTTGAACGCTTCGTCCACGGACTCCGCTCTAAGGTTCGGAGGCTTTGCTTGGAGGCGTTATCATGAAGTATCTGGAATGGACTCACGCAGCGGCGTGTCTCGCTGTGTTGCTCGCGGCCTGCAGTGATCCGGCTGCGCAGATCGACGTGAACCCTGTCGGCGACGGAGATGACTCCGGCGACGGCGATGACATCAGAAACGACGGCGATGGCGATCAAGGCTACGACGACGCCAGTGGCGACGGTGATCGCAATGGCGACGGTGATCGCAATGGCGATGGCGACGGCGATGGCGCCGTGAGCGCGGCGGCCAATGGCTGCGAAGGCGCCAGGCTGCCCGCTATCACGCAGGACGTGGGCG
>CAZEWA010000645.1:0-1427 GCA_964515685.1 uncultured Polyangiales bacterium | reverse complement strand
GCATCGTGGAAGGCCCGCGCCACTTCTTCATGGAAGTGAACACGCGCATCCAGGTGGAGCACCGCGTATCGGAGCTCTGCTACGCCTTGCGTTTTACGAACCCTGCCGATGCGAGCGACTACTTCGACGTGCACTCGCTCGTGGAAGCGATGGCGCTCATCGCCAAGCACAAAGGTAAGCTGCCCAAACCCTCGCGTATCCTGCGCGAAGGGGCCACCGTCGAAGCGCGCCTCAACGCTACGGACCGCTCACTCTCGCCCCATGCAGGCGGCGTGATCGTGTCGTGGTCGAACCCGATCCAAGGGGAGGTTCGCGACGATCAGGGCATCAGCCTGAAGAACCCCGACACCAATCTCTTCATGCGTTACCGCCTGGCCGGCGCCTACGACTCCAACATCGCGCTCCTGCTCGCCACGGGCGGCGACCGTCACGAGAGCTACCAACAGTGCGCGGAAATCCTGCGCTGCACCAAGCTGCGCGGCCAGGATCTCGCGACGAACCTCGAGTTCCATCTGGGCCTCGTCAACTGGTTCCTCTCGAACGGCGTCTGGGCCAAGCCCACCACCAAGTTCGTGGTGCCCTACCTCACCCTGGTCGGCCTGCTCAAGCAGGAAGCCTCGGCTATCGACCTCAAGTACGCGCTTGCGCAGATCCAGAAGCAAGCCATTGCCAAGGCCGGCAGCGACAAGGCCACGGCGGATGCTGTGCGTAAGGTACTCGAGGTCAAGGAGACCTTGCTGGCGCGCCCGCTCGAGAAGCTCGTGGAAGAGCCGCACTTCCTCTCGGCATGGCTCAGCCAACATCGCACGGACTTCACCTGCGACGGCAACCGCGTCGTGTGGACGAAGAACCCGCTCGAAGTGCTCGCCGAAACCTACCACCTGCTGCACATGGACGATCAGCCGGGCGCGCCTGCGGCCTACGTGATCTGGCCCCATGACCGCGAAATGCTCGAGAGAGGTCTCGGCTTCTACGCGAAGCTCAAGGCTCGCGCGCCGCAGGTTGACTTCCAGACTCTGAGTGCAGCCCTCGCCTCCTCGACGCCAGCCTTGGGCTTCAGCGCCGACGTGTGGGCCAAGCTGCGTTCAGCGCACGTAGGTCACCAGCTCGGACTCGAGATTCTCAATGTCCTGCCCCTGCTCGCCAAGAAGGTCGGCTTCTACGACCTCAAGGTGCGCGAAGACATGACCGTGCAGATCCCCGAGGTTCTCCTCGACACGGAACTGCAGGGCGCCATGAAAAAGGTGCTCGTCCCGCCGCCTGCCACGCGCAGCGACGAAATCGTGGCCGCCATGGGTGGCATGTTCTATCCGCAAGAAGCGCCGGGCATGCCCACGTTCGTGGAAAAGGGCTCGCACTTCAACGTCGGCGATCCGCTCTACATCATCGAAGTCATGAAGATGTTCAACAAGGTGCACGCCACCTTC
>CAZEWA010000644.1:0-1429 GCA_964515685.1 uncultured Polyangiales bacterium | reverse complement strand
ATCAGTCTGACTGTACGATTTGCTCGTGCGCTATGGGCCTTTGGCCTGATTCTCGTCGACTACCTCATTCAACACGGCCTCACCAAGTTGTTTGTGAAGCGCGAGGTGGACCCTTCGACGGGTAAGCGCAGCAGAAAGCGGCCTGAGTGGCTCAAGCGGCGTCGCGAGCGTATCGACGAGCGCAACGCGCAGCGCACACTCGACGCGATGCTGCGGCTTCGCGGCGTGTACATCAAGCTCGGTCAGGTGCTCTCGATCATGGGCGGCTTCTTGCCGCGCCCATTCGTGAAGAAGCTGCAAATCCTGCAGGATAGGGTGCCTCCCCACGACTTCTCCGAGGTGGAGAAGGTGTTTTGGCGACAGCTCGGAAAGAGCCCCGAAGCGTGCTTTCGCAGTATTGAGCGTGAGCCCATCGCCGCAGCTTCGCTTGGACAGGTTCACGTCGCATACCTAACCGACGGCACCAAAGTCGCAGTGAAGGTGCTGTACCCGCGCATTCGCGAAGTGATCCGCGTCGACATGATGATCGTGCGCCTGTCGCTGCACGTGTATCGCTGGTTTGTGCCGCTCGACGGTCTTGAGAACGCATACGCATCGTTGGTCGACCTGCTGCGGCGCGAGACAGACTACCTGCACGAAGCCACATGTATGACCCGCATGGCTGCGAACTTTCACGACGACGCGGACATCCTCTTCCCGTCGGTTGTTTCAGAGCTGACCACGAGTGACATCCTCACGATGTCGTTCATGGAAGGCGTGAAGATCACGAACTTCGAAGCACTCGAGAGCCTGGGTGTCGCGCGCAGGGATGTGGCGACGCTGCTGGTGCAGTGCTTCTACAAGCAGCTCTTCGTGCATCGGTTCTTCCACGCGGATCCGCATCCCGGAAACTTCCTCGTGCAGCGCGGGCCCGAAGGCAAGCCACGCCTGGTCGTGCTTGATTTCGGTGCCATCAGTGAAGCCAAAGACAACCTCATCGAGGGGCTCATCGACGTGGTGCAGGGCTTGTTTACTGGCGAGAGCGACCGCCTGATCGACGGCTTTAGCCGCATGGGATTCGTGGCGGAGGGCGGCGACCGTGAGTCTCTGCGCCATCTGACCAAGACTTATTTCAGCAAGCTCATGAAGTTCAAGGACCGCAGTCCCGGGGCGTTCATGCGCCAGGACCGACGGGCGCTAGCCAAGGAGTTCGGCAACCCTGACGTCGATCTCGATGATCTGCGCGACCTCATGAAGTCGGTGCACTACCCAGACACTTGGTTCTACGTGGAACGCTCCACAGTGCTGCTGTTTTGGCTCAGCGCGACCATCGATCCGGACCTCGACACCGTCCAAGTGGGCTTTCCGTACATCATGCCGCTCTTGATGGACCGCAATAAGCGTGCGGCCGAGGAGCGTGCCGCCCAGAAGCTTATCGCGAAGGCCTCTG
>CAZEWA010000643.1:0-1454 GCA_964515685.1 uncultured Polyangiales bacterium | reverse complement strand
CTGCAGTTGAGCCAGGCCAACACCACAGGGGCCGCACAGTGAGCAAAGAGAGCCAAACCAACGACCAGGCCTACCGCCTCGATCCGGCGAGCTCCTGGGCTAACGCCTGGAAGATCGCGGCGGCCGTAGGAGCAGTCGGTCTTGCAGGAGTGCTCTTCGCAGCATTCAGCGATCAGGAGCGCTTTGCATTCTCGTACCTGTTCGCGTACGTCGCGTTTCTGACCATCGCATTGGGTGGTGTGTTCTTCGGCTTGATTCAGTTTCTGACCAACTCTGGTTGGAGCGTATCCATCCGTCGCACCACGGAGTTCCTTCACTGGCCGCTCTGGGCCTTTGTTCTGCTCTTCATCCCCGTCGCACTGAGTGTGGACCAGCTGTATCCGTGGGTTTCCCACGCCCACGGCGACCACGGTGCGGAGCACGCTGAGCACGGACATGCTGAGTCAAAGGGTGGAGAGCACTCCGGCGACGATCACGGCGTGTCGGCTGTCGAGGGCGTCGTGCCGGCTGCTGAGCACGCAGCTCACGGACGTGTGCTGGATGGCAAGATGCCGTACCTCAACCTCACGTTCTTCTTCATCCGAGCAGCGATCTACTTCGCATGCTGGATCCTCATTTCACGCAAGTTCTTCCAGAACTCCGTGAAGCAGGACGTCGGCGGGGACACGGCTTACACCGTCAGCTCTCAGCGCTCGGCGCCGGTAGCGCTCATCTTCTTCGCCTTGACGACGACGTTCGCGGCGTTCGACTGGCTGATGTCGCTCGAGCCTTCGTGGATTTCGACGATTTTCGGCGTGAACTTCTTCGCTCAGTGCCTCGTGTCGATGTTCGCGGTCACCATTCTCATGGGTCTCTCCTTGCGTGCTCAAGGGCACTTCAAGAAGGCCGTGAACGTGGAGCACTTTCACGACCTTGGAAAGCTGATGTTCGGCTTCCTCGTGTTCTGGGCCTACGTGAACTTCTCTCAGTACATGCTCATCTGGTACGCGAGCCTTCCTGAGGAAACGACCTACTACCACAAGCGTTGGAGCGAGGGTGGCGAGGGCTGGCAGGCGTGGAGCTTGGCACTCATCTTCGGTCACTTCGTGATTCCGTTCTTCATCATCCTTTCCCGCAATGCGAAGCGAGCGCTTTCGCCCCTCGGGTTTGGTGCCGCCATCATTCTCTTCTTCCACTTCGTGATGGTGTACTGGTTGGTCATGCCGTACTACGGCCAAGGCCTGAACCCGAGCTTGGTGGACCTGGCATGTCTGATGTTCGTGGGAGGCGTGTACTTCGCTCTCGTGTTCCATCGCATGACCAAGCACCCCATCATCCCTGTGAGGGACCCGCGTCTCTCTCGCTCTCTTCACTTCGTGAACGCCTAGTTTCGCTCGCGCGCGGTCTCCGCGCGCCACGACAGGAGCCTCGGCCATGGCAGCCAAAGGTTACGACGATAGTCCGCCACGCAACGG
>CAZEWA010000642.1:0-1475 GCA_964515685.1 uncultured Polyangiales bacterium | reverse complement strand
GTGGAAACGAGAAAGCTGCGGACTTTTCCCGTCTCATCGAGCCTTCGCATATACTGCCCGGCATGGCGAGCACAGCGGAGGCACTCAGCAAGGTCGAGTTGTTTCGAGGCCTCGCGCCCCACGGGCTCGAGCGCGTTGCATCCATTGCGACCGAGGAAACCTACAGCCTGGGCCACACCCTGTTCCGCGAAGGGGAAGTTGGCGACAAGCTCTACGTGATCCTCGAAGGTAAGGTGCGCATCTCGCGCCAGATTCCAGGCATGGGCGAAGAGGCCTTGGCGGTGCTGGGCAAGGGCTCGGCGTTCGGCGAAATGGCGCTTATCGAGGATGCGCCTCGCAGCGCGGACGCCATCATCCACGAGCGTGTGCGTCTGTTGGTCATCAGCAAAGAGGCCATGCAGGACTTGCTCTTCATTCACAAAGAGTTGGCCTACGAGATCCTCTGGAACATCGTGCGCATCCTGTCGTCTCGCCTACGGGAGACGAACGACAAGATGACGTTCATGTCGGTCTCAGGGAAGTTCTGAGGCGCCCCTCAGAGCTCGCGTTCAGAGGTGCCCGTGATGGCCGAGCCAGCGCTCCGCCTCGATGGCGGCCATGCAGCCTGTGCCTGCAGCCGTAATGGCCTGACGGTACACGTGGTCTTGCACGTCGCCTGCGGCGAATACGCCAGGCACGTTGGTGCTGGTCGTGCCGGGAATCGTGACGATGTAGCCGTTCTCGTCGAGGGTGAGCTGACCCTTCACGAGTTGCGTGTTCGGGATGTGTCCGATGGCCACGAACAAGCCCTGCGTCGGATAGAGCGTGCTCTCACCCGTCTTGAGGTTTTGGATCGTCAGGCCGTTAACCGTGCCGGCTCTGACGTCGTGCACCTCGGTGACCGCGCTGTTCCAGAGGAACTTGATCTTCGGGTGCTTGAGCGCCCGATCCTGCATGATCTTCGAGGCGCGTAGCTCATCGCGGCGGTGGATAAGCGTTACGCTGCGGCACAGGCCAGCCAGGAACAGCGCTTCTTCGACGGCGGTGTCTCCGCCGCCCACCACGCACACATCCTGGTCTCGGAAAAAGAAGCCGTCGCAGGTGGCGCAAGCGCTAACTCCACGATTTTGCAGTTCCTTCTCCGACGGAAGCTCGAGCCAGCGCGCGCTGGCGCCCGTGGCGAGGATCACGCTGCGGGTCTCGTAGGTCTTCCCGTCCGCCGTGAGGCTAAACGGCGAACCCTTGGATAAGTCTAGCTTTTCCACGTCGGCCAGCTCGAAGCGAGTCCCGAATCGCTCGGCCTGCTTGCGCAGCAAATCCACCAGTTCCGGGCCCTTGATGCCTTCCGGAAAGCCTGGAAAATTCTCGACTTCCGTCGTGATCATGAGCTGTCCGCCGGTTTGTCCGCCGGCGATGATGCCTTCGATAAGGAGAGGCTTGAGGTTGGCGCGCGCGGCGTAGATGGCAGCCGTCAAACCAGCCGGCCCGGAGCCGAC
>CAZEWA010000641.1:0-1476 GCA_964515685.1 uncultured Polyangiales bacterium | reverse complement strand
CCGCCGGTCAGCTTGTCTGCGCAGGTTGCCTTGGCGTCCGTGCCGCAGTCGGTGTTCGCCGAACACTTCGCGCCCGCGATTTTGTCGCCAAGGATGGGCGTGACGGGGGTCTTGTCGCCGTCCCCATCGCCGTCTCCATCGCCGCCATCACCGTCGCCGGTGTCGGTGGGCTTCGTGGTGTCTTCACTGCAGGCGTTCGCCGCGAGCATCAGAGCGCTGATGCTAACTGCGGCAAGAAAATTCCATCGCGTGCGGGCTGCCATGGCCAAGTCCTCCAAGAGAGTTCGAACTTTCGAACGTGGACCGGACGCTACACGGCGGTCTCCGAAAACTCCATACCCGTGGGTGACCTGAAATTGATTTGCCGTGCAAATCTCAACAGCGCGGCGGTTATTTTGTATTGCAGATGAACAAAAGTACGATCTCGCATCCGCTCCGCCGTGCGCCGCTCAGCCGGCTTCGAGCAGGCCGAGGTCTGCGGGAACCTCTGCGACGGGCTGCGCATGCAGCTTACGGATGTGCGCGCCGATGCGCTCGATGGCGGGCCCACACTCCGGTGCAAAGCTCGCAAATAGCTGAAAAACGTGCACCATTCCGGGCTCGATTTGATGCACTACCTCGACGCCGCACGCCCGTGCGCGCTCGGCGAACAGGAGGTTTTCCGAATAGAACAGCTCGGCATCTCCGGTTTGCACAAACAGTGGTGGCAGCCCGCTGAGGTCGGCGCGGATGGGGGAAGCTTCCGGGTGCTCGGCGTCCTGGCCCTGCAGATAGTGCTGCACACCGTACTTGAGGCTCTCAGGCGTGAGGTAATCGTAGTGCGCGTTACGCGTGATCGATTCGCCCTGGCTCGTAAGGTCAACCCACGGCGAAAGCAGCACGCCCGCGCGCGGCAGGGGAAGGCCTGCGCGTTTTGCGCGAAGCATCACGGCGAGGGCCATACCGCCTCCCGCTGAATCTCCAGCGACGAACACGCGCTCCGGGCGGATGCCCGAGTCGAGCAGATGACGGTAAGCCGCCTCCCCATCATCGATGGGCGCGGGATAGGGAAACTCGGGCGCCTTGCGGTAGTCCACGCAAATGCAGCGAGCACCTGAGGCGCGTGCGATGCGCGCGACAAGATCGCGATGGGTGGCGGGAGAGCCCGCGATGTAGCCGCCGCCGTGGAAGTACAAGAGCGTGGGGCTG
The DNA here is from genome assembly GCA_964515685.1 of uncultured Polyangiales bacterium. GTDB lineage: Bacteria > Myxococcota_A > Polyangia > Polyangiales > DASUME01 > DASUME01. The sequence continues at coordinate 288 of CAZEWA010000641.1, read as the reverse complement.
TCCGGGGTCCAGGCGCGCGGCGTGAAGAACTCTGCGTAGTGGGGGCCGTGGTGACCGCGCTCGTGGCGCACTGAGAGCCGGACGCGCAGCGGGATGGGCGCTGACATCAGTCGGGCTCGCAAGATCGAAGGGGGCACATGCAGGAGCCGCAGCGTGGTGTTGCGTCCGATCTCGGCCACAAGCTCCTTGCGGAAGCCCCAGCTTGGATGGCGGCGCCCCTTGAACAAGCGCCGCAGGAGCACGGTCCAGAAGGCCCGTACGGAGACCAACACAAACAGCACAAGAGCT
>CAZEWA010000640.1:0-1478 GCA_964515685.1 uncultured Polyangiales bacterium | reverse complement strand
CTTCTGGTCGCCGAAGACGACCGCAAGCTGGCTAGCTTCCTGCAGCGGGTGTTCATTGAAGAAGGCTACGTGGCAGACATCTGCACCACGGGTCAGGACGCCGTTACGCAAGCAAGTTCGGGCGTGTACGATCTGCTCATCCTGGATTGGATGCTGCCGAGCGTGGACGGCCTCGAGGTCTGCAGGCGGCTGCGCGAGCGCGGGGCCAACCTGCCGGTGCTCATGCTTACGGCCCGAGGTGAGGTGAGCGAACGCGTGCTCGGCCTCCAGGCGGGCGCCGATGACTACTTGCTCAAGCCGTTCGAGGTCGAAGAGCTTTTGGCGCGCGTTCAAGCGCTGTTGCGGCGTTCGACCGGCCACGGTCGCTTGACCGCCGGGGCCTTGGCCATCGACCAAGTCCATCACCGCGTTCTGGCCGAGGGCGAGCCCGTACAGCTCACGCAACGCGAGTTCGCCCTGCTCTTGCACCTCGTGCACAACCGCCATCGCATCGTGAGCCGCTCGGAGCTCTGGACTGCGGTCTGGTCGCTGCAGTTCGACCCTGAGTCCAATATCGTCGAAGCCCACATGAGCCGCTTGCGTCAAAAGCTCGGACGCTTCGCCTGGATGATCGACACGGTGCGCGGCCGAGGCTACCGCTTGCGCACCGAGGCTCCGTGAATGAATCGCCGAAGACGCCTGGTCCTGTCGATTGCAGTCCTTACGTTCGTCACTTTGGGCGGAGCATTCTGGGCTATCTACCTGGCGAATAACCGCGCGCAGGAGAGCCAGCTCGACAAGGCACTTTTGCGCGAAGCCCGCCACGAAGCCCTCATCATCGCCAAGGCTGGCAACGGCCGCTTGACCATCAGCGAGGGCTCAGGACTCGAAGCCAACGACGTTCCGCTCACCAAGTACGCGGCCCTGTATCGGCGCGATGGCGGCGTGCTGGCGCAGACACCGAGCTTTGAGGGCAAGCCGCCGCTGCTGCCCGAAGACAGCGACACCCACGAGCCCTTCGACCTGTGGCATCGCGCAGAGCACTTGCGCGGCGTGTGGGTGCCCGTGCCCGAGCAACCCAATTTACAGCTCTTGCTCGCGGCCCCGCGCGCGGACCTCGACGGCGACGCAGACTTCCTCGCGCGCGGCATGCTCGGCGTATTTGCCGCAACCTTTGCCTGGCTTCTGATCGTTTCAGCCTGGCTCATCGCGCGCTTTGCACGCACCCACGAGGTCATCGCAGATGTGGCCCGCAAGGTGGCCTACGGAGACCTGAGCGCGCGGGTGCGAGAAGATCAAAAGGACCCAGAAGCCAGGCAGCTCGCCGACGACGTCAATCAAATGATCGAAAAGCTGGCGTCGCTGCTCGAAGCCCATCAGCACTTCATTGCGCACGCGGCACACGAGCTACGCTCCCCGCTGACCGCCCTCTACGGCGAGCTCTCCCACGGCCTCAGGCGCCCGCGCGAGGCAGCCGCCTACAAGCAAATCATCCAAGA
>CAZEWA010000639.1:0-1487 GCA_964515685.1 uncultured Polyangiales bacterium | reverse complement strand
CAAGCGCAGCTGGCGCTCAGCTTGGGCCTGCCCGAGGCACGGGGTTGTCGCGCGCATGCGTCATGACCGCGCCTAACGCTAGCGGTCGGCGCGCATGAAGCACTCGCGAACATCGACAGGAACGCCGAGCGCCTCAAGGTGCTCGTACAGGGACGCCAGGTACAGGCCCAGGGGTAAGAACGAGCGATCCAGAGACACATTGTGGCGCTGACAGCACTTGAACACGTCGTGGAATGTCGAGACGAAGTCCTTGCTGCGGAAGCTCACCTTGCGCTGGTTCTCGCCGAAGTGTTGCCGAAAGATCGACTCGGCCGGCGCGAGCGATAGCTCTGCCAAGCCGCGGCGAAAAGTGGCGTCGTCGTCCCGATAGAAGCCCCGGTACACATCGCGTAGGGCCGCCAAAAAATGGGGATCCCAGCGCCAGAGCCAGGCAGCCGGACGCCAGCAGAGGCCGTCCTCGTGGTCCGTGAAGGCGCGCTGGCGCAGGTCGAGCACGCTCCATTCGCCGACAAAGAGTTGGTAAAAGTAGAGCGCAGTGACCTGGTGTGCACGACGCGTCGGATCGCGTTCCCCTTGCTCGCGCGCGCGCGCTCCCGGACTCTGTAGGCAAATCCCGAGATCGGTGGTTTCGAGTTCGGCGCGCGCCTGGTTGGTAACGCTTTTGCGCAGCTGCGTATCGGCACGGTACGCATTCAGATCTTGCGCCGTTCGCCACAGACTGCGCATCGGCATGATGTGAAACAGCGCAGGTGAGACGAAGTGGCTCAGCTCACGCCAATCGGCACTTTTCAGGATTTGCCCGAGCATGCCCCGAAGCACGCAAAGTCCGGGCCTCGCCACGCGCGAACCTGTGCGACCACCCGCCCTCGCTTCACCAGCCGCGCGCTTGCCTTTTCGAACGCTCCAAACCACTAAAAAGGCATCGGTTGCGCACGACAGTGGTCCAGTCCATCAAGATGTCATCTGCGGCGATTCGGGGGACTCCAGAACTCGCTCGAACTCGACTGGAATCTGCACGGCGAGCCTCTGCGAAGCAGAGCAGGTTTGTGAGCAGCAGGCCGCGCCGCATGAGCAAGTGTATGGGAGGCAGGTAGTCATGGCGGGAGGCTGTTGCTGCGATCGGCTGCGAGGAGCAAGTGTGAGTCTGTCCGGGTCGACCGGCATCTTGCCCATCGAGCGCTGAGTCTGCCCTGCTGCCCACGAGCGAACTGACGGGTGCGTTCTCTCCAGACGTATCTTCGCGCCCGTTCGAACGCGAGCTTGAGCAAGGCATCTTGCGTGCTGGCCTTGACGGGCGTCTAATCGAGCGCGGTCTCCCGACGTCATCGCGGGCTGGCCACCGCTCAGATCTAGGTTCACGTACTGACCTGAAAGGCTTCCGTGATACTGGGACTGCTCGACCGTGTCGCCTGCGATTTAGACAGACCAAGGGAGATTGGGCGCAAAAGGCGCAATGCGCTGGGAATGCGGTGAGGCATGTGATTTAG
>CAZEWA010000638.1:0-1502 GCA_964515685.1 uncultured Polyangiales bacterium | reverse complement strand
ACCGCGATCGCATTGCCGCTGATGCTCGCATCGACCCCTGCGACGCTGAACGCCGTGATGTGCTTTTCGCTGCTCTCTGCGACGCGAATCGTGACGGTGTAAGTCCGCGTGGATCCGTCGACCGCGGTCACCGTATACGTCACGGGCTGTGCAAAGTTCCGGGGCGCCTTGCTTTCAGGGCTGATGCTGTCTCCGGTCCAGGCGATCGTCGGCACGAGCGCCCCGACGTCCGTGCCGAACGGCAGCGTAGCCGTGATTTCGCTGCCATGGATCGTAGCGGTGACGCCAGCGATCACGAACTTGGAGATCTCCTTTGCGCTGCTCTGCGGCGCCTCGCGGGTCACGCGCATTGTGTAAACAGCAGTGCCCTCGTCTTCGGCGGTCACGGTGTAGGTGACGGGCCGACTGAAGTCCTGGGCCTGTTCGCTTTGCGGACTCACGGCCACGCCGTTGTGCATGACGGTGGGCACCAACACCGTGAGGTCAGCACTTGCAGGAAAGTGCGCCGAGATTTCGTCCGCCTCGATCGTGGCGACCACGTCCTGCTCGAGCGAAGGGTTCAACGCAGCCGAGAACGCAAAGTGCGTGATCTCCTTCGACTGCCCCGAAGGGGATGAAGACGATCCGTCGCTACAAGCGACGAGGTTGAGACTAGCGAGACATATGCATGCCCAGACAAGCCAAGTAAACATCGGCCGAAAACTGACGTACACGAAAACGCGCTCGTTTCTCGCGCTTTGCAGCGCAATGAAGCAGAGGGCTCCTTGCTGAATGGCTGCGTCGACGCAACGAGGCAAGAGCGCCTTCGAGTGATCGTAAATGGTGCGCCGCCATGGAGAGAAGACCTGCGGTGATGGGAGGTCGAGATTGCGCGGTGATTCGCGCATGGATCCCTACAAAGCGCAGATGTGCCTCTAAAAAGGTGGCCCGCTTTGCCTGTCATCGACAGCCTCGGGTGCGGTGGATGAAAGGCCGTTTCCGAGCCTTAAACCATCGCGGAAAGAGGAAGGGCTCGTGGGGACTGCCAGACGGCTCGAGGTCGCCCTCGTAGAACCAGTTCAGCGCGCTCCAGTCGCGTGGGTACTCGAGGCGCATCATGAGGTGGTCGGGGACGACCGATAAGCCGCACAAACGGGGGGCGTGACCTGAGCGCGGGCTTTGCGAGCCTTCTTTAGCCGAAGCGAGCCCTCCCGAGGGCCGTGGGTGGGACTGGGATCGGCGACCCGTGGACAGCATCAAGGGCGAGCTCATCGACCAGCAGACCTTCAACACGCACGTGAGGCATAGACAGCTAGCTATCCGAGACTACATCGAGAGCTTCTACAACGTGCGGCGTCATCAATCGTCGATCGGTTACATGAGTCCGATCGAGTTCGAACTAAGATTGAGCTTGCTCAACAGCATAGAGAGACTGTCCACGAAAGCGGGGCAGCTCCACCTCCGGCTCCCTGCTTCGCAGTGCACATTACCAAACGCCAGGCTTAGGTGGGCTCGCCTACCTG
>CAZEWA010000637.1:0-1514 GCA_964515685.1 uncultured Polyangiales bacterium | reverse complement strand
AGGTAGAAAGCAAGAGCGGCAGGGCCAAGGCGACCGAGAGCGCCAAGGTGGCAGAGACGAGTTGCACAACGCCCATCGCCCAGCTCTGCGCGCTAAAGCCCGAACCATGGAGCGGAGCCATCTGCAGGCTCTCATTCAGCGCGAGCACCAAGGAGCGGTGGAGCCCGAGGCTCAGGCACAGCGAGCCCACCGCAAGGGCGTACAGGAGCGTGATCGCGCCTGCGCGATTCCTCAGCCCGAGCGAGGAAGTGAACTCCGCAAAGCGCGCCGCAAAGGAAAGCGCGACCAGTGGCAGCGAGAGGGCAAGCGCCACCAACGTGCCTAAGCAGAACTCACGCAGCAGCGAGACGAGCCACAGCGGCCACACGAGCCCCGGATGGGCATGGGCAACTGTGGCATCGGGTGCGAAGAACACAGCCAGGGCCAGCACGAGAGAAGCGGACACCGTGACGCCGAACAGGCCGCGTGAAAACCAAGCGAGACATATGCCCAGCGGCGCGAGGCGCGCGAGCAAGAGGAGGACGGTCGCCGCCGGTCCATCGAGGCTCACGACTGAAGGCTCACGACAGCGCGCTCCCCGCGTTACGGCCCATGCTCAGCGCACCAAGTCAGGCAACGCGGTGAAAAGGCGCGCCGTGTACGCTGTCAGCTCGCTACCCATCCACGCACCGGCAAACGCAAGGGTCAAAGCCACGACGAGCGCCCGCGGAATCGCACTGAGTACGGGGTCGGTAAGCTGCGTAAAAGCCTGCCCCGCCCCCACCACGAGCGAAACCGCGAAGCTTACGCCGAGCGCAGGCAACGCGAGCCAAAGCGAGAGCCTGACTGCCTCCGTAACCATCGTGAGCAGGTCGTGCACGAGCGTAGGCTAGCAGCCCGCACACACACGCTCCACGGGGGTTGAATCGTTCTCAGCCGCAGCGCTTGGGGCGATGCGATACACCGCGAGCGCAAAAGCGTGAACGACGCACGCAAAGCAAGTACACTCACAGGGAACCAACCTTCGAGGGTTGCTTTGGCCGACGACAAGCACGGTAAGCACGAAGACCAGGATTTCGATGCTTCTGCCTCCGGGGCAGATGAACCCACTGCTATGTGGGACGCGGAAGAGTTGCGCAAACTGGGCCTGAATGAGCTCGGCCCCGAACCCAGTATCTCGCCCCCCGCCACGCGACCCGGCGTCCAAAGCAACGCAGCGACCACAGCGCCGAGCATCGTGGTTGATCCGCGTGCAACCGGAGCGCACCGCGTCGCGCCCCCTGCGACGTCGAGCAAAGAACTGAGCTGGCCCGCCACGGTGAGCATTGCCGTCGCGCTAGGCGGCGCAGTGTACGCGCTGATCCGACTCGTTCTTTAGTGGCATTCGGGCTTCGGGCGCATCGACGCACGCCGTCCCAACCTCCGCTTACGAACTTCGCGGGGTTGGGTGCAACGCTGCTGACTGCGCAGACGTCCGAGCCGCGCTCAACCGCCAGGCTGGAATACGAGCGGGAACGCAAACTCCGAGTCGCCAC
>CAZEWA010000636.1:0-1516 GCA_964515685.1 uncultured Polyangiales bacterium | reverse complement strand
CGAACGACCAGAGCTGCAACAACATCGATGACGACTGCGATGGCAGCGTCGACGAGGACTACGTCGTCACACCCACGAGCTGCGGCGTCGGCGCGTGTGGACGCACCGGGAGCCTCACCTGTCAGAGCGGCGCCCAGGTCGACTCCTGCACGCCCGGCCCCCAGGCACCGAACGACCAGAGCTGCAACAACATCGATGACGACTGCGATGGCAGTGTCGACGAGGATTACGTCAGCGACGCCTCATGCGGCGTTGGCTATTGCCAGCAGAGCAACACACCCTCGAGCTGCGTCAGCGGCGTCGAGACCGCGTGCGTGCCCGGCACGAAGCTCTCAGACGACGACACCACCGCGGACGGTGTGGACGACGACTGCGATGGCGAGGTCGATGAAGATGCGTGTGCAGGCTCGACCGTGAACTACCAGGCAGGCCAGCACACCCTCACGCCGCCCACCGGCTGCAGGTCGATGACCGTGAGGCTTTGGGGGGGCGGCGGCGCGGCCGGCGATTCGGCGGGTGTATGGAGCGCTGGCGACGGAGGCGAGCCCGGACCCGGCGGCGCCGGTGGCTTCGCCTCGGGCACCCTCAGCGGGCTCAGCGCAGCAAGTGCGATTCGCCTGTACGTGGGCCAAGGCGGCCAGGGCTGCACCACGGCAGGCGCATCGTCCTTCACCGACCCGACTTTCGCCGGGAGCGGCGGCGCAGGCGCCAACAACGCCTCCTCCAACGGAACAGCCGGCTCGGGTGCCGCCAACGGTGGCGCAGGGGGCAACGGCTCAGCCGGTGACGGCGGCCAAGGCAGGTACGGTGGTGGCGGCGGCGGCAGCGGCTCGGCAACCATCTGGACCTCGCACGGCAAGGGTGCAGGCGGCGGCGGCGCGAGCGCCCTCTTCCGAGACGCATCGCTGGCGGTCCTCGCAGGCGGTGGCGGCGGTGGCGGCGGCAGCGGAACCAACATAGCCGGCACCAAGCTCGCTGGCGCGAAGGGCGGAGGCGGCTGTGGCCTAGCCGGTACGGCGACGTCTTCGGGTGGCGGCAGCGGCGGTGGCGGCGGGCTGTGCACGGCCGGCACGTCAGGCACCACGACTTCCTCCACCTCGACCACCGCACCCAATGCCGGTGATTTGCCCAATGGCACCACCTATGCGCGAGGCGGAGCTACTGCGAGCACCTGCAGCCCCGGCGGCAACGGCTTCGCGATTGTCACCTGGGCCCCGTAACGCGCGCTCAGGTTCGCGCGAGCGACTCGCCACACGGGACGGTAGACGACCTCGTCTCTTTCGCCCTACCTCACGGTAGGCAGTTTGGGCCGAGGCGCTCAAAAAATTGCCGATCGGTACCCTTTTTTACTGGCATCCTGCCGACCATGAGGTAGTCGTCTGTCGACCGTTTGGTAGGGACGCCGAGGCTTGCGAGCCAGGTGCGCCGAGGAACTCGGCCGCAGCCACGACCCGGACGGGCACTAACTGTCGTTGGAGGAGTTCGGTCCATGCCCCAGTACAAGGCACCCCTTAGA
>CAZEWA010000635.1:0-1517 GCA_964515685.1 uncultured Polyangiales bacterium | reverse complement strand
TGCCCTAGCGACACGCCCATGAATTCGGGCACGCAACCGCCTTCGCCATCGATATGCCCTTGGCTCGCGAGCTGCGCCCGCACGAAATCGAGGGCCGATTCGATGATCACGCGCGAACCACTCAGGTCGTAGCCATTCGCACTCGTGAACAGCTCCGTACTGTCGAGCTCGAGCAGATCCTGGGTCGAGACCTTACCATCGCCATCGCGGTCAGCCTCGATGATCCAGCCCGCCCTGCGCTCAATCGAGGCTTCGCTCGCGCTCGGAAATGCATTGAAGAAAATGTGATCGCCGTGCAGCGTAAGGCTTACGGTGTTGGCCCCCTGCCCTATCGCCACACCCGGCCTTCCATTGATCTCGCAGTCACGAAACACCGTGTCGACGTCAGTCTGGATCACGAAGCTCACAGGCCCGCCTTCCGCGGCTGGACGCTCCACCACGCCTTCAATCCAGTAGGTATAGCCATTGGCGACCATCAGATCGCGGTCGGCCTTGCTAACACCAGACAACGCTTCTGCGCCTTCGCTCGCCGAGGGCGTAGCGTAACCCACCTCTGCCCACTGCCCGGTCGCAAGGTCGCGGAAGGTCGTGAGCTCCACGCCTTCGCGGCCCACGCGCCTCAGGTCGGCGATGTAGACGGTGTCGTGCGTGACCTCGTTTGCCCCATTGGTTCGCGCCACCTGCACGCCGCCCACGGCCACCAGGTACTTTGTGAACTGCACTGGGTAGTCGCTGGTGTCCGCCTGTGTCAGGCCCTCCACGATGCTGCGCTCGGCCACGAGTTGGACGCGCAGACTGCCGCTGCCCACGCTGTCACTTTCGCCACAGCCGAGCGCCGCGAGCGCCAGGAGCCCGAGTGAGCCCCGCATTCCATTGGTACGCATCTTCATTTCGCCTCTCGCTCACCGCACATCGCGTGCCTATCCAACATAACGTGCAACTTATATTCTATTGCATCTGTGTTGCAATAAAAAAACGCAACCTACACCTTACGGATGCAGGCCGTGTTCCTGCACATATGCATTCGTAAACTCTGTGCTCACGCGGTAGCTCTCACGCGTGTTCTTCTCGATCGCCTTTTCGACCATCGAGCCAAAGCCAAACGCGCGCACCTGAATGTCGAGCTCCACCAAGTGAAGCATGCCTTCAGGATGCGGTTCGGCGCGGATGCTGCCCGAGACCTTGGTCGAATCACTCGCCACACTGGACTCGTTGACGAACTCCCACACAGCACGGGCCGGGTCGTAGAAGCCCTCCTCCGTGTAAAAGACCTTTCCCTTCAGGCGCCGCTTGAGCAGGTCCGGCGCTTTGATCGGAGGCTCGGCGCGCAACACGCGACGCACCCGACCATCCGCAAGCGTCTCTAGCACTTGCACCTCGTAGGCCTCGAAGCCGAGCAAGCTGTAGAGACGGCCGTTGTAGTCGGCGTCGAAGAAAAGCCGCTGCCAAAACACCTCGGGCGAGACCCGAAGCACATTCTCGATGCGCGTTAGCATCAGAGGTACTTAGCAGCCTAG
>CAZEWA010000634.1:0-1518 GCA_964515685.1 uncultured Polyangiales bacterium | reverse complement strand
GCCACGGGTGGTGGAGGCGGCTCGGGAGGCTGCGGCGGGGCAGGGGGCCTCGGAGGCAAGGGCGGCGGCATGTCGGCGGGCATCCTCGCGCGCAACACGCTTTTGACGCTGGTGCGCACGCACGTGGTGAGCGCACAGGGCGGACGCGGCGGCCGTGGCACGGCAGGGCTGGGCGGCGCGGAGGGAGGCCGAGGCGCTCCGGGTGGAAACCCATCGACTCTTTGTCCTGGAGCTTCGCCAGGAGGGCGAGGAGGAGACGGCGGACGAGGAGGTCGCGGAGGCATGGGTGGCGGCGGTGGCGGCGGACCGAGTGTCGCCGTGGTGCTCGCGGCTGGCGCGCAACTCACCTCGGACTCCATCGACAACGAGCTCATGAACGGGAAAGGTGGTCTCGGGGGCGAGGGTGCCGACCAAGTCACCAGCGGCCGGCCAGGGCTTTCGACCTCCATCTATCAGCCCAGGTGATCGCCATGTCTCGCTCGCGCATGGATCGACGCGCTGTGACGCGCACGCTCTGGCTTCTCGTCTTTAGCGTCTGCTTTGCGACGCGAGCGTTCGCCGAAGACCGCTCCGGCGTGCGCCCTGAAGTGCTCTCGCTGCCCACGGGGCCAGGCTCGGTGCAAGGACTCGGCGCTTCGTTTGATCCGAACCCCAACACAGGCATGGCTGGTTACGAAGTCGCCATCGAGGTGCCGCCCGGTGTGAACGGTTTCGCGCCCGAGCTTGCTTTGCGCTACGCGTCGTCTGCGGGCAACGGCGAGCTTGGCATGGGCTTTTCGCTCGGTCTGCCCGCGGTCGAGCGCAGCACCGATCACTGCCTTCCGAAGTACGACGAGAGCGACGTGATCACGCTACGCGGCATGGGCGGTGGTAGCGAAGAGCTGGTGAAACTCACCGATGGCTCGTACCGTTTTCGCATCGAGGGAGCTTTCGTGCGCGGGAGGCAGCGCGAGGACGGGAGCTGGGAGTTTCGTAACAGAAGTGGGATCCGGTTTCGATTTGGCCAAGGGAGTGCCGTGCTCGCAGACGGTGACCGCGTGTTTACGTGGATGCTGAGCGAGCAGGAGGACACTTTCGGCAATCGCATCCGCTACGAGTACGAGCCAGACCCCACGGGTAGAGCCTATCTCGCGCGCGTCATCTACAACGACTTCGGTGCTGCCTACCGCAACGAGGTGGTGCTGTATTGGGAAGCCAGGTCCGATGTGCTCACCTCGCATCTCGCGGGTTTCCCAGTCACCGTCGCGCAACGCCTTGCGCGCGTCGAAGTGCGTCACGGCGCGGAGACCATCCGTACATACGCGCTGGGGTATGACGACTTGCTCGGATTGAGCCGACTCACGCGGGTCGAAATGCTGGGGCGCGATGGGAAGGGCGCTCTTCCCCCGGTCACCTTCAGCTACGCGAACTTCGATCCCGGGAACGCTGCGGTGGTGGAGATGGCAGGAGGGCCCACGCGTGGGGTCGGTGAAGAGGGGGAGATCAACGATGTGAATGGCGATGCCCTGCCCGACCTCT
>CAZEWA010000633.1:0-1519 GCA_964515685.1 uncultured Polyangiales bacterium | reverse complement strand
TTGTGGATCGTCGGGGCTGGGGTTTTCAAAGTAGCAAACAATCGGCCCAACGCCGCTCCCGCCCGCTATACCCGCGTCAACGAATATCTTCCCACCGCTGCACGGCCTCCCGAAGGGATCCCGACGATCATCGCCAGCATCGCTGCACTCACGCGCTACTTGGGAAGAGGAAAGGGGCGCTATGGCGATATCAATCTCGCGAATTTTGGCGATCTGGACCGCCATTTCACGAAAGCGATTGGGGAATCACTGGCGTATGTCGTCGCGGAGAGGTTGAGGACCGTAGACGTGAGGACCGTGGGAAGATTTCTGACAGACCAAGTGATCGGAACACGAATCATGAAGAGTTCCCCCTACGGGATACGCGTAGAGGAACTCGCCACGCTGTATGAAAATGTTACGAGGTGGGACACAGAATCGCTGAGGAACTTGATCTCGGCTTACGCGGAGTGATGCACGCATACACACAAGAGCGACCACCAGAATGGCGCCCTCCAGAAAGGAGAACGTCCACCGCGATGGCGCTCTCGTCGGTCGTGACGTTACCAGGCGCTCGTGTAAATTGCGCTCGGTGAAGCGAGCACGCGTCGCGTGCGACGGCGGAGGTTCCATCTGCTTCATCGCCGCGATCATTTCTGGTCGTGCATAGTTACCTGGTCGGGCGACCCGATCTTACACGCAGGCGTGCTCGCGCCCCTCAGTTGACTTCGCGCAGCAGCTTGGCGGCAGCCACCATGTTTTCGAGCGCCGGGATCACCTCTGCCCAGCCGCGGGTTTTGAGTCCGCAGTCTGGGTTGACCCACAGCCTCTGCGCCGGCACGCGCTCCCCGGCCTTGCGCATCAGGTGGATGATCTGCTCGCGTGTCGGAATGTTCGGCGAATGAATGTCGTAGACGCCTGGCCCTATTTCATTGGGGTACTTGAAATGCTCGAAGGCCTCGAGCAGCTCCATGTCCGAGCGCGAGGTCTCGATGGTGATGACGTCGGCATCCATGTCGGCTATCGACGCGATGATGTCGTTGAACTCCGAGTAACACATGTGCGTGTGAATCTGCGTCTCGTCCTCCACGCCATTGGCCGTGATGCGGAATGACTCGACGGCCCAGCCGAGGTACTCGGCCCACTGCGACTTGCGGAGCGGAAGTCCCTCACGCAGCGCGGCCTCGTCGATCTGGATCACGCGCACGCCCGTCTTCTCGAGGTCGAGCACTTCCTGACGGATGGCGAGCGCCAACTGGCAGCAGCTCACCGACCGCGGCTGATCGTCGCGTACGAAGGACCAGTTGAGAATGGTGACCGGTCCCGTGAGCATGCCCTTCATGGGCTTCTTCGTCAGGGACTGCGCGTAGGTGGTCCACTCCACGGTCATCGGTACGGGGCGGCTGATGTCGCCGAACAGGATCGGTGGCTTTACGCAGCGCGAGCCGTAGGACTGCACCCAGCCGAACTTGCTGAACGTGTAGCCGTCGAGCTGCTCGCCGAAGTACTCCACCATGTCGTTGCGCTCGGCCTCACCATG
>CAZEWA010000632.1:0-1530 GCA_964515685.1 uncultured Polyangiales bacterium | reverse complement strand
TCAGGGAGCCGTCGCGCAGTTGTCGGGGTACGCCGTATCCGCATTGTTGGGTCGGCCGTCGGCCTTGTAGAGCTGTTGCTGCACGAACGTCACGGCGGACGCCCAGAAGCCCCAGGTCTGCACGTGCTCGGAGCCATTGTAGCGGCGCCAGTAGATAGGCGCGTGCGACGGGATGCTGCACCAGCGTTCGCGGAGCTCGACCGCCTGTGGGTAGGCCACGGCGACGTCCTTGCTGCCGTGGTAGAGGTACGTGGGCACCGTGGGGGCCACGTTTCCGTAGGCGGGGTTGAGCTCGTCGAACTTCTGCTTCCAGACGCTGTTTGTCAGCGGGTTCTTGGCTGTCGCGCTGTCGGCCGGATACACGATCTTGCCGGCAACGAGGGTGCCCGCCGAACCGTCGGTGTTCTGCACGAAGCTGTCCACGTGCAACCCGGCGGCCACGGCGAGGCCATCCACAAGGCACTTCTGTTTGATTTGTTGGGTCCAGTTCAGACCATTGGAGCTCAACTTGTTTGGTAGGTAAAACTGGCTGTGGTCGTAGGGGACCTCGCCGGGCACGACAGGCTCGTAGGTGGCTTGCATCCCGGCGGCCGCCATCAGCACGAGCGCTGAATAGACGTTGACGTTCTGGTTATCGAGAACGCCGTTACCGTCCATGTCTTGCGGTGGGATCGTGAAGCGGTTGACCAGCACATTGCCTGCAAAGTCTACCGGGGGACGGGAGACCTGGTCCTGACCGTTTGCAAGCTGCCCCACGATTTTCAAGTCGGCCGTGGCGCCGCCTGCGGCGACTGCGGCGATCTTTTCCTGCACGCTCGGTGCTGCGTACGCGATGTGACTCGCCGCCCATGCTGCAGCACCGCCACCTTCGGAGTAACCCCATACAGCCATGCGTAGCGGTACGGGTGAGGCTGTGGGCAGGAAGTCCGGCATGGCCAGCTCAGCGGCCCGGAGGGCATCGAGTGTGGCTTGACCGTTGGCGCGGTTGTTGGCGACCGCGTGCACCTGGCCGTCGTTCACGCCGAGCCCCTGGTAGTCGGGAACCACCACGTCGAAGCCCTTGCTCAAGAGCCCGTTGACCGGAAAGTTCTCGTACCACGCACCGTTGCGCACCGCGAAAGACGAGGCGCACGGATCATCCACGCCTTGATTTCCCGGCGCGTACGCAACCAGCGGACGCACCGACCCTGTAGGGTAATTTGCCAGATTCGCCCGCGAGCGGATGACCATGCCCGTGGCGACGACCGGCTCTCCTCGTGCCGACGTCGTGCGGTACATGATGAGGTGGAAATCCTTCGCATACGGAAGGTTTACGTAGTTGCCCGCGTAGTCCTTCGGGCCGACCGTGAACGGCTCGGCCAAGTCCGCATTCTCTGGGTAGACGAGGTCGCCGTTGTCTAGAGGCAACGGCTCCGAAGGCGGCGTGTACGCCGGAAGGTAGTTGGTCGGTACGGTGTCAGCCGCCACGGGGGTGGGCGAGACCGCAGCGAGGGCTGCCGCACTCAGGGCGAAGCCTGCATACGCGAGAGC
>CAZEWA010000631.1:0-1532 GCA_964515685.1 uncultured Polyangiales bacterium | reverse complement strand
CTACCGCTGGGCGTTGTTCGCTCCCTCGGTCATCGAGCCCTGCGCCCTTGCGAAGACTTCTGGTTGGGCGTACAGCGACAGCAACGCGGGATGGGGCTCCTATGAGGCCATGCTCGACACCATCGAGAAGGCCGTCACGTCGAAGCTGTTCCTGCTCGGCGACATGTTCTCCATGGCCGACGTGGTCTTCGGCGGAACGCTGCGTTACTTGCTCAGGTTCAAAATGCTCGAATCGCGCCCTGCATTCGAGGCCTACGTGGAGCGCATCAGCGCTCGGCCAGCCGCAAAGCGTGCCGACGAGGTCAACGACAAGGCTCGCGACGAGAACGGCCTGAAGTGAGGCGTGGCACTCGTGCTTCGACCTTTTCAGGAGGTCAGAGGGGCACTTGCCTGAGCTCGTCTAGACCCTGCTGTCGTGTGATCACAGGGGCATAGCCGAGCTCGCGTCGGGCCTTCTCGTCGTTCACCGTGGCATGAGAGCCGATCAGCTCAACCGCAGTGCGCACGAGGGGAGGCTCTCCGCTGCGCTTTGTGATGCGCCAAAAGCCCTCGAGCAGCCGCGCCAGCAGCCGCGCCAAGGGCAGGGGCATGTTCGCGGCGGCGCTTGCGTCCTGGCCTACCGCGGCGAGCATGCCGCCGAGGTACTCGCGATAAGTGATGGGCGCGCCATCCGTGAGAAAGTAGGCCTCGCCGCTCCGTCCGCGCTCCGCCGCGGCAATCAACCCTGCGCACACGTTCTTCACGTGACAGGTCGAGGTGAGCGCCCGCCCGCCGCCTATCCACGCGAATCGGTTCCTCGCGACAAGCTCGCTCAAGCGCGGCAGAAAGACACTGTCGCCGAGCCCCCAGATGGCCCGCGGACGCACGATCATGGCGTGCAAGCCTGCCTGTGCGGCGGATCTTACTTCGACCTCGGCCAAGCCCTTCGACCAGGGATAGAGCCCGAGCGGGCGTTTCGGCAGAGGCCAGCTCTCGTCTGCATCGACCAGGGGAGGACCACCGACCAGGACCGCTTCGGTCGATACGTGCACGAAGCGCTCGACGCCGGCGCTCCGTGCGGCCAACAGCGCGTGACGTGTTCCGAGCACCGTCACGCGTTCGAAGTCTTCTCGCTTGCCCCAGATCTCCACCTTGGCGGCGGAATGAAAGACCCATCGACAGCCGCTCATCCCGGCGCGCATGGCGGCCTCGTCGTCGAGGTCGCCGCGCACCACCTCGGCACCTGCTGCGCGCACGGCCGCGGCAGAGGCATCTGAGCGGGCCAACGCATTCACCGAGATGCCGCGCGCTGTGAGCTGCGCAATCAGTTGCCTGCCGACGAAACCCGAGCCTCCCGTGACGAACGCTTGCATCGGATGAATCTAGCCTGCTCGTGGCGCAGATGCAGGGGTAAAGCCAGCCTGACGGTCAGCCCGCGCAAAACCCAAACCTCGAAGATATCGTTTCCTTGATGTTCCGGCACTGGGGACCTTCGCCGCGGTCGGCGCTCACTTGGGCCTTCTTTCGGACTCGATTTTGCGCCTCGCTCTTCC
>CAZEWA010000630.1:0-1546 GCA_964515685.1 uncultured Polyangiales bacterium | reverse complement strand
CGATTCGCAGTAGGGCGGTGAGGTCCTGGTCGTAGGCGAAGCTCGAGAGGCCCGGCGCACTGAAAAACAGGCCACCCGCGAGCAGCAGGCCCACACCGAGCTGCAAAACCAAGGCCTGCCGTAGGCGCGCACCCGCCAGGGTTTCATCTTCGCTTACGCGCTTGGAGACCGACTGCACCGTAGCGGCGATGAGCACGTTGTTCACGACGCTCACGATGCTCATGGCCAACGAGTATTGGCCGAAGGCCTCGGGCGAACCCAGTAAGCGCGGCAGGCCTAGCTGAACAAGGAAGCCCGAAAGGATGAAGTAGAGCTTCGCCGCTGTGATGTAGACGAGGCCGCGGCCGGCACCTTGGCTCTCGGACATGGGCGCCGGTTGTGCCGTGGGGGGCGAGGCGGGTCAAGAAACTCGGGAGCGCACCCCCAAAAGGGAGCGGCGGTCGGCCAGAGATGCCTCTTTCGCGCTTCGGCGCTCCGCTTCCGGGGTTGACGGTGAGGGCTGACTGGTTACGTTGGGCCCAGATTTGGGGCGTGTGTTGGTCTGGACGGGCATCTACCCGAGATCACAGCGGGTTCGGTTCAGGATCCAAGCGCTCGAAAGCGTGCCTCAGCGGGCGAAGGGAAGGATTTCTCATGGGCAAGATCATCGGCATCGATCTCGGCACGACCAACTCGGTCGTTGCGATCATGGAAGGTAAAGATCCTAAGGTGATCGTGAACGAAGAGGGCGACCGTACGACGCCCTCCGTGGTCGCCTGGACCGAGCAGGATGAGGTGATCGTTGGCCAGATGGCCAAGCGCCAGTCCATCACGAACCCCGAAGGCACGGTGTTCTCCGCCAAGCGCTTCATGGGTCGTCGCTACGAGGAAGCGTCCGGCGACAGCCGCCGCGTGCCCTACAAGCTCATCAAGCGCGACAACGGCGACGTGGGTATCGAGGTCCACGGCAAGGCGTACAGCCCGCCCGAGGTCGGCGCGCACGTGCTGCGTAAGCTCAAGAAGGCAGCCGAAGATTACCTGGGCGAGGAAGTCACCGAGGCTGTCATTACGGTGCCCGCGTACTTCAACGATGCCCAGCGTCAGGCCACCAAGGATGCAGGCCGTATCGCCGGTCTCGACGTCAAGCGCATCGTCAACGAGCCCACGGCGGCAGCGCTCGCCTACGGTCTCGACAAGAAGAAGGACGAGGTCATCGCGGTTTACGACTTCGGCGGCGGCACGTTCGACGTGTCGATCCTCGAAGTGGGCGACAACGTGGTGCAGGTTATCAGCACCAACGGTGACACCCAGCTCGGTGGCGACGACGTCGATCAGCGCGTCATCGATTACTTGGTGGCCGAGTTCAAGCGCGACCAGGGCATCGACGTCTCGAACGACAAGATGGTGTTGCAGCGTTTGAAGGACGCAGCCGAGAAGGCCAAGATCGAGCTCAGCTCGAAGCTCGAGACCACGGTCAATCTGCCGTTCTTGACGGCGGATGCCTCCGGTCCGAAGCACATGAACCTGCGCCTCACGCGCGCCAAGCTCGAGCAGATGATCGAGGACT
>CAZEWA010000629.1:0-1548 GCA_964515685.1 uncultured Polyangiales bacterium | reverse complement strand
CCCAGCGCAAGCCGGTGAGAACGAGCGTGACGATCAGCGCGAAGTGCTCGGGATAGTGCGCGCGAAAACCGCGCAGGTACGGATCGAGCTCGCTCGGAGCGAGCGCGTTGGTCCAGTCGTCCTCATCGCCCTCCTCGTCGCGGCGTTCACGCAGAGCGCGAACCCGTACAGCGGGGTTCGTGGTGATGAGCCCACTTGCGACCGCATCATTGAGCATCGTGCGCAGCACACGCAGCCAGCCGTTGACGGTGGAGCGCTGATACGTTGCCGCCCACTCCGCGAGTGCACGCTCGATGTCGCGCGGCGTCAGCGCATCGACGAACACGGCCCCAAACTGCGGCAACACGTGCAGGTCGAGCGCCTCCGCGTAGCGCTTGGCCGTTGTCTCCCGCCAGTCACCGCGCGCGAGTCGCGTGCTCATCCACGAGCGCGCGAAGTCCGAAAGCAGCTCGCGTTCCTTGGGCGCCGCGAGCCTGCCCGTGAGCTCGCCGTGCAAGCGCTCGCGCTCGGCCATGGCGTCCGCGAACGTGCCGCGAAAGTTCTTGAGATAGCGAGCGCGCATCTTCCCCGAGCGCGGACAAAGCCCCCGCACTCGCATCTCGTAAAGGTCTGTATCCAGTTTCCAAAGACCCGGCGCGACCAAGCGCTTCCGTGGTTTCGTCATGAGAATCTCCATTCATGACGTCCACGCTCGTTCGTGGAGTCAGCATAGCCTCGACGTCGGCCCAACGGAACAACCAGCGACGACCGACACGCACCGGCGCAGGCAAGCGGCCTCGCCGCACCGCCATGTGCACGCCGGCACGCGACCGATAGTGCAAGCGTTTCGCGAGCTGGGCCGTGGTGATGAACTCTGTGTGATCACGCATGATCCGCGCCCGAGTTGTCATTCGCCGGCGTGGGCTTCACCCGCTCGCGGGTCGTCAGCGTGCTTCCGCAAGTCTGGCACTTGCAGGGCGACGCGCCTTTGCTCCAGAACCCGGTGCTGGTAACCACCGTGCGCACGCCCTCGAGCCCTGCATACACGCGCGCAAAAAGCGCAGGGTCAATCAGCTTCTGCTCACCGTCTGGATCGCGCTCGATATCCTTGATCAGATATTTGACGAGTTCGTTCTCGACGTCGCCGTAGCCCTGCTCGATGTCGATGACGGGCGCGTAGATGGCCTCGAGCAACCTGCCCTGCCGTCCGCGGCGCGTCACGAGCCATTGCCTCAGTTGTTCCTGGCTCTGAGGTAAGGCGCCCGCAAGCACCTCCTCCATCGGCTCGAGAGGCACCACATAGCCGAGCTTCAACAAGGCTGCGCCCCACAGATGCCGCACGAGCGCCTTCGGCAAGAACGGCGACAGCAGGTACAGGTGCACATGCGCGCGACCATCCAGACTGCTGCCCGGCGTCACCTCGATCACGCGGACGAACGCGAGCGCTCGCATGGCGTCGGGGTCGAGCCCACGATCCAGCCTGAAGTGAATCCAAAGCTCCTTGCGGAACAGGCGACATGCGCGGGGTAGCGCCTTGATATCTCGCTCGATGTCACCGCTGTGCGGAAG
>CAZEWA010000628.1:0-1551 GCA_964515685.1 uncultured Polyangiales bacterium | reverse complement strand
ATCTCGCCCCAGCTCTTCTGGTCGAAGAAGCTCCGCACCAGCATCCCCGTGATGTTCGTGGTCAGCATCTTCATCAACATCGGCATGTGGTTCGAGCGCTTCGTCATCATCGTGACGTCGCTGCACCGTGACTTCCTGCCCTCCTCGTGGGGCAACTTCAGCCCGACCATCATCGACATCTGCATCTACGCTGGCTCGATCGGTCTGTTCTTCACTCTGTTCCTGCTGTTCATCCGGTGGATTCCGATGATCGCCATGGCCGAAGTGAAGGGCGTGCTGCCCGATTCACAACCGCATCACCACGACGAAGACGAAGAGCACGCAGGCGCCCACGGCGCACCTGTCGTAGCGGAGTGAGGGGACCAGAACGTCATGTCATCCTCGGATAAAATCCCCCAGAAAAAGGTCCGACCGGCGGTGATCCTCGCCGAGTTCGACAAGCCCGACGAAGTGCTGCATGCGGCCGAGAAGGTCCGCGATGCAGGCTACAAGAAGTGGGATGTTCACACGCCTTACCCGATCCACGGAATGGATGCGGCGATGGGCATGGGCGACTCACGACTTGGCTGGATCGTCTTCGTCATGGCACTCACCGGCCTTACCGCTGGCGTAGCGCTCATCACATGGACGAACGGCATCGACTACCCGCTCATTATCGGTGGTAAGCCGCCAATCTCGCTGCCCTCGATGGTTCCGGTTTGCTTCGAGCTCACCATTCTCTTCTCTGCGCTGGGTTGCTTCTTCGGCATGCTGGGTCTGAACCAGCTTCCGCGGCACAACCACCCGGTGTTCGAGTCCGAGCGTTTCAAGGGTTTCTCCACGGACAAGTTCTTCATCTCCGTGGAAGCCGAGGACCCGCAGTTCGACGTGGCGCACACGCGCCGCTTTCTTGAGTCCCTGCACCCCACGCACGTGGAGCTTGTGGAGGAAGAAACATGATGCGCGTGAAGCTCAGCGCGCTGCTCGCGGTTGGGACCCTATTGGGTGCCTGTCGCGGACAGACAAGCCAGGAAGAGCCAGTTGCGATCCTGCGCAATATGTATCAGCAGCCGCGATACAACCCCCAAGCCTACAGCGCGTACTTCCCTGACGGCCGCACCATGCGTCCGCCGGTCGAGGGAACCGTTGCACGCGAGATGGAACTGAACCCGGCGGTAGCCGAAGGCCGCACGGCTGACGGTGAAGGGTTTGTCGACACGATTCCCTCAGTCGTCATTCAGCGCGCAGGCGACATGACGAAGCTGCTGGATCGTGGCCAGTCTCGCTACGAGATTTTCTGCACCCCATGCCACGACGGCACGGGAAGTGGTCAAGGCCTCGTGATCGAGCGCGCTGCGAACCAAGCGTTTCAGCCGCCGACGTTCCATCAGGATCGCATCCGCAAGATGCCTGACGGGCAGCTCTATCAAGTCATCACCTACGGCTTCAACAACATGCCTGCCTACGTGCAGGTTCCAGCTGACGACAGGTGGGCCATCGTCGCCTACGTTCGCGCGCTGCAGTTGAGCCAGGCCAACACCACAGGGGCCGCACAGTGAGCAAAGAGAGCCA
>CAZEWA010000627.1:0-1558 GCA_964515685.1 uncultured Polyangiales bacterium | reverse complement strand
GCAGCCAGCGTGCGCGGGCAGTTCGCGTTGGTGCCCGCGGCGTACAATGCGGGCCCTTCCGCGGCGGCCCGCTGGCTTCAGGAGCGCAAAGACCAGCCGCTCGACGAGTGGATTGAGAATATCCCCTACGACGAGACGCGGCACTACACGCGCCGTGTGATCCAGAGCTACGGCGTGTACCACTTCCTCGCGACCGGCGAGATGCTCGAGCTGCCCGAGCACCTACCGGCGCTGTAGGGCGCACGCTTTCAGCTCTCGAGCTCTTCGCGCAGATCTTTGAGCAGCGACTTGGCGCGACTCGAGAGCTTCTCGGGCACAGCAATCTGCACCACGGCGACCAGCTTGCCGCGGCCGCGGCCATCGAGCCTCGGCACGCCAAAGCCCTCGACCACCACGGTTTGCCCAGGCTGGGTGCCCGCGGGGATTTTGGCCTTGGTGGATTCGCCATCCAGGGTCGGGATCTTCACTTCGCCGCCGAGCGCCGCCACCGGGAAGGGCACGGACAGCTCGTGGAAAAGGTCGTTGCCCTGGCGCTCGAAGCGCTCGTCTTCGGCGACATCGACGGTGACATAGAGGTGGCCAGCGTTGCCGCCGCGCCTGCCTGCTTGGCCCTGGTTCGTCACGCGCAGCGTTTGACCGTGGTCGATGCCGGCGGGGATCGTGACTTTGACCCGACGCTCGATCTGCGTTTCGCCGGCACCGCGGCACGAGGAACACACGTCTTTCGGCATCATGCCGCGACCGTGGCAGCTGGGGCAGGTGGTGCTGAGCAAGAACGGACCCCGAGCATGGGCGACCTGACCCTTGCCCTTGCAGGTGCCGCACGTGCTGAGCTGGCCATCCTTGGCCCCGGTGCCCTGGCAGGAGTCACAGGGCGAAGGATGGGCGAGCTCGACGTCTTTCTTGGCTCCGAAAACCGCTTCATTGAGTGTAAGCGACATTACGGTGCGGAGATCGGCGCCCGGCTGGGGACCGTTGCTCCGCTGTTGCCTGCGGGCTTGGCCCTGGCCGCCCATGCCGCCGCCGAAGAAATCTCCGAATAGGTCGTTGAACTGGCTGAAAATGTCGCCAATATCGGAGAAGCCCGCACCCGCAGCGCCTTCGACGCCAGCATGACCGAATTGGTCGTAGCGGCGGCGTTTCTCGCCATCACTCAATACCGCATAGGCCTCGGAGCAGAGCTTGAACTCTTCTTCCGCCTGCGGATTGTCGGGATTGCGATCCGGGTGGTACTTGAGCGCGGCCTTCTTGTACGCCTTTTTAATGTCGTCGGTGGAGGAGGTTCGCTCGACACCGAGCACTTCGTAATAGTCGCGCTTTTGCATAACGAAAGCCTGCTAATTCGGAGGCCGTCGCAATGTAAGGCTAGGAGTTGCCGAGTCAAGGCCTGGGACTTTTGTTCAGTGCAGGTTTCCGGTCTCCCCAAAACATTGCCAATGTGGTCACGCTTTGGGAATCCCACGTGCGTTCGTAGAGAACTTCAAACTACCATTTGAAGACCTTTCCACTTACAACCCCGGGTCAGATGATCATCGAGCTTAGAGATGCCCGCCGCACG
>CAZEWA010000626.1:0-1568 GCA_964515685.1 uncultured Polyangiales bacterium | reverse complement strand
CTTAGGAAGCGACTGCTCTATCCAGCTGAGCTACGGGAGCGTATCTGCGAGGCACGGAGCTATATCACCTGGCGCCGCCTCCGACCAGGGCGAGGCTTTCAATACATCAACACCGAGGAAACGGCGACATCGCCCAGCAGGTCCCGCCCCTTCAGGAAGCCAAGTTCCACAAAGAACGCGGCGCCTACGAGTGTCGCGCCGTGATTGCGCGCAAGGTCGAGTGCAGCCTTGGCGGTCCCACCGGTTGCGATGACGTCGTCGACCACGAGCACGCGTGCCCCAGGAAAAAACGCGTCTTTGTGCATCTCGAGCGCGTCGCTTCCGTACTCGAGCGCGTACTCCACCCGAGTTGTTGCGCACGGTAACTTGCCGGGCTTACGCACGGGGACGAAGGCCGCGCTGAGCTGCAGCGCGAGGGGCGCCGCGAACATGAAGCCGCGGGATTCGATGCCCAACACGACGTCGACCTCTGCGTGCACGTACGGCGCAGCGAGCAGATCGATCACGTCGCGAAATGCCTCCGGCGCAGCGAGTACAGGTGTGATGTCGCGAAAGAGTACGCCGGACTTTGGAAAATCAGGAACGTCGCGGACCAGCATTCGAAGTCGTTCTTGGCGTAGACCTGTCACATGTCCTCCGGCGATTCAGTATCCAAACTTGGGCCTCTGGCCCCCAACCGCAACCCACTCCGCAAGACTGCGATGGGCGTGCTCGGTCATTTCCATAGAGAGCGGCGTAACCGACGCAAAGCCATCATCAATGGCCGTGCTGTCCGTCCCCTCCGCACTATCGCTCGGGACTGCCGGGCCGCCGATCCAGTAATAGGATCGCCCGCGCGGATCGTGCCTCGTTTCGACCTTGTCTTCGTAGTCTCGCTTGCCGAGGTGCGTCGCGCGCATGCCTCGCGGGGCACAGGCTGGGAAGTTCACATTCAGCAGCGGCGGTGCGCCCGGCATCTCGGCCTCGACAAGCCGCAATACGAGCGGCAACACAGCCCGTGCGACCTGCGCGTAGTCCGCGCGCGCGTCGGCAGACACCGCCAGCGCCGGTATTCCCCGCAGGGCCCCCTCTCGCGCCGCAGCCACCGTGCCTGAGTACACGACGTCGGTGCCGAGATTCAGACCGTGATTGATACCGCTCACCACCAGATCGGGGCGCCGAGGAAGTAGCCCCCCAAGATTGAGCGCCACGTAGATACAGTCTGCGGGCGAGCCATCGACCATGTGCGTGTCGTGCCCGAGATCGCTGTGTCGAAGCGGCTCCGCGAGGGTAATCCGATGACTCGTGGCGCTCTGCTCGCGTGCGGGCGCTACCACAAAGACCTCGGCTATCTCACGCAGCGCGTTGCGCAGCGCGTGGAGTCCTTCAGCGTGGACGCCGTCGTCATTCGACAGAAGGATAAGCGGGCGCTCAGCCACCATTTCTCCTTCGCGGCAAGCCAATAGAGAAAGCCCGCAGGTCTGGGGGACCTGCGGGCTTCATCTTCAAACTAGTCGGGGCGACTGGATTCGAACCAGCGACCCCCAGACCCCCAGTCTGGTGCGCTAACCAGGCTGCGCTACGCCCCG
>CAZEWA010000625.1:0-1568 GCA_964515685.1 uncultured Polyangiales bacterium | reverse complement strand
CGCATGCTCGACATGCACGCCATCGAGGGCGGCACCACCTGGCAAGTCGAATGGTTTGCGGCGCCCGTCGAGGGCTTGGCGAGTGCACGCCTCGGGGATCTGGTATCGGCGCGCCGCGCCCTCGAACGCTTGGAGGAGCTCGCCCGCGAAGTGCCCTCCCTTACGCCCCTGCGCGATGTCCTGCGCATCATGTACCAGGCGCGGCGCGGCAATCTGGATCTCGCTATCCACTACGGCGCGGAATACGTCGAGAAGCACGCGCCCCGCACGATCATCGGGTGGATCTCTGGCTACGGCAGCTACGCGGCTGCACTGAACGCCGCGGGCCACTACGAAAAGGCGCGTGAGATATGCGAGCTTGCGCGCAAGTACGTGTCCGACGACGACCGTCTGTACGCCGCGGTGTACGGCAACCTCGATCGCGAGCTGGCGTTCGCGTACGCGGCGCTCGGCGAAAACGAAAAGTCCGATGCCATGGTGCGAGCGCAGCTTCAGCTATTCGAGGAACAGCGCGAATACTGCTGGTTGTGCTCGGAGTACGAGAACGTCGCGCGCATCGCCTTGCTACGCAAGGATCCCGAAGGCGTACGGAACGCGCTCGTCGCCATGCGTGACGCGGCCCGGCGCGCCAATAGCCCGTTCTTGCTCGCACAATCTTCGAGACTAGCCGCCAACTTCATGCGCGCCATCGCGCCCTCTGAGCCCCCACCGCCGGAACTCGAGCCGGAGTCGACTGACCTGATAACGCCGTTCGAACGCGACCAAGTGACGGCAGCCCACACGCCTGTGCGTGGCTTTACCCGGTCGCGCGCCCGCAGCGTGCTCAAGCGCGCCATGGACGAATCGGGCGCAAGCGCCGCGCACCTGTTCGTGCTGGGAGCAGACACTGCGTACCTGACCGCGAGCGCAGGCGAAGACGAACCGCCCGATGAGCTGTCTGGCGCTGCCTGGTCGCTCGGAGCCCCGCTGCACACGGCCAACGATTCGGCACCTTCCGCGGGCCCGCGCATTCGCACCGTGAGCACCGATGGGGGCACCTACGACCTGATGCTGCTGCCGCGCAGGAGTCGGAATGCCAAGACCAGCGTGCTCGCGCTCGGCCACCACCACAACAGCGCCACGATAGACCTGCCCACGAGCGTGCTCGAAAAGCTCGCCGGCTGGGCTAACGACTGACTGCCTGACTACATGATTTCGGTCGCACAGCCGACCACGATCTCGAGCTTCGTGGCCTGTGCGGCCGCCGTGCAAGTCGAGGGGCACAGCACAAGGCGCGTCGGGTTCTGGTCGTCGTTGTAGGAAAAGCCGCCTGAGCCGCACTGATCGCGACTCACGTTGGGGATGAGCTCGCTCTGCCCGTTGTCGCGCGTCATCACCAGGTTGAGAATCCACGGGTTCACTGCACCGGCATCGCCCTCAGGAATCGGCAACTCGCACGGGATGCTGGCACTCTGACCGACCTCCGTCGCGAGCGCAGAGAACAGGCCCGACCAGTCAGCTTCGCAGATGGAGAACTTGAGTCCGCCCGTCGCGTCTGCCGCTTTGTAGTGCTCGACGCCCGGCGCCGC
>CAZEWA010000624.1:0-1577 GCA_964515685.1 uncultured Polyangiales bacterium | reverse complement strand
TGGGCAGCACGCGTGAGGGTAGGCCCGGGCCGCAAGAGGACCTTACGCTTCACCTTTGAGTCTGACATTCGAAGGCTGTGCTTCGCATCTTTGGGAGACCGAGAGCAGCATACGTCAAACCAGCGCATTCCTGCACCTAGCAGTCCGCACGGTGAGCGGACCAAGCTGCAGCGAGCCGGACGCTGGCAATCGACTTGATGAGGTCGAGGCGAACGGGTGTGTCCATCATGCGGCGCGCGTTGTCTAGCGTAGGCCGTATCCAGATGGTCATGTCCTTGGTCGCGTGCACGTGTCCGTGCGCAGCGAGCGCATGCAGCACCCACGACGCGGTGTCGCTGGCCCAGTTATCCCCACGCGCGGCTTCGAGGCGCGCGTGCATGGACAGGTCGTTCCGTTCACTCGTGAGTCGCCCGCGACGCCGTCCGCGGTGAACAGCGACGAAAAGCTGCTCGCCGCACCCGTTTTGACCGAGAGGAAATCGCCCGCTCCACCGGCCTTGAGGCGATAGTCGGAGCTCTCCTGGACGAAGTAGGCGTTGGAGCCATCCCGGAGCTCGAACGCGAGGTTGTTGGCCGCGTAGCTCTCTCCATTCAAGGTGGCTAGATCAGCGCTGTGGTACACGACAGCTTCGATGCCGAGGATGCCCGCAGAGCATCCGAACAAATTGTTGTTCACGAGGGCGAGCAGGCTCGGAAGCGACGTCATGTGGATCGCGCGATTGTTCGTGGCTGTGGCGTTGCGGCAGAAGATGATGTTGTTGGCGATCGTCACTTCTGTGCTGGCTAACTGGGCAGCCAGATTGATGGCACTGTAGGTGAATCCGTTGTTGTTCTGCGTGCCACTCCGAGTCGTGTTGTTCACGAGCGAGAGCTCACTGTTTTCCGGCAGCGCAGGGATAGCTATCCCATTACCGCCGTTGACAAGATAACCAGGAGAGGTCACGTCGAACACGTTGTTGTGCATGCGCAGGGTGAACCGGCCCCGAATGAGTGGACACCCTTGGAGGAGGGTATCCCCGGCTCGGGAGTTCGAAATGGCAAAGAAGAGAAAGCGGTACACGGCGGAGTTCAAGGCAGAGGCGTTGCGTGCCGTGGCGCAGCGGGGACAGCGCACCATGGCTGAGGTCGCCGCGAGCTTGGGCGTTGCCGAAAGCGTGCTGCACCCTTGGCGAGCTGCGCAAGCGGCGCCGGGCGGAGACCGTGGCGAGACGCCTGAAGCCGAGCTCGCTCGTCTGCGTCGAGAGAATGCCGAGCTCAAGCGTGACCGGGATGCACTGGTAAAATCTATCGTCGTTGTGTGCCATGCGCGCCGAGAGCGTGAGCTCTCGGCCAACTACAACCATGATGAGGGAAGGTCCCTCGGGGTCGGGCTGCAGGGCCAGGCCTCAAACCACCTCGAGCTGCATCGGTAAAGAGCCTTTGTGGTGAGCGTCGAGGAAAAGCTGCAGCTCGACTGCGGCAGGTGAGTTTCGGGAAGACGAATGAAACTGAACCGCTGATGACGTGTCGTAAAGATTACCAGTAACGTAAACCTCCCACGTTTGGCATGAGTGCACAGGTCCGCTATCCGCGCATACT
>CAZEWA010000623.1:0-1582 GCA_964515685.1 uncultured Polyangiales bacterium | reverse complement strand
CGCGCTCAACCGCCAGGCTGGAATACGAGCGGGAACGCAAACTCCGAGTCGCCACCCGAGGCCGGGAAACGCCAGGCCTTAACCGACTTCTTCAGGCATTCGTTCATGTCGCCAAGTCCGGTGCCCTGCGTCGTCACGCTCTTCACGGTGCCACTTTGGCCCACCGTCACGTTGACCGTGACCTTGATGGTCCCATCCTGCCGGCCACCCGACGCGCGCAACGCAGTCTCGTAGCAGCGCTGCAGCGCCGTCTTGTTGTTCTGCACCACGCCCGAAAGCTGGGACGCCGTGAGCGTAGGCCCTGAGCTGGCCGACGATTCAGTGCCCTTGGTGCCGGTGCCAACCTTGGCGATCGTGCCTGTGCCGCCACCCATGCGCTCCAGCAAGCGCCGCTCTTCGTCGCTGAGCCCGTCTTTCGGCTGAGCGGTCTTGGTGGTGGTGTCCGTTTTCGTGGTCTTGGCAGCGCCAGTCGCGGCCGGCGTCGCGGTCTTGGAGTCGACCTTGGCCGGCGCCTCTTCGACTGCCTCCCCCGGCTGGTCTGGCACGTTGGCGATGATGTCCTGCGCCGCTCGCTCGACCTCCTGCCCGGACGGCGGGGCCACAGCAACCGGTGCCACCGGAGCCGGAGAGCCCCAGGTATTGCGGTAAAGCATGGGGCCACCCACGAGCAGAATGCCCACCAGCAAGCCCACCGCAATACCGGTGGTCAGCCCTGAACTGCCCTTACTTGCGCGAGGCTCCACCTCGACCGGCTGAACAGGAACCGGTGCGACTGCCGCCGGGGCCGCCACTGGGATCTTAGGCGAACTCGCGGAGCCCGCCGCGCCACGCACCGCGGCTGCTGCAGCCAAGCTCGCGAGGGGAGAATTGGGGCCGCTCAAATCAGCGATACGCGTGGGCTCGCTGGCGTCATCGTCGAAGTCGTCGCCCTCTCCTGGGTCGAAACGCCCCGGGGCTCCGATTGCGGGTGCGCGCGAACGGGAGGGCCGCTGCGAACGGCTCTCGCGAGCTCGACGCAAGAGTGCTGCCAACTCAGGCAACTCACCCAGCGGACGCCAATCGTCCATGCCTTCCCGCCAGCACAGCGAGTCGGAGGTCACGGCCCCTGTCTCAATTTTGCGCCCCAGTTCGTCGCGGGTCATCGGGCCCACGGGTACGTCCTGGATCGCGACGTGCCACTGGTCGTACGGGGAAGTTCGCTGGGGGACTTCGGGCGGCGCCGCCACGTGACGGCGGAAATCGGCATTGAGCGCAGAGGGAGGCTTCGAGCGCGCGAGCGCACGCTGCGGAGGTGCGGGAATCCCGCCAGGCACACGTGGCGGCATGGGATGTGCGCCCGAGCCACCCGAGCGACCGGGCCCGGGCACAACCGAGACCCCCCCGCGACGGGCATTGCCTGTTTGTCCCGTCGCGGCCTGTCCGGGCGGGGGTGCAGGCATGCTGTGCCCATCGATCAGGATGTCGTGATCGCAGCGCCGACACTTCATGCGCAGCGTGCGTCCCGTGACCTTTTCGTCGGCGATCTGATACTTCGCCTTGCAGTTTCCGCAGAGAAACTTCATCGCATTCCTCGGAGCAGCGC
>CAZEWA010000622.1:0-1587 GCA_964515685.1 uncultured Polyangiales bacterium | reverse complement strand
ACTTCGCCTCGTACACGTGTTAGGGGGAAGATCCCCAGGTGAACATCTCCACGGACGTATCGCCGTAGCGGTAGCTGGATAAAACCGCGAAGTCAGCCGGCAGTTCCAACGGCCCCTTAGCTGCATGCTCTAGCAGAAGAACCGCGCCCTCCGCTAGCAGGCCCGCTTGACACAATTTCACGAGCGTCTCGAGCGCACGCTGTGCGTCGCGGTACGGCGGATCGGCCAGCACCAGGTGGTAGGGACCGTGACGCAGGATGGCGTCCTGCCCTTTTTGCTTGTGGGCGTCTTCGCGCAGCACCTGCACTTCGCGCGTGACATCGAGTATTTCGGCGGCGCTTCGAATGTGGTCTGCGACCTTGGCATCGCGCTCCACGAACACGACATGCTCTGAGCCGCGCGACAGCATTTCAAAGCCGAGCGCACCCGTGCCCGCAAATAGGTCGAGCACGCGCGCGCCCTCAATCACGCCGCGCGCGCTGAGGGCTGAGGCCAAGGCTTCGCGCACCCGCTCCGCTGTGGGACGCGTGACATTGCCCGGCGGGGGCGCAATTCGGCGACCTCCGAGTCGACCTGAAACGATGCGCACGCGCTAGAACTGGATGGCCGCGCGGACCATGGCCTGGCCGTGGCGGTAGCTCGGGCGCACGCTGACCTTGGGCGTATGCGCAGGATTTTTGAGAAGCAGGTAGGCACCGACGCCGCCGACGGCCAAGGCACTGCCGAGGAAGACGTATTGCAGGACTTCCAGCGTGTCGGCCTCGCCACAGAGGTCACGTGCCGAGCGCTCGAGCCCCGCCTTGCCCGGCATGGCGCGCGCAAGCGTTCCAGCCTCTGCTTCAACGCACACATCGGAGACCTGTGAGTTGAAGTTGGAGCGGTACTCGCGGAGTGCGGAGTCATCGTTGATGTTGTTGATGCGCACCCAGCTGTAGATGGTGGCGGCGGCGAGACCTGCCGCGATGCCCACCGAGGTAAAGCCGACGATGCGTCGCAGCTTGTTGGAGGGGGGGGGCGCTTCCAGCACCGGCTCGGGTTCCGCTGACGCGGGCTCGAGCTCCACTGGCGGCGGGGGCGTAAGCACCACGCGCAGCGTTGCCGTGGCGTTCTCGCCGACTACTACAGGCACATCGCGCGAGCGCTGCGAGAACGGGTCGCGCAGGGTCACGGTGTGTTTTCCGGCGCTGATATCAGACAGCAGGAGCTCACCGCGGGGACTGAGCTCGCCCGCGGGCGTGCCGTCCAAATTCACTTCGGCCCCCGGCGTGTCGCCGAGGATCCGCAGCGAACCGAGTGCGCCCTTGCCCGTGAGCCGCGCCACGAGCTGGTCGGCGGTGGCGTTCAGGGCAGGTCCGCTGAGCCGCTCGGGGACGATCTTCTGATCGACCGAGCCTTCGACTTGGCCGCTGACCGAGTCGAAAGAGAACACCGACACGTGCACCAGAGAACCTGAGCGCGCCATCGTGCCGTAGATAAGCCTATCGACCTTCAGTGTGCTTGCGATATCCGCCATGCACCTTGCGTCTGGCTCGTCGCAACCGTGGGCGAGGCTCATCTGAGCGAGCGACACGTCGCGATCGCTCACCT
>CAZEWA010000621.1:0-1608 GCA_964515685.1 uncultured Polyangiales bacterium | reverse complement strand
CTGTCGACGCGCTCCTCGTGTCGCACGCGTGTTTTTCCAAGTCGCACGCCCGAGGGGCTGGAGAATCTATCCGCGCACGCCCAAGAAGCATTCGGCCGAATCGGCACCGTGATGACCGCAGAAACCGTGATGGCCTACGCACTGGGTTTGCTTTTGTCTTCAAGCTACCGCGAGGAGCAGGGTGACGCGCTGAAGGAAGATTACGCTGCGATTGCGCTGCCGCCTTCAGCCGCCGCTTTCACAGAGCTTGTGCAGGCCGGGCGCTATCTGATCGACGCCCTGACCGCGGATGCACGAGAGCTGTCTGCGCCTCAAGCTCGGCCGAGCACAGGTCAGCGTGTTACGGGCAGCGTCGACCTCGATGCGCTGCGCTTTAGCGCGGACCGAAGGGTGCTCCTGCTCGGGTCGGAGATCGTGGTGGAGGGCGTGGGGACTGAAACGTGGGAGTGTGTGGTAGGGCAGTTCAAGCTTCGACAAACGGCAGGCCCCGCCCCGCGCGCGAAAATGCCGCTTTCCGACCTGCTTTTGTGCTTGCAGCGAGCCGAGCAGATAGAGCGGGCCCACACGCTCGCCGACAAAAAGTTTCGAGAGCACTTCTTATGAGGCTCGGCCGGCCATAGACGATTGACGCGGTGGGGGGAAGGGCGTATTTCCCGCCCGGCCTTACGGGCCTCGTGCGGTTTTGGGACCTGCGGGGTGCAAAGGGGGCGCAACAACTTCGGTGTCTCGAGCCCAAAGAGGAAATCCGCATGTCCGACACGTCCGCTCAAGCCCTGACTGCCGCCACCAACGCGATTCGCGTCCTGACTGTCGATGCGGTGCGAAAGGCCGGAATCGGCCACGTTGGCCTTCCGCTGGGCTGCGCTGAGATTGGCAGCGTCCTATTCGCGGAAATTTTGAAGCACAACCCCAAGGACCCCCAGTGGTTCGACCGAGACAGGTTTGTGCTTTCGGCCGGTCACGGCTCGATGCTGCTCTATTCGCTGCTTCACCTCAGCGGCTATGCCCTCACGCTCGAGGACATTTCGCAGTTTCGCCAGCTTGGTTCGATTACGCCTGGCCATCCTGAGCACGGCATGACGCCCGGTGTCGAGACCACCACGGGTCCGCTCGGCCAAGGGCTCGGCAACGCAGTAGGCTTGGCTTTGGCAGAGCGCCTGCTCCAGGCCCGCTTCGGAAGCGAAGTTGTCGACCACAAGACCTACGTCTTGGCCAGCGATGGTGACTTGATGGAAGGCGTAGCAGCGGAAGCTGCATCGCTCGCAGGTCAGTGGAAGCTCGGCAAGCTCATCGCTATCTACGACGACAACGGGATCACCATCGACGGCAAGACCGACATCTCTTTCAACGAAGATGTCGGCAAGCGCTTCGAGGCGTACGGCTGGGATGTTCAGCGCATCGACGGTCACGACCCTGCGCAGATTCGCGCAGCCTTGAAGAAAGCAGGGGCCTCCGAGGAGAGGCCGCACTTGATCATGGCCAAGACCAAGATTGGTTTTGGCTCGCCAGCCGTGGGGACCTCACCTGCGCACGGCAATCTGCCCGACGCTCAGGTCGATGAGACCCGCGCGAATCTCGGCTGGACCCTGCCGCCATTCGAGCTGCCGA
>CAZEWA010000620.1:0-1651 GCA_964515685.1 uncultured Polyangiales bacterium | reverse complement strand
CAAAGACCTGACGAAGCACTACGGTGACTTCGTCGCCATCGACAAGCTCAACTTCCAGGTGAAGCGAGGAGAAATCGTCGGCCTTCTGGGCCCGAACGGCGCCGGAAAAAGCACGACGATGAAGATCCTTACCTGTTACACCGCGCCTACCGAGGGCAGCGCGAAGGTGAACGGGCAGGACGTCTTCGACAATCCTGTTGGGGCACGCGAATCCATCGGCTACTTGCCGGAAAGCACGCCTCTCTACACCGAGATGCTCGTCTACGAATACCTCGAGTTCGCTGCGGACATGCGCGGCCTCAAGGGCGAAGCTGCGCGACGCCAGATCAAGCGCGCGGTCGAGCAAACCAGCCTCGGTGACGTCATCGGCAAAGAAATCCGGGCTCTTTCCAAGGGCTATCGGCAGCGCGTGGGCTTAGCTCAGGCCCTGGTGCATGAGCCCTCGCTGCTCATCCTCGACGAGCCGATGAGCGGTCTCGATCCGAACCAAGCCATCGAAGTTCGCGATGTCATCAAGGAGATCGGCAAGGAGCGCACGGTCATCCTGTCGACGCACAACTTGCCCGAGGTGCAGGTCACTTGCGATCGCGTGCTCATCATTGCGCGCGGTAAAATCGTCGCCGACGACACGCCCAAGGCGCTGAGTGACCGCGCTGGGCGCGCGCGATATCAGGTCAGCCTGCTCGACCAGGGCGAGAAGTCCGCCGAGGCCCACAAGCAGATCGAAAAGCTTCGCGGCGTCGAGCGCGTGCGCAGCGTCGAAGCCCCCAAGGGGGAGCTTTCGTTCGAAGTCATCCCCAAGGGAGACGAAGACCTGCGCGGCGAGCTCTTCCAAGCCGCCGTCCAGGGCGGACACACCCTCGTTGGCCTCAGCCGCGAAGGCCAGAACCTCGAAGAGATCTTCCGTCAACTGACGGTTTCGAAGCAGGGATGAACATGCAGAACACGTTCACCATCGCACGCCGCGAGTTTCGCAGTTACTTCAACAGCCCCGCCGCGTACATCGTGGGGTGCATATTTCTGGTGCTGACCGGAATCATGTTCTGGAACAGCTTCTTCCTCGAACAGCGCGCCTCGCTGCGGCAGCTCTTTCTGTGGGCGTTCACCCTGAGCGCCGTGGCCGCACCTGCGCTGACCATGGGACTCATCGCGGAAGAAAAGCGCACCGGCACACTCGAGCTGCTCATCACCTATCCGGTACGCGACGCCGAAGTCATCGTCGGCAAGTACCTGGGTGCGCTCGGCATGTTCTTCGTGCTGCTGCTGCTGACCTTGCCGCAGGCTTTCTCCGTCGCAAGCCTCGGACCGCTCGACTGGGGCGCCGCCTTCTCGGGGTACCTCGGACTGTTTCTCTCCGGGGCTGCGTTTCTCGCCATCGGCGTGCTCGCCTCGAGCTGGACGAGCAACCAGTTGGTCGCTCTCGTGGTCGGCCTTGGAATCTGCGGATTCTTCGGTCTTATCGGAAAATTTTTGTACTTCCTGCCTGAAGGAACGGCCTCCGTATTCGAGTGGATTTCCTTTGGCTACCACGCAAACAGCATGGAGCGCGGCGTGATCGACACCCGCGACCTGCTCTTCTTCTTCACCGTGATCGCGCTGAGCCTGGGGCTCGCGTTCCGATCCCTCGAAAGCCGTCGTTGGAAGTGAGAAA
>CAZEWA010000619.1:0-1655 GCA_964515685.1 uncultured Polyangiales bacterium | reverse complement strand
GTCGTCGAGGATGCGCTGGCCCTTGCCGCCACCGCCGCCGATGGCCTTGAGGCGCGCACGGCTGCCCTTGAACTCAGAGAGCATCTTCACGCCCTCGTCGCGCAGCGTCGCACCGAGTTCTTCGATGCTGTAGAGGTCGATGCCCTTTGCGTAGGAGGCAGCGAGGACGGCGTCCGCGACTTCCTGCAGGCTGAGCTTTGCGTCGCTGAGCTCGGGCACATGGAGGCCCTCACTCTTTGCGAGCTTCTCGAGCGCAGCCTTGTCCTTGTGCTTGCGGAGCAACGTCAGCACGGTGCCGTTGTTGATGCCGGGCGTGACGGAGACGTCGTTCTCGAGCGCGGTGCGCTTGGCTTCGTCCTTCTTGCCGGCCGATTCCTGCGTGTACGAGCAGGGGCCCATGAAGATGAGTCCGGCCTGCTCGATGGCGCGCACGAAGTCTGCGTCTTCGGCCATGAAGCCGTAGCCCGCAAATACGTATCGATAGCCATTCTTGCGGCAGATATCGACCATCTGCTGCACGCGGAACATGCGCTCTTCGCGCGTGACGCCGGTGTAGTCCGGTACGCGGTGCACGTGCTTCGGGTCCATGACGCGCAGCTCAGGAGCCAGTGCGCGCGGGTAGGTGATGCTGTCGCGTTCCGACAGAAGGATGCCCACCTTGGTCATGCCCATCTCGCGGAAGACGTCGATGGCTTCCTTGCGGATGGGGCCGCGACAGACGATGAGCACACTCATGTCGTCGGCAGCGAACGAGCGCACCCAAGGCGAATTCGCGAGTCCCAGCCTGCGGTCGCGGTGGATGAGTGAGTTGTTGGAGTAGGCGTTGTAGGGCTTGTGCTCGGACATCAGAAGAACTCCCGCTGAACGGCCTGCAAGGGACTGGGCTTGTACTGACGCAGCAAGAACTGGAGGCTCTTACCGAGCGTGGCGCGCAGGTCGGTGGGCATCACGATCTCGGAGATCGAGCCAAGCGACAGGGCCTCACGCGGGTTCATCAGCTTGCGCTCGTAGAGTTGGTTGAACTTGGCTTCCTCAGCCTTGAGCCAGTCGGCGGCTTCCTTTGCGCCCTGGGTCTTGGCGAGCAGTGCGGCCTCCGCGCGAACCTTGCGCAGCTCGTCTTTGTAGACGTATTCCTTGCCGGCGGGGCCCATTACCGCGACGCGCGTGGTGGGCAGGGCGAGCACGAGGTCTGCGCCGGTGGCCGTGGGGTTGAATGCCGCGTACGCGCCACCGAAGGCGTTGCGCAGGATCAACAGAATGCGCGGCGTACGCACGTCGATGATGGAATCGAGCATGGCGCGACCGGCCTGCACGATGCCGCGCGATTCCTGGTCACGACCGGGCAAGAAGCCGGTGGTGTCCTCGAGGAAGATGAGCGGGATGTTGTACAAGTTACAGAAGCGCACGAAGCGGGCGATCTTGTACGAGGCGTCGATGTCGATCTGACCGCTTGCGACGGCCGAGTTGTTCGCCACGAAGCCCACCACGTTGCCAGCCAAGCGGCCGAACGCCGTGATTGCGTTCTTGGCGCGGTTCGGCTGCAGCTCGAAGTAGTCACCGTGATCGCAGATCTGCTGAATGACGATGCTCACATCGAGCGGCGTGTTGAAGCCGGTCGGCGAGTTGAACGCCTTGCGCAGCAGCGTGTCGATCTC
>CAZEWA010000618.1:0-1657 GCA_964515685.1 uncultured Polyangiales bacterium | reverse complement strand
GTTCTTCATCGCGCATTGGCCCCTTTGCCCGTGACCTTTGCGGATCCGCAATAGAGCCCCATGCACGTGAAAGCGAGGAACGGCAGCGCAGCTCGCTGGACGCCGGTCCTCCGAGCCCCCAATCTTCTGTTCGCAGATGCCTGGACCCAAGAAGGAAGTGCCCACTCGTGGCAATTATATCGGAGTCACTCACCTTCGCGACGGTCGATTCCATGCGGTCTTTCGGCACGCCGGTAGCAGCGTCTACGCGGGAACCTGGGCGAGCGAGGAGGACGCTGCCATCGCGAGGGATCGAGCCATCCTGCACTTTGATCTCGCGAGCGAACGCGGACTGAACCTTCCCGAGCGCGCGCGCAAGCTCGGGGCCGCGCGCCCCGAGGAGCTGCGACGTGAGGCTCGCCTGGCCCATATGAAGACCAGGGGCAGTGTCAGCCCGTACTTCGGCGTGGCATGGACCGGTAGGAAGTGGGAGGCGCGTGTCCCGGTGGGCGGAAAGCTACGCCACGTGGCCAACTTCGATGACGATCGCAATGCGGCCCTCGCGCATGATCGCGCTGCGCTCTACCTCGGCATCGAGACCGTGCTGAATTTCCCTGGGGAGGCCACGCCCGCGCCGATCGAAGAGATTCGCCGAGAAGCGCGCGGGCTGCGTAAGGCAGGGTTCTCGAGCAAGTTCCGTGGCGTGCACTGGGATGCTGCTCGCGGGCTTTGGGGCGCGCGTCTCCACCACGCCGGTCAAGATCACGCGCTCGGCCGCTTCGACAGTGAGGAAGGTGCCGCACGGGCGTACGATTGGGCAGCGTGGGCTGCGCTCGGGAGGGAGGCCCTCCTCAATTTCGCGGCGCCACCGCGGGAGCCGACTCCACCTGTACAGAAGCGGAGCACGCCAGGGCCGAAGCTCTCCAAGTACCAGGGGGTCGCGCACAGTCGCGGAGATTTCTCCGCGCAGCTCTGTGTGAGCGGAGAGACGCACCATCTCGGCCGCTGGTCGGAGGAACGCGACGCGGCGATCGCCTACGATCGCGCTGTGCTGCACTTCGGGCTCGATCGCCCTCTCAATTTGCCTGAAGCAAGTGAGCGTCTTGGCGCCATGGCTCCACGTGCCTTGCAGAACGAAGCGCGCTTACGCCAACGAAAGCTGCGCGGAACCGCACCGTACATCGGCGTGATCAAGATGCCGGGTCGGAGTTCCTGGAAGGCCCATGTTACCGACCCGAACGGGGGTGGCGTGTTCGTCGGTACGTTCGACGATCCCGAGGCCGCGGCGATCGCCTACGATCGTGTTGTCCTGCACTTGTATGGACGTGATGCGGTGCGGAATTTCTCCGAGCGCAAGCTGAAGCCGGCGACCGTCGATGAGATGCGTGAGCATGCGCATCAGCTCTTCAAGGAACAAACCACCAGCCAGTATCGAGGCGTGCGGCTGACGCGCAGCGGCAGGTGGCAGTCGGGGATTGGCCATCGCGGAAAGATGCATTATCTGGGCACCTTCGATGTCGAGGAAGAGGCTGCAGAGGTCTACGACAAAGCGGCCAAGCGGCTGCACAAGAAGAAGGCCAAGCTGAACTTCGCGGAGTCGTGAAGCTCGATCTCCCTTTCGAAGGCGTCGGGCGCTCGCGCGCGGTTTTCGCCATGGAATGGACCCCCTGCTGTTGAT
>CAZEWA010000617.1:0-1667 GCA_964515685.1 uncultured Polyangiales bacterium | reverse complement strand
GGCAACGCAAATGCGAGCGGTGTGCCCTCTGCCTTGACCATCTCCGCTATCACGGCACCGCGATTTGCACGCTGAACTAAGATCCGACCTGCGAGCTCGCTCGGTAGCAACAGATGCGCGTCGGCATCGAGCGGGTAGCTCAGCGGCACATCGCCACGACCGCGGATGTCGGTCTCGAGTGTGGCGTGCTGCGTGCCGACCTGCGTGCGCGCCGTGTCTGAGAGCGTGTGGTGGTAAGCGTAGCTATAGGCCTCATCCAGCGATACGCGGCCGTCCGCGTTGTGATCGCCTGCGCCGCGCAAGGCCGCGATCAAGTGATGACTGAAGTAGCTCGAGCCGAGCTCGCTCGATTCCTGACTGAGCTCGGCAGCCGTACTCGAGGCCATCACCGCGATGCCCTGACTGTGAAGCTCGTTGACCGAACTGATGGAGAAATCCGCGGCAGGCTCCGCGCCCTTGATCCCAGAAAAGGCGCCGCTCTGGCACGCGTCGAGCACGACCACAGTCAGCGTGCTCGGCAAGCCCGTCAGGGCTTCACGCAGCTGATCGAGCGGGAACTCCTCGCTGCCGAGGCTCAGGGCGCGCGCCCGTGCATGGCCCGAGTAGTAGAAGAGGACCTGCGAGCGTTCACCACGACGGGCGTGGGCCTCTAGGGTCTGCTGCAGTTGGGCAAGGCTCGTTCTGAGCGCCTGGGCCGAAGGCTGCTTGAGCAACCCCACATGCGCCTGAGGCGTGCGGCCCAGCTCCACCAAGAGCTCCGCCATGCGCTCTGCATCGCGTTCAGCGAAGCTTAAAACGCCCTGGCCCCCACCGCCTCGGTTACTGCCTACGACCACCGCGTAGGAGTGCACGGCGCCTTCGGCTCTGGCCGCAAGCGGCAATGCGCCCAAGGTCATCCAGATCAGCAAAGTTCTGATAAGCATTCGCATCGGCCGGGTTAACACACCAGGGGCGCGATTTGGGTAAATGGGGAGAAAAGTTTTTTCGGACGCAAGGGTGATCGGGGCCCAAGGACGTCCACGGGGTCACGGGCGAATCCCCTCGAACACGTAGTTGAGCCCCAGCGCCTCGGCCTTACGCTTTTCTGCTTCGTTGTGGACTGTCCAGCACAGGACGGGAAGGTCGATGGCAAGGCTTACGGTCTTGATAAAGGGGTCGGGTAGGCCGCGCAGCTCGTAGTTGATGAAGTGCGGGCGGGAGACGATGGCGCCCAGCAAGCGGCGCGTGGCAAAGCGCTCGAACGCGTTCTGTGGGCCGCCTTCGATGGGGCCTGCGAGCTGGCCGCGCACAAGCTCGGGCGCGTGTTCACGAAACCAGGCCACGGTGAACGGGTCAAAGGCTTGCACGGCGACTTCGCCCTGGTAGCGCGCAAGCTGGGCCATCACATGTCGCGCGCGCTTGGCATGGCGACCCTTGATCTCGATCATCAAGGGAACCCTCCCTGCGACGCACGCAAGCAGCTGCGCAAACGTGGGAATCGTTTCAAGCGTGCCAAATAGTCGATGCCGGCCAATGCTGTCGCGCGTCTCGTCTTGAATCGAGCCAGTCACACCGGTCGCGCGCCGCAGCTGCTCATCGTGAAAGACGACCACTTCGCCGTCGCGCAGCACGTGTAGATCGAGCTCGATCGGGTAGCCCGCATCGCGCGCCGCCTCAAAGGCCGGCAG
>CAZEWA010000616.1:0-1683 GCA_964515685.1 uncultured Polyangiales bacterium | reverse complement strand
AAGGTCATAGACTGGTGCTCTGCTCAAAACTCATCGGCCCTACCGAAAAAAGTGAGTCCTCTGCGTGCCGCTGAAAGGGCGATGGACCGTCGCTAGAGCGTGGCACTGCCGTGCTGTCCGTTGTGCGGAGCATGGCGTGCACGCAGCCATGTGAACAGCGAGAGCAGGGGCGAGGTGGCGAAGGTGGTGATGACGGCCATGAACACCATCATGGCAAACAGCGTCGGGGAGATGATGCCGAGGTCGAGTCCGATATTGAGCACGACCAGCTCCATCAAGCCGCGCGTGTTCATCAGTGCGCCCAAAGAAGCTGAGTCGTAGCGGTCGAGCCCGGTGAGTCGAGCGGCCCCGTAGGTACCCCCGAATTTACCCACGCAGGCCACCGTAACGATGGCGGCGCACATTCCCCACTGCTCGGGCGTACTGACCAAGCCGATTTGCGTGCGTAAGCCGGTGAACGCGAAGAAGGCGGGCAAGAGCAGAACGACCACCAAGTCTTCGAGCTTCTCGCGCAGCTTGAGTGCGAGCGAGGACTCGTGGGGAATTATGCTGCCGAGCAAGAATGCACCGAAGATGGCGTGAATGCCGATGGCTTCGGTGATGAGCGCGGAGGCGATAAGCGCGCAGATCACGAGCGGGATGGCGTTGGGTCCAATCTCTCGGCGCAGGTCCTGTTCGCGTGTGACGCGCAGCGCCCAGGGCCGCAGCAGAAGCCAGACGAACGTGATGTAGCTGGAGGTGAGGAGGATGGTGAGGACTGCGCTACCTGTTTGGCTTGCTGCCAGACTGACGACAAAAGCGAGCAGACACCAGGCTGTGACGTCGTCGACCGCTGCGCAGCTCAGAGCTAGAACGCCGAGCTTACTCTTGTGCATGCCGCGGTCGGTGAGAATGCGCGCCAAGACCGGAAACGCGGTGATGGACATGGCCACACCCATAAATAGGGCGAATAAAAAGAAGGGGACGTCGCTGGTCGAGAGCCGAGGGTAAAGCCAGAGGCTAAGGCCCGCGCCGAGCACGAACGGCGCGAGGATGCTGGCGTGGGATATCGCTACGGCGGAGTGCGCTTTCTTACGCAAGAGGCTGGTATCGAGCTCCACGCCGACCAAGAACATGAAGAGGATGACGCCGACTTGCGCGATGATGCCGAGCGAAGGGACCACCGAAACCGGAAGCACATAGGCCGAGAGCTCTGGAGCGATGCGGCCGAGCAGCGATGGACCAAGCGCAATGCCTGCGATGACCTCGCCCACGACTGCAGGCTGCTCAAGCTTGCGGAACAGCGCGCCGAGAAGGCGTGCTACGCAGACGATAAGCAACAGGGCCAAGAGCACGTGCAGCAGCGTCTCGGAGGCCATGGCCGGGCTCTTCGCGCCGAGGCCTGCTGCGCCTTCAGCTGGTGCGGGTGCGGTCACGGCTGCGCCGAGCGAGCGGATGGTCCAGAGCGCGCCGGAAGTCACCAGTAGCATGCTGGCGTAGGCAGCGAGGGTCTTCTTGCGGTTTGTGCCTTTTTGTGGCTCGCTCATCCTGCGAGAATGACTCAGGCGTGGCAGAGCGTCGACCCTGGTTCGACGTCGGCAGAAAGCCCAGAAGATTGCTGCTTCAGTCAGTCTACGCGCACCAAGCCAACATCTTCGATGCCGCGTTGCGGATGGGCGCGCACGCGCAGGTAGTGGCGCTGAA
>CAZEWA010000615.1:0-1683 GCA_964515685.1 uncultured Polyangiales bacterium | reverse complement strand
GCATGGCTTTGCCGGTCCACGTGTGCTGCACGAGAAATTGCAGAGCTACCATCAGTACGGCGCTGACCCCGAAGATCATCAGCTTGATGTTGGTGACGACGACGCCGCCTATCTCGTAGCGCGTCTCACTCACGATCATCGGGAACGAGCGCGGACTTGCGCCGAAGACCAACACGCCCAGGTTTTGCAGCAAGAGCGAGACCCCGATCGCAGTGATCAAGGGCGTTAAGCGCTGGGCGTGGCGCAAGGGGCGGTAGGCGAGGCGCTCGATGGTCACGCCCAACAGGGCGCAAGCGCACATCGCAAAAAGCAGGCATAAAAGCGCTCTTCCCGCGCCGAATGCGGCGGGCTCGCTCGGATCGAAGCCGAGACCCATGGCCGCGTAGAAGCCCGCGAAACCGCCCATCATGAAGACTTCGCTGTGAGCAAAATTGATAAGCTTCAGTACGCCGTAGACCATGGTGTAACCGAGCGCTATCAGGGCGTAGATGGACCCTATCGAGAGTCCGTTCACCAACTGCTGCAGAAACGTGACCATCCTAGACCAGCATCGGTGGCAGGCGGCCATCCCGCAAGATCCTGCGCGCGCACAGGGCGAGTTCGAGGGGCCTCATGGCGCGACCTCTGCCTCGAAGACTTCGCCCGACTCGGTCACGCGCACCACGACCGCTGGCTTGATGGGGTTGCGCTGTTCGTCCAGCGTGAGCAAGCCCGCGACCGTCGGCAAGTCGCGCGTGGTGGCGAGTGCGTCGCGAATGGCTTTCGGCGTGATCTCTGGCGCGCGGCGCATGGCATCGGCGACCACGTGCACGGCGTCGTAGCCGAGTGAAGCGAGCGCACCCGCAGGCTGGTTGAAGCGCTTCTTGTAGCCGTCGATGAACTTTCGGGCCTGCTCCGAAGGTTGGTCGTGGGCAAAGTGATTCGAATAGTAGGAACCCACGATGTCTTTGCCGCCGATGGCGCGCAGCTCGGGGCTCTCCCAACCATCGCCGCCCATCAGGGGCACTGTGATGCCGAGCCTGCGTGCCTGGCGTGCGATGGCGCCAACCTCCGTGTAGTAGCCGGGCACGTAGAGGCCCTCGGGCGAAGTGCCTCGAATCTTGGTGAGCTGCGCACTGAACTCGGTGTCGCCCGCGCCGTAGCTCTCCTGGGCGACGATTTGCCCGCCCATCTCGGTGAAGGCCTTGATGAAGGCGTTGTTCAGCCCGATGGAGTAGTCGTTGCGTACGTCTTTCAGCACGGCGATTCGACTCAGCTTGAGCCGTTCGCGGGCGAACTTGGCCATCGCGAAGCCCTGAAACGGGTCGATGAAACACACACGAAAGATGTAGTCGCCGATCTGTGTGACCTTGGGGTTGGTGCTCGAGGGAGACACCATCGGGATCTTGCGGCGCTGCGCGATGCGGCCGCCTGCCAAGGACAGCGTAGAGGCGACCTCGCCGACGATAGCCACAGCATTGTTCAGGTCGATAAGGCGCGCCACGGCGTTGGTGGCTTCGTCTGTCTTGCCTTGATCGTCGAGCACGACGAGCTTGAGCGGACGGCCTTTGATTCCGCCCTCGCTGTTGATCTCGTCGACGGCCATCTGTGCCCCGCGCACGCTGGTGATGCCGAAGGTGGCCATGGGACCCGTCATCGCGAAAAACGCGCCGATGACCAAGGGGCCGGTCGGGTCGCCCCTGC
>CAZEWA010000614.1:0-1684 GCA_964515685.1 uncultured Polyangiales bacterium | reverse complement strand
AGCTCGAGCAGACGCGCAATGAGCGCGAGGCCACGCGCAGCATCGTTGCTGGCGAGTACGTCCAGCAGCGCCTTTCGCGCCTGTTCGCTGCGCTCGGTCATGCGTCACCCAGCGCGGCCATGAGGGCGCCACGCCGAATCAGGACCCGGCAAGACCGTCCTGCCCCCATCTTCGCCGCGCGCAGTCGGCCCGTCGAGATCATCCGCGACAGGGTGCGGACACTCAGGCGTGCTTCGCGCGACGCTTCGCTAAGCGTCAGCATCTGATCAGGCTGCGGCCCCGTCAGGCGCGCCGCGACGGCTGCGCCAATACGCTGCACATCCACGTCACTGAGCTGCACGGTGAGGGCGCTCATGGGTGCGCCTTCTTCTCGTTTTGCGCGATTTCCCGAAGTCGCTGCTCCAGCAGTGCGATGGTGCCGCGCCGTAGGCCGAGACCAGCGAGCGCACGGGCCAGCGTCATACGGTTGACAGCCAGCGCCGCGTGAACGCGAGGTTCGCCTTCGGCGGCGATCAGATCCGCAAGTTGGGCGCGGTAGATTTCGGCCAGCGGCTCGCTGCCGCGCCTCGACACATGTTGCATGTGTCTACCGTGACGCGCACAGTATGCATAAAAAACGGACAGATGCGTGCGCTCTCGCCCCCCTAATTAATCCTTTTTATTTCCCACACTTGAGCGCTCGACCTTGCGTTGAGAGTTGTAGTTATCACGCATCCAACCGAAGAACTCGCGCTCGCGCACGCCGAGATTCTTTCGGTGTCGCTCTGCTTCGTCTTGCAGCGTGTCTGGTGCCACGTACACGCCAAGTGTCTTCGCAAAAGCCGCTAGCCGCTCAAATTTCGAGCCCGCTGAGCTGCCCCGCGGTCCCTTTGGCCCCCTCTTGCTTTCGGCCCAGACCTTTACCAGCTCCACAATTTGCTCATCCGAATAGGCGCCGAGGGCGTCGAGCGACATCGGCAATAACTGCCCGACGCGTGACCGGAAATTACGTGCGACATCAGGAGGCGCGTCGCCATCCGGACTGGGAATCGCACCACAAAAAAGATGAAAACACGCGTCCAAAAAGATCACAACAAAGGCGTTCACAACATTGACGTCTTCGCTCGTAGAACCCTTAGCAGCCATCTCAAGAGCGAGGGCACCCATTCGCGGAGGGTCATCTTGAAGGGCATGTCTAATTGGATCGGTCGGATGCGAAAAGTTCATTAGATAGGTTCTGATCGAGGGACTCATCGACCGCATGATTTCGACCTCCACCTTTGCCGCCGTCTTTCGCTCAGCGTGGTCCCATATCCTCGGCTCTCGTGCCGTTGCGGCGATGAAGACATCACGCAGCTTGTCCGCCGCAATTTTCGCCACTGGCGCGTCAGATGAATTGAGATTTACCACCGTCTGGCTCAGCCAACTTCGAAGCACGCTTACCATTTCGACCGATGACATATCGACCGCAACGTTGCTAACGGTTGCCAGATAGTCCGTTTCCGATTTTACCCGGGCGCTCTTGCTTCTTTTGCGAGGTGACACCTTACTCATACCACCGCCTCAACCATCTCTGTGGACTCTACAGCCCGCCCTCAAGCCGCGATGGCCTTCCATCCGTCCCGCGAAGCCTTGAGCGCCATCGCGGGGGCCTCACCGCCCTCCTGGATGCCTTGGAGCTGCTCGAGGCCGTAGTGCTCGACGG
>CAZEWA010000613.1:0-1695 GCA_964515685.1 uncultured Polyangiales bacterium | reverse complement strand
CCTGCTTCGCAGTGCACATTACCAAACGCCAGGCTTAGGTGGGCTCGCCTACCTGACGTCGACATGCGGTGTCACCTAGGCGCTTCCAATTCGTTCAGCATTTCTGCCACAGTTAACGACCGCTCGGCGGCAGCCAGAACCAGGGTTGTCGCCGCTGATGGCACTACGGAGATCAGACGGAATCAGAAGCAGACTCAACACCGCACGCTAGGAGGAACTATGCAGTTTAAACAGTTCGGCTCATACCTTGTTGAAGAGGGATACATCGGTGAGAACGAGCTTAGTCACGCCTCCTTTGTTCAGCGTAGGCTGCGCGCGAAGCGCATCGGCGAAGTGCTCGTCGAGATGGGCGCTCTGTCTGCCGCGACACTCGATTCTGTCTTCGTCACTCAGATGAACGCGAAAGCGCAAATCGAGGGCCATCGGTCGTTGCGGTTCGGTGAGTTCTTGGTGAGTGAAGGGCTGCTCGGGCAGGCCGTGCTCAATGCAGGCCTCGCACGTCAGCGTGCGATGCGCAGCAAACGACTCGGGGAGATTCTCGTCGAACTCGGCTACATGCGATTCACGGATCTAGAGCGCGCCATACGCGCACAGCTTGACTCGCTAGCGGTTGCCTGAGCGCTGTCCCAGGTAGGTGGGCTTAGCAACTCAACTTCTGCGGCGCTTGCTTACTGAGATATTGCGACGGCGGAACCGATTCCCAGCGCTTGAAGGCGCGGCGAAAGTTCGCCGGCTCCGTATAGCCAAGCCGGTAGGCGATTTCCTCCATGCTGAAGCGACCGGACTTGATCTGCTCCACAGCGAGTGTGTGCCGTACCGACTCGAGTAGCTCGCGATACGAGGTGCCTTCGTCGACCAAGCGCCTGTGCAGCGTGCGCGGTGTCATGCGGAACAGGCGTGCCGTGACCTGTAGCGAAGGAAACCCATTCTGCTTTTCGAGCAGCATCCGGCGTACGCGCGCGGCGAACGATTCGTTGGCTGCCAGATGCTCGAGCTCGCGCTGACAAATCAGCGCGGCCTCCGCAAAGGCTTCGGCGTTGGCGAGCTTGAGCGGGACATCGAGCACGCCCGGTGAGGCGCAAAAGCCCGTCCAGCTCTGTCCGTAGCGCACTTTGCAGCCGAAGATGTCGTGGGCAAGGCTCTGGTATTCGGGCGCTTCAAAGGGGAAGGAGACTTCGTGGACCTGACAGGCGCCCATGGTGATTTCGTTGAGCACGGTCTTGATGCTGAGTACCGCTGCTTCGAGAATGGGGCGCTGGATGTCACCGAGAGGCATGGCCTCCGCAAAGTGCACGCGCGCTTCGTGCACGCCTACCTCGTGCGAGATGGCGATAAGCGAGATGCGCAGACGAGAGAAACGCTCCACCATCTCGAGAGCCTGACGCACGGTCTTGCTGTTGACGGCCGCTGCGCCGACGATGCCGTGTGTGCCTGCGACGAGGCGCCCGCCCACGAACAGCCCGAGGGCCGGTTCTTGGGCCAGGCTCAGGGCGCTCAGCACCAGCCGACGAAACAGCGGATAGGGCAAGAGGGGAGCCGCCGAGTCGAGCGCCGCGTGCGGCATGCCGCTGCGTTGCAGCCATTCGCGCGTATCCACGCCACTGCTGCGCAGCTGTTC
Organism: uncultured Polyangiales bacterium; assembly: GCA_964515685.1. Taxonomy (GTDB): domain Bacteria; phylum Myxococcota_A; class Polyangia; order Polyangiales; family DASUME01; genus DASUME01. Next base: position 77 of record CAZEWA010000613.1, on the reverse strand, counting down.
GGCGATCAGACGCACGTATTCGAGGGGAATTTGGAAGGTGTCGTCCATAGCTCAGGGCACTGTCACGAAATGACCCC
>CAZEWA010000612.1:0-1706 GCA_964515685.1 uncultured Polyangiales bacterium | reverse complement strand
GCGTGAGCTACACGCCCCTGTAGAGCTGGCCACCTCGGACCTCTTCCCCCCGCCGGCACATGCTATGAGGGAGCCCGTGAAACGGTTCCTAGAGCGCGTCTTGGTCATGAATTCAGGCCTGCTTGCGCTCTGGTTGTGCGACGCCGTGTACGCGTCCATCGCAGGCGGGCACACGGCGCTTGGGCCGCTTTGGCAGGGACTCGCCGCCAGCTACTTTCTGGTGTGGGCCGTAAGCCTGCCCGCGGCCCTTTTCCTTGCCGGCTTCGCCTCCGCACTGCTCCCGGTGCGTGAGGATTTTTTTGCCCACCTACGCAGTGTGCGTACCGCGCTCGGCGCTCCGCCTGCCGGACGCCGAACCGTCGCAGGGATGTTCTCCTTCGTGACCACGCTCGCTATCACGGGGCTCGGCTCGTATAAAGTCTCGCTGGCGCTCGTCCTTGGCATCGTGCAACCCACGAACGCAGCATTGGCCCTCACACTGATTCACAGCGCCTTGGCGGGCCTAGGCCTTGCGCTCTTCTGGTTTTGGCGCGCACTCTTTCAACGCGCACTCGACCTGCTCGGACGTCGCTTCGGCGGAAGCACATGGCTCGATCGCGTCTTGTTCGTGGGCGCGGGCTTCGCCATCCTGACTGTGGTCTTGGGCTACAAGGCAGCAGTGCACTACGCACCTTTGATCGATGCCATGCCTTGGCGAGAGATCGCCCGAGGCCTCGTGCCTGTGGCCATCTTTCTAGCGCTGTCGCTCACCTTGCCGAAAAGGGCCGCGCGCAGTGTCGCGCTCGCCGGCTTCGTGCTTTGGCTGATCAGCGCGTACCCCGCGCTGCGCCTGAGCAGTCGCGCCACCGTCGCACGCACCATTTTCGAGCACGACATCCTCTCCTCTGCGTTTTCAGCACGTCTTCTGACACGCTTTACCGATACGGACGGCGATGGTTATCGCGCGTGGCTCGGTGGCGGCGACTGCGCGGCAAACGACCCACGCATCCATCCTGGCGCGACGGACATCCCCAACAATCAGCGCGACGAAGACTGCGATGGTGAAGACCTCATCGTGCCTGACTTCCTCATTGCCCCGCAGCCGCGCATGGCCGAGGTGTCTGCGAGCGTGCCCCAGCGTCCCTCCATCATCCTCATCACACTGGATGCGTTCTCGCCGGCTCACCTCAAAGCCTACGGTTACAAACACAACCCTGCTCCAAACCTCGAAGCCCTGATCAAACGAGGTGTCCTGCTGGATCAATGCTTTACGGCGGGCCCGGCCACGCGCCTGTCTTTTCCTCCGATGTTTACAGGAAAGTTCGACACAGAAATCCAAATCTCTCTAACAGGGCGACGTTTTCCGTACCCGCTTTCCACCCAGAACCTGACGCTCGCAGAAATGCTCAAAGATGCGGGTTACCAAACCCAAGCCGTCGTGCCCGAACGCTATTTCACGCGGCGCGCCTGGCCCGGTCTCACACAAGGCTTTGACGGGGTTGATGAGACGGTCGTCGCAAAGACAAGCAAGGTTCCCCGCACGGTCAGCGCGGATCACGTCACCGAAGCTGCCACAGCTCGGCTCAAGGCGCGCGACACGCAACGGCCCCTGTTCCTTTGGGTCCACTACTACGACCTTCACGGCCCCGCAGGCGTGCCTGAAGGAGTATCTGCGCGCGATAGCAGTAAGGAAGCTGTATACGACACCGAGCTCTCGTTCTTGGACC
>CAZEWA010000611.1:0-1713 GCA_964515685.1 uncultured Polyangiales bacterium | reverse complement strand
GCAACGACAATCCAGTCGGGTTTCCAGCGCGGCTCGTAGGTGTCCCAGAGGTGAAGGTCGTACTCCTTCCAGTTCATGTTATTGCCGAGCACGACCCCCAAGAACAGGTTGCCGTTCGAGGAGCCGCCATGGAGCATGACCATCAGCGGATAGCGCTTTTCCTTGCTGTATCCGGGCGGGACGTACACCGTGTAGCCTTGGACTCGCGTAGAAATAGGCGACCTGTAGCCCCGACTTACGATGCGCCCGGCGTCCTTCTCGTACGGGTCTTCGCCGCGGGCCATGCGATCCAAGTAGGTCTGTGCTTGGGCGCGCCACGCCTCGGACTGGGCGGGGAAAGACCGCTTGATGCGGTCACTGACGCCCAAAATGTACTCAACACTCGGGAAAACCCCGTCGGGCACCCGGCCTCGTTGGCTCTCCTGTAGCGCCGTGAGCTGCTCCTTTAGCGCAGCGCTATCCCGCGCTGGAGCCTGTGCGAGCAGATTGCCGCGGCTGCCCAATAGGAAGAACACCGTCAAAAGACCCAAGTGCGGGGCTCGTCGCATGATGGCCCAAGATATACCAGGCCTTGGCGCAGGCACTCTGGTTTCGGCGGAACGACGAATGTGCTATCGCAGGCCGCGCATAGGGGCGACACGAGCTTCCTAAGGAGAGCAGTGATGGCGACGCGAATCGAAACCGACTCGATGGGACAACTCGAAGTGCAGGGCGATCGTTACTGGGGAGCCCAAACCCAACGCTCGCTGATGAACTTCAAGATCGGCACGGAGAAGATGCCCCTCGAGGTCATTCGCGCCTTCGGCATCCTCAAGAAGGCCGCTGCGCTCGCCAACCACGAGCTCGGCTTCCTCGATGGCAAGGTCAAAGACCTCGTTTTGCAGGCCGCTGACGAAGTCATCGCAGGCAAGCTCAACGACCACTTCCCGCTCGTGGTCTGGCAGACGGGCTCGGGTACCCAGAGCAACATGAACGTGAACGAGGTCATCAGTAACCGCGCGATTCAAATCGCCGGCGGCGAGATGGGCAGCAAGAAGCCCGTCCATCCGAACGACCACGTCAACATGTCGCAGTCGTCGAACGACACCTATCCGACCGCTATGCACATCGCAGCGGTGGAGCAGATCGAAGATTACCTCGTGCCGCGCGTGAAGAAGCTGCGCGACACGCTCGACCAGAAGGCCAAGGCCTTCGCCGATATCATCAAGATCGGCCGCACGCACCTGCAGGACGCCACGCCTGTCACGCTCGGGCAGGAGGTCAGTGGCTGGGTGGCGCAGATCGACAACGCGCTCAAGGCCATCGAGCTCACGGTGCCGCAGCTCAAGGAACTCGCCGTCGGTGGCACAGCGGTAGGCACAGGACTCAACAGCCATCCGAAGTACGCAGACCTTGCGGCACAGAAGATAAGCGAGATCAGCGGGCGCACGTTTATCAGCGCGCCAAACAAATTCGCGGCGCTCGGCGGGCACGACAGCTTCGTGGGCACGAGCGGTGCGCTCAGCCAGCTTGCGGCTGCGCTCATGAAGATGGCGAACGACGTGCGCTGGCTGGCCTCGGGTCCGCGCTGCGGCATCGGCGAAATCTCGATTCCGGAGAACGAGCCCGGCAGCTCCATCATGCCCGGCAAGGTGAACCCCACCCAGTCCGAAGCCATGACCATGGTCTGCGCGCAGGTCATGGGCAACCACGTCGCCGTCACCGTCGCGGGCA
>CAZEWA010000610.1:0-1716 GCA_964515685.1 uncultured Polyangiales bacterium | reverse complement strand
TACTACGACCGTCGAACGCGAGGATCTCCTCGCCCCAACCTGCTCCCATGGCCTCGAAGGCCACCTTGAGATTCACCCCGCCAGCCAGGGCACAATCCGCTTCGCGGAGCCACAGCTTGGCGCAGGCTTCGTGCACCGCAACCAGGGACGATGAACAGGTCGTATCGATCATCATCGCGGGTCCGCGCAGGTCGAGCAGGTAGGTGACGCGGGCGGCCATCATCGCGGGAGCATTGCCGAACACGCTAGCCGAGTTGGTCTTGCCTGTCAGATACCTCAAGTAGTAGCCACTGTGGGGCGCAGCCAACACGACCGCCGTACGCGTGCCTCGAAACTCGCGCAGCGAGTAGCCCGCAGCCTGAATCGCAGCGCAGGCAGTCTCCAACATCAAGCGATGTTGCGGGTCCATGTGCTCCGCTTCACCGCGCGACAACCCAAAGAACTCGTGATCGAAAAAATCGATCCGGTTTAGGTGTCCGGTCAGCTGATCCTGCTCAGGAGGAATAGCGCTGCTTTCCCGGCGCTCCGCACTCAGCGGCGCAACCGAATCCACGCCATCGCACAGGTTGCGGTGCAAGACCTCCAATGTCTCCGCGCCCGGATAGCGGCCCGCCATCCCGATGATCGCGATTGGCATCCTGGTCTCACCAGATCGTAATGTCCTGTTCTCCATCGGACTCCTCCGCGACCGCAAGTAAGCGTGCCATCGATTCCACCGTCGGATTGTCGTACAGGTCCGCCACCTGCACGCGGGATGGATACTGCTCTTCCAGCTGCGAGTAGACGCGCACCATGGAAAGCGAGTCCCCGCCCACATCGAAAAACTTGTCTCGGATGCCGAGCTCCTCGACGCGGAGAACCTGCTGCCAGATTCGCGCTACGGCGCGCTCCGCAGATGTTCGTGGCGCGAGCAAGGCGGAAGCTGCTTTCCCCCCCTGCACGGCCGGGCGCGGCAAGGCCACGCGATCCACTTTCCCGTTGTTCGTCAAGGGGAGCGTCTGCAGAAATACGTACGAGGATGGCAACATGTAGGACGGGAGGTGTCCCTTCAGGTCGCTTCTCAGCGCGCTCTCGAGCTGGCGCTGGGCTTGATTGCTCAGAGGCGCATTGGTCAGCTGTTCGAGCGGTGGCATCGGCCCAGCGAAGCCCGGAGCCTCGATGGCATGGCCGCGCTGCTCGATCACGACGTCGAAACGGCCCATCGGATCGGCACGGCGCCAGCTCACGCGCACGTCTCGGGCAGCGTCAGCCAAGCTCCAGATCTGCTCCGGGTCGACGCCGCCAGTAGCAGGCTCCTGCCGTGGGTCTGCCCCCCTGCCGTACAGCCAGCGCCGCGCGGTCAGGCTCGCCGTGAGCCTCGCGTTGGCCACGTCACGGATGACGCAGCCGCCTGCTCCGGTTGTGGCCACGACCGCCTTGAACGCCGGCAGATCGAGCTCCTCCTGCCACTCGATGACTCGCTCCGGCGCTGGGCGCCGCGGCGCGTCGTGACTCCCCAGGTGGAGGACGACGTCGTAGCGGAAGAGCGAGAGCTCATTGCGGTAGACGCCGCGCTTCGGCCAGATCTCCACGTGCTGAATCCTCGGAATGCGCTTGCGCAGTGCCTCGAAGAACAGCGGACTGACCACGAGCTCGCTCTCGCGCTCCACGCGCGCAAGGCACCTTGCCTTGACGAAATCGGCGCTGGCATCCGGCGGCGCACGCGTGAGCTCCACA
>CAZEWA010000609.1:0-1716 GCA_964515685.1 uncultured Polyangiales bacterium | reverse complement strand
TGCAGGTGGTCGGAACCGTCACTGACCGTTTCTTGCGAGTGAGCTGAACGATGGAAACCCAACGAACTTACACAGTATTTGCCGGAATGCGTCGGATCGGCGCCGGCACCGTGACCGACGTGGCGCGTGGCGCGAAGGCCTACCTCGACGGCGGCGGCCCCGAGACGGTCTTGATTCTCGATGACGAGACGGGGGGCCAGGTGGAGCTCGATTTTCAGGGGACGTTGGAGGAAGTGCTCGAGCGACTCGCCAATGACCCAGACTTCGCTCCACCGCGTCCCAGGGTGGGGCGACCGCGCCTGGGTGTCATCTCGCGCGAGGTTTCCCTGTTGCCGCGGCACTGGGAGTGGCTCTCGCAACAGCGCGGTGGCGTCTCTGGTGCGTTGCGCAAGCTCGTCGAAGAGGCGAGCCGATCGCGATTCGAGAGCGAGCAGGCGAGCCGTGCGCGCGATGCCACGGCCAAGTTCATGTGGTGCATAGCGGGCAACCTGCCCGACTTCGAAGAGGCCACGCGCGCGCTCTATGCGAACGACTACAAGCGCTTGCAGTCACTCATCCAGTCCTGGCCGAGCGACGTACGCGGGCATGTGGAGCGCCTCGCCGACAAGGCCGCGACCCTCCAGCGCGCCCTTGGCCAGAACGCCGACAAGACGCCGCGAACATCACGTTGAGAAGCAGGACCGATCATGAAGAACGAACGCAAAGAGCTGCAGCGACAGTACATGGAGGCTCCCAAATACGCGGGAATCTTCCTCATTACCAACGCGGCCAACGATCGCTCGCTGATGGGCAGCAGCGCGAACCTGCACGGCCCGCTCAATCGGCATCGCTTCATGCTGTCCATCGGCACGCACACCAATGTGGAGATGCAGCGAGACTACAACGTGGACAAAGGCAAAAGTTTCCGCTTCGAGATCATCGCCCAAGTCGAGCAGAAGCTGCTTGATCCCGCGTTCAATCTCGAGGACGAGCTCTCGCTCCTCGAACAGATCTGGATCGAGAAGCTCGAGCCTTTCTCCGGTCGCGGCTACAACCGAGGCACGCACATTCGCGAGTGATGAAAGGTCGACTCGACCATTATACCTGTTGCGGCTCGGTCAGAGCAGCACTGCCAGCAGGCCGGTCGAGTCGGCACCGCCGCTTGCTCGCCAACAAATACGATGGCGCTGTGAGCAACCCGGTCGGCCGGCCTGAGCGAGTTTCATCGGGCGGCATCCGTCCGGGCCAGCGCACGCTTTCACCTGGCGAGGTTCGAGCCGCAGTTGGTCATCGCCGACGTGTATCGGGTGCGTTCAGGGAGCCAACTTTACGTAACAAGCATGGGTTTCAAGCACTTACGCGCGGGTTCGAGGGCCGACAGGGGGCCTAGACCGAACCTGCGAGTAGCCTTGCCATTTTGGCAGGCAGTATTCTCCCAGTGTCAGGATAGTTGTCGGAGGCAGCCAGTCTCGCCACCGGATAGTTGCTCTCGCTTGAGCTCAGTGTGGCGAGTGCGGAAACTGAGATCAAAGCGACCTGCGCGCCACTGCGAGAAGCTTACCTACTCCATACACAGATGCGTATTCGCGCTGTTGTTGCGGTATCATGGCGCGAAGGGGAACGCACAAACATGAGAAGACAGGGGACGGCGGTGGTAGGCTGCATGCTGGGGCTCATCATGGGGATGGCATGCGCCGAAGTGCGTGAGGAGACGAGTGGACGAGACCCGGTCACGCT
>CAZEWA010000608.1:0-1726 GCA_964515685.1 uncultured Polyangiales bacterium | reverse complement strand
AGCGAGCCCTTGAGGGCGCGCCCCACTGCAGAGCGCACTGCATCAGCAATCACTACGTCAGTCATATGCGTTTCTCCTGCGCTCAGTTTCGAAGGGGCTTGTTGTTCATCAGCATGTATTGCATGCGCTCGAGGCTCTTCTGCTCGCCGCACAGGCTCAGGAAGGCTTCGCGCTCGAGGTCGAGGATTTCTTGCTCCGTGACCTCGTGGGTGGAGCCAGCGATGCCGCCGTTGAGCACCACACCGAGCTTGCGCGCGATGAGCGCATCGTGTTCGGACGCGAATCCGCCAGCGGTCAGCGTATCGACCATCATGTTGATGGTGGCGATGCCGTTGTCGCCGGGCAGTACGTAGGCGCGCGGCGTGGGCGCATGGTAGCCAGCGCGAGCGAGTCCGAGTGCGCGGGCCTTGGCCTCTGCAACGCGGCGCTCCTTGTCGAAGGAAACGCCGTCGCCGCGACGGAAGTAACCGAAGGCCTTGCCTTCTTCAGCGCTGGTTGCGACCTTCGCCATCGCGATGTTCTTGAACACCTGGGTGACGACGTCGTAGGTGTTGACCGTGACCCCTTCAGGGATGTTCTCGAGTGCGCGCCACAGCATGTTCAAGGTGCCCGCGCCGCCCGGAATGAGACCGACGCCGACCTCGACCAGACCCGAGTAGGTCTCGGACGCCGCCTGTACGGCGTCCGCTGCGAAACACAGCTCGAGACCGCCGCCCAAGGTCATGCCGTAGGGGGCTGCCACGACCGGCACGCGCGCGTACTTGAGGCGCTGCGTGGCGTCCTGGTAGGCCTTGACCATGTCGCCGATGGCTCCCCAGTTCTTCTGCGTGGCCTGCATGACCACGAGGAACAGGTTCGCACCGACGCTGAAGTGCTCGCCGTCGTTCGAGATGACGAGCGCCTCGAAGCTCTTCTCTGCCTTGTCGGCCGCTTCGGTCAGCATGCTGATGACGTCGCCGTCGATGCTGTTCATCTTGGTCTTGAAGGTCAGGCCGAGCACGCCATCTCCAAGGTCCCAAGCTTCCGCGCCCGTGTTCTTGAGCACGGGAGCTTCGCCACGCTTTAGGATCTGGAAGCTCGCGTAACGCGGGTCTTCACTGCGAGCGACGTACTCACCCTTGCCGAGGTCGTACACGGCGCCGTCTTCGCGATAGAAGCTCTTGGCTCCCTTTTCGCGCATCTTTTTGACCGACTCAGGCAGCGCAAAGCCTTCCTTGAGCATGCGGTCGGTGGTCTCGGCGAAACCGAGTGCATCCCAGACCTCGAACGGCCCGAGCTCCCAGTTGTAGCCCCACTTCATGGCGTCATCGATCGCGACCACGCTGTCGCAGATCTCGCCGATGCGGCGCGCCGAGTACGCGAGCGAGCGCGCCGTGAGCTTCCAAGCAAACTCGCCGACCGGTCCCTGCGTCGCAGCAAGCTTCTTGAGGCGCTCGCGCGGATTCTCAATCTTCGACAACGCCTTGCAAGTGCTCTTGATGGCTTCGTCGCCGCCTTGAGGACGGTAGTCGAGCGTCTTGTAGTCGAAGGTGAACTTGTCTTTGCCAGCCTTCTTGTAGAAGCCGCCCTTGGTCTTGTCGCCGAGGTACTTCTTCTCCAGCATCGCGTCGAGGAATGCCGGCATCTTGAAGACGTCGCGCTCTTCGTCATCGACCAGGGTGTCGTAACAGTTCTTCGCCACGTGGCTGAAGGTATCGAGGCCCACCATGTCGGCCGTGCGGAAGCT
>CAZEWA010000607.1:0-1730 GCA_964515685.1 uncultured Polyangiales bacterium | reverse complement strand
CCCAAGAAGAGCTGCAGCAAAGCGCCCTTGGTGCCGATCACCTTGCGGCGCAACAGGTCGTTGGCCTGGATGGTGTTGGTGCCCTCGTAGATGGACGTGATGCGGGCATCGCGCAGGTACTGCTCCATGCCGCTCTCGCGGATGTAGCCGTGTCCGCCAAAGCTCTGCATGCCCCAGTAAGCGGCCTCGAAGCCCGCCTCGGTCAGGAAGCCCTTGGTGATGGGGATCAAGAACGCGAGCAGGTTGTCGGCCTTCTGGCGCTCGGCTTCGCTTTCGTGGTGGCGCTTGTCGAGCTGGAGGGCCGAAAATGTAGCCAGTGCGCGCGAGCCTTCCGTCAGGCTCTTCATGGTCAGAAGCATGCGCCGAATGTCGGCGTGAACCACGATGGGATCGGCTTCTTTCTCGGGATTACGGGCGCCGGTCGCGGCGCGCATCTGAAGGCGTTCTTGCACGTAGGCGGCGGCTCCCTGCAGCGCGCGCTCGCCCTGGGACATGCCCTGCTGCGCTACGTCGAGGCGGGCGTAGTTCATCATGGTGAACATGCAGGAAAGGCCGCCGTTGGGCGGTCCCACGAGCCAGCCCTTGGCATCTTCGAAGTTGAGTACGCAGGTGGGCGAGGCCTTGATGCCCATCTTTTTCTCGATGGTGGTGCAGAGCACACCGTTGCGTGGGCCACAGTTGCCTTCGGCATCGAGCACGAATTTGGGCACCACGAACAAGCTGATGCCCTTGGGACCCTTGGGCGCGCCGGGCAAGCGCGCGAGCACCAGGTGGATGATGTTGTCGGTAAAGTCTTGCTCACCGTAGGTGATGAAGATCTTGGTGCCCGTGATGTTGTAGCTGCCGTCGTCGTTGGGCGTGGCTTGCGTATTGATGATGCCCACGTCCGAGCCGGCATGTGGTTCGGTGAGGCACATGGTGCCCGACCACTCGGCGGAGATGAGCTTCGGGAGGTAGGCTTGCTTGAGCTCGTCGCTCGCGTGGGCGTAGATGGCGTGGATGGCGCCGAGCGTCAGGCCGCCGCACATGCGCCACGACAGACACGCGCCGTTGACCATATCGTTAAAGGCCAGCTCGATGCTCTCTGGCAGGCCCTGGCCGCCGAAATCGGGACTCGAACCGATGGAGCCCCAGCCGCCCTCGCGAAATTGCGCCCAAGCTTCTTTGAAGCCTGGCGCCGTGGTGACGTTGCCGTCTTCCCAATGCGCTCCGTGCTCGTCGCCTACCTGATTGAGCGGCGCCACTACGTTGTCGGCAAACTTGGCACCCTCGCCGAGAATCGCGTCGACCACGTCTGCTGAGGCGTCGGCAAAACCGCACTTTTCGTACTCGCGCGGGGCCTCGTAGACCTCGTGCAGCAGGAACTTGTAATCACGCAATGGGGCTTTGTAGGTAGGCATGTAGGGTCACTCTCTCCAGCGAAGGCTGTTGTAACTGGGTTGGGCGGCCAGGCAACCGCCGAAAGGTGTAACGGCGCTCAAATTCGCGGTTTCCTGAGCTATTTCGCCAGGGTGCAGGGCGCCGCCGAGCGAGCTAAGAGCTGCAGGACAGCATGGAGCAACCCGCACGATTTCGTGCCCATTCCGGGCGTTTTTGCGCGAATGCGTCGCGTCCGCTCTGCTCATCGTAAGGGTGACGCAACGTATCGAGTAGCTCGATAATCAGGGAAAAATCCCCTGTTTCGGCGCGGTCGATGGCCATTTGAGCCAGGTAGTTGCGCAATAGAAACT
>CAZEWA010000606.1:0-1734 GCA_964515685.1 uncultured Polyangiales bacterium | reverse complement strand
AGCGTCGAGAGCAGTTACTCGGCTTCGCACGCGATGTGTTCGCCGCGAAGGGGTATCACGCAGCCAAAATAGACGACATCGTGGCCCACGCGAAGGTCGCGCGTGCGACGTTTTACCTGCATTTCAGCGATAAACGCTGCGTTTTCGAAGAACTCGTAGACGATTTCCTCGCGCGCATCAGTGCCGCCATCGAGCGCATTCGCCTCGGCGACAAGGAACTGCCTCCTTTGTTGCAGCTGCGCGACAACGTACAGCGCGTGCTGGGCGTGGGACTCGGCGATCCCGGAATGACCAAGATTCTGCTCAAAAATGCCGCCGGGCTCGACCCTGATTTCGACCGAAAAGTGCGCGCCTTTTACCGAACGATCGAGGAACTGCTCGCTTTGAGCCTGCTCAACGGCCAGCGCCTGGGGCTCGTCCGTGCGGGCGACCGCCGGGTGCTCGGAGCCATGGCGCTCGGGGCCATCAAAGAGCTGTTGCTGCACTCGGTAGAAAACCGCATTCAGGCCACGCCCAGCGAATTTACTGATCAAGTCATGGGCTTTCTGGCAAGCGGGATCCTCACCACCACCCCCCATCAAGCCCCGCTGACTGCGGCTCCAGTTTCTAGTAGAGAGCGCCAGCCACATTACTCCCCGCTTGCTTACGCCGAAGGCGAGTGACGGCGCGCCCCCCGAACAGCCGACGCGCCGGAAGCTGGAACAGCCCTGTTGTTTTGCGTGCGCGCATACCCGCGCCCTTCGACTTGCCCGGAGCTACCCCTTGAATCTGCGATACAACCGAGCTCGCTCGGTGCTCACGCGCGCGAGGTTTGCCTCGCTGCCCTGCACGCGCGCACGCATTATGCGCGCGTCGACGCTGCTGCTCGTAGGGTGGCTACTGTCCGCCACGGCGAGCACCGGAACTGTCCAGGCGCAGCCCGGGCCGACCGCAGAGGGCCCTCAAGCTGCCCCCCAAGATTCGAGCGGCCCGCAGCCACCTAATAGCGTCGAAGCCGCTGCCCCTGGGGCCCCTACCCAGGACGTGGCCTCTGCTCACGGCACTACGCTCGGCGACGTATCAGCCTCAGACGCAGTGCCCTTGGCGAGTGAGACAGAGCAGGAGCCGGACCCCGTCCCGACACAAGCCAACACTCCCGATGTCCTGCCCCTGGCCGAGCCCGAGCCGCCGCTCGAGGGCGGCGCAGCTGCGGCGGGGCAGCGCAAGGGTGAGCTGGCCGGTTTGCCAGCTCTCGCCTTCAACGACACGTTCGGCTTCGTCTTCGGCGTCACCGGCTCCTACACGAGGTTTGCGCCTGGCTATGCGCCCTTTCGCTTCAGGACACAGTTCACGGCTGTATCCTCAATCCTTAGGACCGACAGCGGCGTTCGTTTACCCCTCCAGAACATCGACCTGCGCTTCGATCTGCCGGGCCTGCTCAACGGACGTCTGCGCCTCTTCACGCAGGTGCGCTTCCAGCGCATCCAGAACCTCGGCTATTGGGGACTCGGTGGGAGCGCAGACGGGCATATCCCCGACGACTACACCGGCGCGCGAGACATTTTTTTCACCTACGAGAAGCAGCTCATCGAAGGCCGCATGTCCGTCCGCTATCGTCTGGTCAAGCGTCTCGACTTGGTGACGGGTTTCGGTGTGCGCGCCACGCGTCCGACCATCGTGCCGGACTCCAAGCTCGCGCACGACCTGGCCGACACCGACGGCCCTGCGCGCAACCTACTCTATGGCTACACGCGT
>CAZEWA010000605.1:0-1748 GCA_964515685.1 uncultured Polyangiales bacterium | reverse complement strand
ACGTCCAGTGCGACGGCTGTCGTAACGATTGCACCGTCGGTGTTGTGGGCTGCCTCGCGGGCGCGACCTGCATCGTCGATGGCGCGGATGTGCCTGGCAGCCATGGCTGCGCGACCTGCGATGTGCCGGCAGTTCGCCCCGCTACAGAAGTTCTCCCGACCTCGGCTTCCGTCGCCAAGAGCTGCGACGACGGACTCTTCTGCAAGGTCAACGAGACCTGCAACGGCAGCGGCCAATGCGTAGGCAGCAACCGTGACTGCAGCGATGGACTCGCCTGCACCACGGACAGCTGCAACGACACGCTCGATGTGTGCGTCAACACCGTCGCGGTGGGCTGCCTGATCGACGGCACCTGCTTCGGCAACGGCGAGCGCAAGGCAGACAACCCTTGCCTCGCCTGTGACCGCGCCGGCTCTGAGACCGACTGGAGCGAGCGCGCCGTGGGCGACCGCTGCGGTGACCCGAGCTGCTCGGGCGGCTTGTTCACGGCTACACCGGTATGTGCTGCAGGCGCCTCGTGCGTCACACCCGCGCCTGTGAGCTGCGACGGCGCCGTATGCGCGGATCCCATCTCGTGCACCGGCAACTGCACCAACGACAGCCAGTGCCTTGAGAGCTACTACTGTCAGGCAGGCACGTGCGTGCCCGACGTTGACGACGGCGACCCGTGCACGCGCCCCGGCATGTGCACGAGCGGCTTCTGCGTCGATGGTGTGTGCTGCGACGGCGCATGCACCGGCGCATGCAAGAGCTGTAACCTCGCAGGCAGCGAAGGCGTGTGCACGAACTTCGAAGCCGGCACCGATCCCTTGAACGAATGCCCGGCAGGCCAGTTCTGCGGCGCCGGCATGTGCGTCGGCGAGGACCGCCCCGATGGCGAAACGTGTACCTCGGACGCCTTCTGCAAGAGCGGCCATTGCGCTGACGGAGTGTGCTGCTCCGCAGCCTGCGACCGCTCCTGCGAAGCCTGCAATCTCGCTGGTAGCGTCGGTGTGTGCACGCCCCATGCGGCCGGCAGCGACCCCGAAAACGACTGCCCAGGCGATCAAGTCTGCGCAGCACCCGGCATCTGCGTGGTCGACGATCAACCCGACGGCACGGAGTGCGAGTTCAACGCGGGCTGCACCAGCGGCCATTGCGTCGACGGCGTGTGCTGCTCTGCAGCCTGCGACCGCTCCTGCGAATCCTGCAACCTGGTCGGCAGCGTGGGCGTGTGCACACCCCATGCAGTCGGCAGCGACCCCGAGAACGATTGTGGCGACGCCCAGTTCTGCGCAGCCCCCGGTGTGTGCGTCAATGAGGACCGTCCCAACGGCTCTGAATGCGACCGCAACGCAGTGTGCAAGAGCGGCCATTGCGCCGACGGCGTGTGCTGCAACACGGCTTGCAACGGTACATGCGAGAGCTGCAACGACGACACGCCTGGCGTCTGCGCACCGTTCGCGGTCGGCACCGACCCAGAGAACGAGTGCGATGGCGACGCGGTGTGCGGTGGCGAAGGCCAGTGCCTCAGCTACGAGACACGCGGCAACGGCTTGTGCACACTCAACGTCAGTCAGAAGCGCGACACAGCCTGGCTGCTCGCGTTGATGGGGCTCATCGGCCTCGCTCTCTCTGTGCGCAGGAGCGGGCGCAAGGGTTGATTTGGCAGGAGGATCCGGGCTAACACACGAGCCCGTGTCCTCCGCCGATTTGCCGTCGTCCCTCGGGCCTTCGGGCCCCCTCAAGACACCGTCCTCCGATGACGA
>CAZEWA010000604.1:0-1770 GCA_964515685.1 uncultured Polyangiales bacterium | reverse complement strand
ATCCGAGCGAGCCGCAAAGCGCATTCGAGCGCGAGCGATGGAACTCGGGCGCGTGGCCAACACGTGGACAATCGACACCACGCTCGGTGAGTACGGCACGCGCTATGACGACCGCGCTGCTGTCGCACTCATGGCGCTGGGCGCAAACCTGCCCCAGGACGCCGTGTACCCATCGGTGACGAAGGACGCCGACGGCAAAGCTTTGAACGGCAAGAACAGCTACGTGCTGCATTTTGCGAAAGGCGAGGAGCCGCCTGCCAACGCGTTCTGGTCGCTGACCATGTACGGCATGGACAACTATCTCGTAAAGAATCCGATCGACCGCTTTGCGCTCGGCAACCGCGACTCGCTCAAGCGCAACCCTGACGGCTCCTTGGACATCCTCGTACAGCACGAAAAGCCGTCTGACGACCGCGTTGCCAACTGGCTGCCCGCGCCGGCAGGTCCATTCCAGGTGCTGCTGCGCGTATACTGGCCCAAGGAAAGCCTAGTGAACGGCTCGTGGGATCCGCCACCGGTCGAGCGCGCAGCACGCTGAGCTTGGGCAGCTCCTGGCGCGACACCATCGGCCGTCGCATCGACGAAAGCAAAGATGATGACGACCAGTCCGCCCGTCCCGATTTGGGTGTCGGCATAGCCGCGTCTCCGTGACCTTGTCGGCAGAAGCGTTGATTGCGAGTGGCAGAAAGTGAGCAGCGCTGCCCATAGTGAAAGAGGAGGCGCCGATGCGGTCGCTTGCGATTCTGTGCGCCCTGTTCGTCCTGGCGCTTTCCACAGGCGCCCGCGCTGAGCCTGGACAATCTGCGTGGTGCGGCGAGGAGCCGTGCTTGCCAGAAAAGTTCGATGTACCACGTACCGTCAACGGGCACACATTTTTGCCGTTGCAGACCGTGCCCTTCCCGTTCGTCACGACCCATGCGGGCAGCCTGACAGGCATGGGCATCGTGAACCTCAAATCGATACCGGTCGTGAATGTCGGCACCATCACGACAGGCAGCAAGGCACAGCTGGTTTCCTTCAGGCAGTCGTTCAACCTCGATCTCAAACTGGCTCACTTTCTCGGACTCTCCTTGGGTCTCGGTATGGGCAACGCCGTCGGAATCAACAACAGCGGCGCATTCAATCTCGGCATCAACTACGCCTTTGGTGCCAAGCTCGGACTCATCGTGCGCATCGCTCAGGGAAAAAAGTGGTATCTCAGCCTGCGCGGTGATGGATCGGTAGAACGAGCAGAGGCCGTGTTGCCGGCGGCGCTCGCGGATAGCGCGGTGGGCGAAAACGGCGTGGTGACATTCAACCTCAGCTCACTGACGCGGAGCGGTCGCGTCGGAGTCGGCACGGGTCACCTGATGCTTGCGTACAGTCCGCACCGCGCCATTGGACTCACCGCCAGCGCGGGCTACGGATCGACAAAGGTCTCGGTGGGCGACGATTCCGGGCGCAGGGGCCAACTCTTGCTTGGTCTCGGAAGCTCATGGCGCTTCAACTCATTGGACGCGCCCATCGTCTTGACGCTCGGAGGAAGTCTCAGGTTGCGGACCGACGAGAGCGAACGCGTGTTCTTCCCGACCGTGGGAAGTACAGGAAAGACGGGAGGCTTTGTCGAAGGCGGCATCTTGTACTCAGACCCCAAGTATGTCGATGTCGGAATCCAAAGCACCTGGTCTGTCGCCAAGAACGACAACCGCAAGCAAGTCGTATTGGTCCTGAACCACTTCTGGTGACCTCGAATATGCCCCAAGCGAAGGCACGACATACGCAAGAACGAGC
>CAZEWA010000603.1:0-1774 GCA_964515685.1 uncultured Polyangiales bacterium | reverse complement strand
CAGGGGCGAACGCTCTACGCAGACATCCGGAAGGCGGTGCACTTTCTCTTGGCCACCAATCTCTCGGAGATCCTCTACACGTTTGCCTGTGTCTCCTCCGGCACAGGAGGTGCTCTCACGCCGCGCCAGCTGCTGTGGATCAACCTGCTCACCGATGTGTTCCCTGGCCTTGCCCTTGCGGTACAACCTCCCGAGTCGAACGTGCTCTCGCACCCGCCACGGGACTCGGCGCGTCCGATGTTCGGGAAGACGGATCTCGCGCGCGTCGGCCGCGAAGGCGCGGTGATCACAGGAGGAGCGCTCGCCGCCTACTTTGCCACGCTCGCTCGTAGTGGCTCGGTGGCCCAGGCACGCAGCGTGGGCTTTACCAGCCTCACGTTCGCGCAGCTCGCGCACGCCCTGAGTGTGCGCTCTGCGACTCGCAGTGCTTTCGAGCGCAACCCAGAGCGCAGGGATCCTTGGTTCCCCCTTGCCATCGGCGGCACGGCCTTACTTCAGCTAGCCGTCAGTTTGATCCCGGGATGGCGCAAGTTTCTTCAGTGCACACAGCTCGCAGGTGCGGACTGGCTGCGTGCGCTCGCCGCAGCCTGCACAACGCTTGCAGTCAATGAAGGTGCAAAGTACGCACAACGCCGTGAAGAAGCTGGTGTGCAGCGTGTTTCAGGCTCAGTGTAGCCAGTCCGGTTTGCCGGCTGCGTTCTGCGATTCCCTTCGTTCGAGGGCATCGTGCGTCATGGTTTGCAGGGCGTTTCTGAGCATGGTCAGACCTGCAGGGAAGAACAGTCCACCCTTGCGGGCTTGCCAGAGACCCCCGGCGAGATGGATGAAGAACGCCACGTCGGCGAGGCTCAGGGCGCCGCCGGTTTCTCGAAGGATGTGCCGATCCATTCTATCTACGACGTCCTGTAGCACGTGCATCGGCGTGCGATGCACGCTCGATGGGGCCTCGATGCGCCCGAGCTCGCTGGCGAGGGGCATGATCTCGCCCAACTCTCCCGTATGTAGAATCAACAGACTTCCGGTGCTGTGATTCACGCGTACTTCGTGTACCGCGGGGTGTGCGCCTAGCTGCTCTGCGAGCTCCATTAGGACACTCCGGTCTGCACGGTTCGATAGAATGCGCAGACGTGCGCGGCCCGGTGTGGCGTGCACGAGCTTCAGCGTCGGCCGCGCGGCCACGGCATTCATCAGCGCACCGCCTTGGGGGAGGGGGCTGCGTCGAACAGCTCTTCTTCTCCCTCCTCTGCGTGCTCGCGATGGGGAGAGGGGGCACCGACGCGTCGCAGACGTTCGGCTTCGACCTCGGCTTGAATCTCCGCCGAAAAATCTTCGATGTCTTCGGCAGCCTGTGCCGCTTTCGTGCGCAATTGGTCGAGCCCGAGCAGACTTTCTCGGATCAAGGCTTTCGTCAGCGGACGAAATACTTCGTTCAAGAGGGGCCACACACGCGGCAACAAGGCTGCCACGACTGCCCCTCCGGCCAGACCCATCATCAGATCACGCGTGCTGTGTTTCATCGCTCTTCTCCGTTCGTTGAGGAGAGGATGAAAGAACCGCGCCAGGGCTCCCCCAAGGGAACTCCGCCTGACAGCTAGCTCGCTCGGAAGCATGCTGAAGTAATGCGCGCCATGGTCCTCGAGAAACCGGCACCGGCCGCGGACGGACCTCTCAGCCTCGTCGAGCGTCCCACTCCAGAGCCGGTAGCGGGTGAGATTCAGATTCGTGTCGAGGTCTGCGGCGTCTGTCGGACGGATGTGCATGTCGTGGAAGGGGA
>CAZEWA010000602.1:0-1776 GCA_964515685.1 uncultured Polyangiales bacterium | reverse complement strand
GCGGCTACTACGTCATCACGAACACCGTAACGCTCTGAGATGGTCTCCAGACGACGCCTCACGCTCTTCTCGCTGTTCGTCGTGTTGGCTGCCGCTTGGCTGCTGCGGACGTCTGAGTCGTCGCTGCGCGTTGCAGGGGAAAGCGCGCAGCGAGAGGAAGATTCGCCATCCAAACCGGGAGAGGGCCCGTCGCGCTCGCGTGCATCTAGTGGCGCGCAGAGCGAAATGGCGCACGAGCCGCCGAGCGAAGAAGAGCCAGCCATGCTGCAAGCGTCCTCGCTCATCGAATCGGTCCGCCTCGAACCAGAGGAAGCCTGTGTCGGCGATGAGGTGCTCGTCTACGCCACGCTCCACCCTCACGCAGACGGCAGTAAGATCTTCGTAAACCAACGCGCTGGATCCCCCTGCGTGATCTTCGCGCGTGAAGCCGGACCACAAAAAGTCCTGGTTCTCGCGCAAGACTGGGCACAAAAGTACGACAGGCGCGTTCTTACGCTTCAAGTCCGTGACTGCCCCGACCCAAGCCCAAAGCTGCGCGCGCGCATCACAGCACAGCGCGTAGGCGAGAGGCGCTACCTCTTCACGCTTTCGCCAGTGCCCCAGTGCCCTATCAGCTGGGACCTCGGTGATGGCGGCGAACTTGAAGGCCCCGTTGTTTCGCACGGCTACGCGTCGCGCGCGGAGCGTCCGGTGTCGACCTATCTCGTTCAGGCGCGTTACACAGGCCCGCATGGTCCAGAGGTTTCCAGATTGAGCGTTACGCACGTTGAGGCCGTAGGTCTCGCGGCTCGCTCGCCCTATCCCATCCTCGAGAGCGAGGGCGAACGCTTCGTGCGCTTTGGCGCAGACGAGGCGCTACACACCGTTCGCCGTCTCAAGAACGTGCTCGCGGAGGACGTGACGTTCCAAGCCGCCCAGCTGCGCGCCATGCCGTGCGATGGTTCTCGCGCCGAGGTCGTGGAGATGCCTGCAGATCAACTCCTCGACGTCACGCGCCTACGTCCAAGCGAAGAGCGCGACATCCAAGTGCACATCCCAGGAGCCGTATTCGACAAGCCCATCTGCGAGATCATGGTGCGAGCGGCGGGCACCGCCGGGAGCCGCGTCGTGAGCACCATGTTCACGCTCGACACGGGCGTGCCCGATACGCGCGAGCCCATCGAAGACCCCGCTCTGCTCGATGCCCTGCGCGCGCTAGCCCTCGAGCGGGGGACGACTGCGCCCATCACGCATGAAGAACTCGTCGCCTATCGCGCCCGCCTCGGCTCTGATTAGGAGGGGCTTGCTGCGTCCGCCGCTGGCTTGGTGGACTCCGGTACGCCCAAATAACGCATCACGAGGGAGCGTAGCTCCGCATGCAACTTCCCCGTCGTGAGCCAATCGGGCTGCTGCTGCACGCTCGCTTCCACGACGGCTTCCACCGCGGTCACCAAGACGAAGGCGCTGATCTTCGGGTCGCGTACGTGCGGCAGGCTATCGCGATGCGCCACCAGGCCGCGTTCCACGAGCTCCATGACCCTACGATCGACCTCGCTGCTCGCCTCCTTGATCCAGCCCCGCGGGATCCGATGCAGCAAGGTCGCGCGTGTACTCACCTCACCCAGCATTTCGCTGGCCAAAATCTCTATCAGGCTATCGATCACGGAGAGGACGTCGTTCTCCCCTTCCTCCACGCGGACTTTGGCGAGCTCGTAGCTTTGAAACTCGATTTCGCGTGCCAGCTCCGCGAGCACCGCGTCGTGGTTCGGGAAGTACTGATAGAACGAGCCGATGCTG
>CAZEWA010000601.1:0-1780 GCA_964515685.1 uncultured Polyangiales bacterium | reverse complement strand
TCTTGCTCGCGCGCGGCATCGCGCGCTTCGACACAAAGTCCGTACTGGGTCGCCTCGCAGAAGCCACGTCGGCAGGTTCCGGTGCTGCACGGCGTGCTGTCATCGCAGAGCACGCAGTCCGCTGGCGCCTGCCCCGTCACCGTGGCTTCGTAGTGGCACCCACAGGGTTCGGTGGATGCGTTGATCGAGAGCGGCCCGCCCTCGGTGTGCCGCTGGACCTCCATCGCGCAGCTCGGCACCAAGCTCACCTCGCTCGCGATGTCCGAGGCATCGCGGTGGCCGCTGCTGCGCCCCAGGATCGAGTCGATCACGTACGCCACGTCGGAGGAGACCGGCACACCCGACCCGTCGACTCTGGCCATCCACACAGTGGGCGACCAGAGCGTGTAGTGGCCGTCGCGCACGTTGCGCTTGTCGACGGCGTCCGCGGTCGAGTCAGGCCAGTAAGCCCGCTCCTGACCGTACGCCTGGAAAGCGAGCATGTTGAGCTGCCCGCGGACCGGATCGTAGACCTCCGAGGCGAGGATGCCGATGGTCTTCTCTGGACTGAGGGAGGCCGAAGCGAGCACCGCGTCACGCACCGCGACCGGCGTCGCCTGCGACGCGCCCCTCCACCTGTTCTGGTGCACTCCGATGCTCTGTCCCAGCGAGATCTGCGTGCCCGCGCCCGCGCCCATGACGATCTTGAATGTGTCGTCGCTCCACGGCGCAACCTGGCCGTCGCCGTTGGGAAAACCGAACACGAAGTAAGCAGCCTCCGCCGTGATCGCCCGCTGGCTGCTCGCCTTGGGCACCACGAAGCCGTAGGGCTGCACGGGCCCGTCGAAGAGCCCGATGCCGGGTGGTGGACTGTCCGGATCTTCGCCGCACTGGTCCACCATCACCACCGAGTTGCCCACGTCGAACGGCTGATCCGCGGACACCGTGCACTGCACGAACGTGCTCGGATCCCAGCCCGGAGAGGCGGCGCTCGACGGAATATAGAAGGCGTTGGCTCCCGCCATGATCGGCGTGTCGCCGTAGAACTCGTCGATGTTGGGGCAGGATTGCCCAGGCAGGTACACGAGCGTGATCGGATGAGTCTGATCGGCCAGGACGCGGCCGAGGCGCTGCATGAAAGGGCGCTGGGTGTTGGCGATCTTCATGTAGACGGGATTGGGCAAGCCACTGCACGTCGGCAGCGGCTGTGCGTGCGCCCCGAGGGGACTCCCCAGCACGAGCGCAGTGAGCACACCCGCGCGGAACGAACCTGCGTTCATAGAGACGGCTCCAGTTTTTGGGTCCCGCGGAACTATCACGGGCATCCGCACACGTAAACCAAACATACCATTACGTAGTGTTCAATTTACATCGCTGAATCATTTCTAGTTGGGAGCGGGTTCTGCCGACTTGGCTTAAACTGTTCGTTCCGCGCAGCCCCAGCGAAAGCGAAAAGCATGACCTGTTCGACTCGAGAGAAGCTGACGACGACCCCGCGACGACTCACCACGAGCGCCGGCGTTCTTTGCCTGGCGATCACGGCCGGCTGTGCGGGCCGGACTCCGGCGCCTGCTTCGCCCCCCAGTGAGCCCATGGTGCGCGTCGGGCGTCCATGCCCAGCACTACTGGGCGGCGACGCTCCCACTCTCGTGCTCGTCGAACTGGCAGACACGCGGCTCAACCTACCGAGTGAGGAACTGAAGCACGCGTTCGAGTCACCGCTCCCGGTCCGCGGCGTGGGCCGACTGCTCGCCTCCATGGGCGAGGCTACGAGCGTGCCTTGGGGAGGTTGCACGTCCGA
>CAZEWA010000600.1:0-1785 GCA_964515685.1 uncultured Polyangiales bacterium | reverse complement strand
GAATGGAGCTTTCTGAAGTGCTCGTATCCTTCCTCGGTCGGCAACAGGCGCGGCAGCTGTTCTCCCCGTGACTCAGCGAGAAGACACCTGAGCGTCTTGAGTGAGATGGCGCGTGATGATTCTGCCCCGCCCCGGCCGCGCTCGGCGATATAGTTGCGCAAAATCAGTACCGGCGACCCTTCAGCGAGGTTCGCGCCGGTCATGTAGCGTCGAGCGAAATCTTCGACTTGCTGAGGTTCCACGGCGTGTGCGTAGACGAGCGCGCCGACCACGGCGGACCGCTGGTATGAAGTCTTGGCTCCATGGGCCAGAAACCAGGCGATGCTCTTCTCGTAGCGAAACATCTCTCGACGCGCCACGGCGTGGGACATCGGCGCGTGACGCTTGGTGTGCAGTGTGTGGATGGCGCGCAACCACGAGGCGACGCGCGGTCCGTGCTGTTGGCCGTCGAACATCTGAAGCGCATCCCCGACGCTCCGAGATCGGCCTTGATCGATGGTGGGGCGTGCATGCTCGGGAAGTCCCCACGAGATCAGCATGGGCACGGTGCACCCCGACTTCACGACCGCCCACAAGCGATGCTGACCATCGTAGAGGGTCTTGTCGCGACCGACGCCGATGCCCTGGTTGTTGGGGTGCCAGTCGCCGTTGATCATGTCTTGCGCGAGCGTCTCCACTCGGTGCGGTTCGAGGCGACGATTGTTCACGTTAACTTCCAGGAGCGCGAGCGCCAGGGAAGGTGTCATGTTGATGTAGCCTGCCTGATGGTGCGCACGAAAAAGCTTCGCGGCTCCGGTGCGATCGGGAGCGAGCTTCTCGGCCAGCGGAAAGGCGCGCAGCTGGCGGTGAACCTCGCAGTATCCGCGCAGCTCCTTCCTCGGTGGTCTTCTCTTCGGCACGGGGATTTTACAACCTGGCTCCTGGCACTCCTTCTGAGATTGCAAGGTTTCCAGGTTCACAGCGACCTTGGCCATCGCTGCGACGACCGGCTGCTCTTCCCGTTCTCTTTCGACATTCGCCTTGCGTGATCTCCGCGCGACCGTCGAACCTTCGAGTGCTCGTTCCATCATAACCCTCTCCTTTCCTCGCAACATGCGGACCGCCGATCGAATGTGGGGCAGGTAGCGCTCGCGCAGGTCGTCCCAACGCTCGCGTTCCTCTGAGTCGGCAGGGTCCCACGTGGTCTGTCCACGGAACTCCACCGCGCGTGGGCTCAACACCTCGCGACCGCGTGTCTTCACCGGCTCGAGCAGTCGCTCGAGCTCCTCACACGGCTCGCGACAGATCTGACGCCTTTCACAGTCGTCACACGGACTACTGCGAGCGCCGACACCGGACACAACGCGCAGGTTCACTGGCTTCGGGCTGTTCAACGAAGCTACGGCAAGACTCCTCGAGTTCCGCATAGTCGTTCTCCCTTCCGGACACCGAGTTCTTTGGATCGGCGAACGTGGGAAGGGAAGAAGCTGAGTGCGTCACGGAATGCTTCAGCCTGTATTTTCTCTGGCGCTCCGCATGCTTCAGACGTCCTGCGAGCGACTCCTGAAACCGCTTCCCCGCTTTGCGCATACGCAACTGGTTCACTTGCTTGCGACACAGATCTTTGCAGTAGCGATGCCCCCGGAAACACGAACGACAAAGAACGAACGTCGCGCCGCAATGCGCACAGGAGATGCTGCAGAGGTCGACGCCTGACATGGCTCGAACGTACACCGGCTCGATGAAGCAGGCGTGAACGCGCGGATAAATGCATGTTTCACGACGTGGCGGTGGCGGCTTGAAACC
>CAZEWA010000599.1:0-1791 GCA_964515685.1 uncultured Polyangiales bacterium | reverse complement strand
GCTGAAGGTTGCGCGGGTTTGGGGTGAACTGAGCTGAGCTGCTAGAATTGGGGCTCACATCGTCGAGCCCGCAGTCTCTTCCGTGCCATTTAACGGAGCGTGCGATGCGGCACGCAGTGCAAGGAAGATTCATGCGTAGCAGATGGCTCAAGCCGCTTAGTCGAATCACCCTGGTGTTGTGCGTGTTGATGTTGGCGACTCAACCTGTCAGCGCCGAGGCGGATGCCGCGCCGGAGCCACCGCATGAGGGGGCGGCTGTCGTCGAAGCTCAAAGCGGCGCAGAGGGCGCAGCCGAGGCTCAGCTTCTGCAGCCGGTAGATTCGCAGGCGCCAGAGGCTGAAGCTGCTGAAGGGCTGGTCTCGACACCCAAGGCTGATCCCGAAGCTGCTTCCGACGCCGCGATACCAAGGCCAACATCGGCTGAGGAACCAGCTTCAAAGCTAGCGACTCAAGCGAACGTCCCGCAGGTTCGACTCGTCGAAAACCATGGCGCTGCGGTCACCCTCCACATACGGCAGGGAGCAGATTGGAAGCCTCTTTGCACGGCGCCGTGCACGTTCGCAGCTCCCATGGATCCTGCAGACTACGCGCTGTCGGGTCCTTCGATGTTGAACTACAAGGCGCGCGTCGCAGCCAAAAACCTGTGGCTTGCCCCCGGCGACGGTCTCCAAGCCAAGTTTAAGAGTCGCAGATCCATTCGAGCGACAGGCGCCGCCTTGATGGGACTTGGACTGCTGATGTCTGCCTGGAGCCTCGTAGCGAGCCCAAGCGGCCGCGCTGCGGTGGCTTGGTTTGGGAGTCTAGGCGCCACAGTGACAATCGGCGGAACCCTCGCCTTATTGCCTGACCGCTACAGTGTGAGCCGTTGCGCGGGCTGCGCCCAGCCTCGCTGACCCTGCCTTGGGGTGAAGAGACCGATGCCTGCTTCACGCGACGAGCTTCAATGGTAAGGTCGCCCACCGCTAGGGGAAGAGGCGATTTTGAGATCCATCATTGCGAAAGTCATCACGTTTTTTGGGCTCATCGCCGTGCTGAGCGTCGAGCTCACAGCTTCCGCCGAAGCGCAAGAGACGAGGATCAGTGCGCCTGCGCCCGAGGTTCCGCCGCTCGGGCGTTGGTCGCTCGGCGCAGGCGTTGGCTTTTCGGGGACCGGCGATGTCGGCTTGACAAACGCCTACCGAGGTGTGCTTGCTGGTTCGTCCGTATCGCCCGCAAACTCGCAGACACCCTACGGGACCGCTCTCGCAGAAGTCGCGCTCTCCCGGGTCTTTCGCCTCGTGCTCGGCATGCAAGGCGGCTACTCGAGACAGCTCTCCCGCGAGCGAGATCCAAAGCCAGAGAGCATTGTTGGACGCGGTCCTGAGGGAGATTCTTACTGGACGTTGGGCGGCGCTATCGGCGCACGTGCGGTGTTGAATCCGGGCGGCATCGTGGAAATCTCGCCCATCCTCATGTTCGGTGGCTATAGGTCTGCAAGTGAAACCACGTACATGAGCGGCAAGGTTCCTGAGTTCGACGCTCTCCTCTACGCGACTCGTAAGTCCAGCACCGTGGGGTGGGATGCGCGCCTAGGCCTGGTACTCGAGTACTCCCTGCTGCCAAATCTCTTCCTGCGCTTTGAGACCTATTTCGTGCGCCTAGGCTACGGAAAGGCCTCCACGGAGGACACCATTCCCGAGCCTCCGACGGACCTGGACTCGAAGCTGCTCTTCTCGATGACGCACGAGGGCCGCTCGGATCTCGCCTTGAATTACGGCGTTTCGCCGAGCCTTCAGCTCCGCATGAGCTTCT
>CAZEWA010000598.1:0-1793 GCA_964515685.1 uncultured Polyangiales bacterium | reverse complement strand
ACCCGTACGTGGAAATTGTGCACTGGTTGCATCAGGCGGTCGAACACGCCGATGCTGATCTGCGGGCGATTTTAAGTTCGTTCGACGTGGAGCCCGCGCGACTTGCAGCAGACTTGAC
Organism: uncultured Polyangiales bacterium; assembly: GCA_964515685.1. Classification (GTDB taxonomy): domain Bacteria; phylum Myxococcota_A; class Polyangia; order Polyangiales; family DASUME01; genus DASUME01. The sequence goes on along the minus strand of CAZEWA010000598.1, from coordinate 1,675 downwards.
ACAGGCGCTTGACCGCTTGCCGCGGGGCGCTTCCTCTGTGCAGGACTTCTCTGCACACCTCGACCGTACAGTGGAGCGGGCGTGGGTATACGCGAGCTTGCTGTTTGGCGAGCGCTCGATTCGTACGGGGCACCTGTTGTATGCCCTCGCCAAGACACCGGAGCTCAACCAAGTTCTGCGCGCCATTTCGCGGCAGTTCGACCGTATCAACGCGGACGAACTCGCGCGTCGCATGGGGCCCTTACTCAAGAACTCGGCAGAGAGTGCGCATGCCGAGCCGCTTGCTGAGGCCGTGGCCGGCAGCGATATCGGCGCAGTGTCTCCGGCGGTACTGGGCAAGCAAGAAGCGTTGCAGCGTTACTCGGTAGACCTGACCGAGCGCGCACGCAAAGGCGAGATCGATCCGATCGTCGGGCGCGACAACGAGATGCGTCAGATGGTAGATATTTTGATGCGGCGGCGCCAGAACAATCCGATTCTCACCGGTGAAGCGGGCGTGGGTAAGACAGCTGTGGTGGAAGGCCTTGCGCTGCGTATCGCTCAGGGCGATGTCCCGCCCTCGCTGCGTGATGTCACGCTGCGCAGTCTCGATATCGGCTTGCTGCAGGCCGGTGCCAGCATGAAGGGCGAGTTTGAGCAACGTCTGCGGCAAGTCATCGACGAAGTCCAGGCCTCAGAAAAGCCCATCATCCTGTTTATCGATGAAGCCCATACGCTGATCGGTGCGGGAGGTGCGGCGGGAACGGGCGATGCTGCAAACCTGCTTAAGCCGGCACTTGCGCGCGGCAAGCTGCGCACGATCGCAGCAACCACTTGGGCTGAGTACAAGAAGCACATTGAGAAGGATCCGGCGCTTACGCGGCGCTTTCAGGTCGTGCAGATTGGCGAGCCGAGTGAGGAGACGGCGCTACGCATGATGCGCGCCCTGGCGCATACACTCGAGGCGCACCACAAAGTGCAGGTTCTCGACGACGCCCTTGAGGCCGCGGTCAAGTTGTCGCATCGTTACATTCCGGCACGTCAGCTCCCTGACAAGGCGGTGAGTCTACTCGATACGTCATGTGCACGTGTGGCGGTGAGTCAGCATGCGGTGCCGAAAGCGGTGGAGGAAACACGCCGCACGCTGGAGGCTTTGGAGGTGGAACTCGGCATCATCGAGCGTGAGGCAGCGCTCGGGATGGATGTGACCAGGCGCCAGCAAGCGGCTGGAGAGAAGCGAGCGGCTGAGCAAGCCAAGCTCGCTACGCTTGAGCGGCGCTGGAAGAGCGAGAACGTGTTGGTCACGCGCGTGCTCGAACTGCGCAAGGAGTTGCGTCGACCGGAACCCGCGCTGGCAGGGGCGGAGCGCGAGCATCTGGTGTCGGAGCTGCATGGTCTTCAGGCAGAGCTCTCGCACATGCAAGGCGACGAGCCGCTGATCTTACCGACGGTCGACAGCCAAGCGGTAGGTGCGGTGGTCAGCGATTGGACCGGTATTCCGGTAGGCAAAATGGTGAAGAACGAGCTGCAGGCGGTGCTCTCGCTTGCCGATACCTTGAACAATCGCGTAATTGGGCAGCGCCATGCCCTGGAGCTCATCGCACAGCGAATCAAGACGACGCGTGCCGGTTTGGAAGATCCGCGCAAGCCCATCGGCGTGTTCATGCCGGAGGGCCCCGCCAGCATGAACACGCCG
>CAZEWA010000597.1:0-1793 GCA_964515685.1 uncultured Polyangiales bacterium | reverse complement strand
CGACCTCGACAAGCGCGCGCTCTCCTAGGCGGAAGCTTATCTGAACGGCATTGGGTCTAGGACAAAAGTTCTAGGGCCGGCTCTTACTTGGAAGCGCCGAACTTGCGCTCGATTTCAAGCGACCAACCGAGGTCGTGCCTGCCTGCGATTTTCTCAATCGGGCGGGTGATCCACGCGAGCAAGCCGGTTGCGTACTCGAGTTGGCGCAGCTCGCAACGACCAGGTCCAGTCTCGGTGATCTCGAAGCGATGTCGAATCACCGAGCTTCCGATGCCGCCGCCCCACTCGATGACGTTGGGTGTGAGCGCCAGCACGAAGCAGGGAACGGGCGCAGGAGGCGCGCCCCGGGGCTTGAGAAGCATCATGAATGGCGTGCCCACGCGCGGCTTTTGGCTCTTGTTAAAGCGCAGGATCGCAAGCAATCCCGGCGTCCACGTGGGCCAACCATCGATGTCGCTCAGGAGTGCATGGAGCGTCTCGGCGCCGACATTGAGCTTCGATGTGTGATCGATCCAGACTCGTCCTTGCGGAACTGCGGCAGAGAAGGTCGAGGCAGGAACTGCGCCCTTTGGGCGTGCGGGGGCGTCGAGAGTTTCGGTCGTCATGCTGCGCTCCTGTTATTTCGGCACCCGGTGTAGGCGAGTGTTGAGATGGTGTCAATAGCAGCGCTTATTCGAGTTTGTAGGTCAGCGTTTTGAAGCTGCCATCGCGCATGAGCGCCAGAGAAATCGTGTTTTCTTGGCGCAACAACGCGTAGGCGCTGAGCATGCCGTCTGTACTCGACAGGTCGAGGCCGTTGAGGGTGCGAAGCGTGTCGTTGTTACGTACGCCGAGCTTATACAGCACGGCCTTGTTGGTCAGCCTCTGGACCTTGACCCCGTTACTGCGCTGCTCGCCTGTTTGCGGGATGAAGCGCACGCCTTGCACGGCGCTTGTCGCATCGGCCATGGCGCGCGTGATGAGCTCGCGACTCACGCGATAGGTGTCGCCACCAAGAGGCGTAATCCCCGCTTCGAGCTCGCCGTCGGAGAACAGAGACTTGGTGGCGCTGACCTTACCTTTCGCCGGGGCCGCTTTCGCGGGCGCCGCGGCGGGAGCGAGCGCCACCGGAGCGACCGAGCGATAGAGCAACAGGCGACAGGTGGAACTGTCGGTCTGACGTACGAAGGCCAAGGTGGGCGCAAGCATCAACAACGTGACGCCATCGAGGTCGCCTCCGATACGCACTTGCTTTGCAGGCGTACTGCCACGCTGCATCACACCGAAGCTGCGTGCCTGATCTTCCGCCATGAACACGGCGGTCAAGCGTAGGTCGGAAGGGCAGTCGGTGATGGGAGATGCAGGGCTTGGGCCGCTTTCTTCGTCAGGCAGGTCTGAATCTGGACCAGCCGGCGTAGGCCCTAGGGGCTCCACGCGTTCCTCCCAGGCCATGGAGCCGACGCTGGAATCGAAGATGTTGCGCGTGAGAACGGCCTGGCTGAGCGCGAGCGGGCTCGCGCGGCCGGATGCCGGAGAAGCGGCGGGCTTTTCTTGGGTTGCTGTGGGGCCTTGCGTTGCGGTCTCGGTAAGCCGAGCGACCCCTGTCGCGGTCAGATAGCCGGACACCGAGAGCGCCCCCAATGTGAGTCCGAGGGACATCGGTTTAAATTTCGTTGCCAAGCCGCGCCACTTCATCTGCAAGCGCCCAATCTAAAACACCGGGCGCCCCGGTTCGAGCGGGAAACGTGAGGGAACTGCACTAGGTTGGATCTTCCCAAAAAGCACGCACTTCGGCTAGGGAGTAGCAGCGACTC
>CAZEWA010000596.1:0-1798 GCA_964515685.1 uncultured Polyangiales bacterium | reverse complement strand
CGAACGACAGCCGGAAATTCGCAGCAAAAACGTAAGACCAAGCTGTCTAAGGCAGACACACGTCCGGAGGAAGCGACCGACGAGGCGGGTGAAGCCCACGACCTCGATTCGGGCGACGATGAGCCCAACGAGGACGCGGAGCTCGAGCACGGTGAGGGCTCCTCTGCTGGGGACACCTCTATTGGCGATGACTCTGCTGGCGACGGCGATGGCGATAACGACGACGCGTACGAAGCCGAAATCGTCGACGAAGCCGAGCTCGAGCGTGAAGCCTCTGCCATCGGTGACTACAGCGAGAATGTGGCGCTGCCACCACTGCGCAAGTCCACTGGCAGCGCGCTCACGCGCTACGACGCGCTGCAAGCGTACATGCGCGACGTGCACCGCTACGACGTCCTCGATGCGGACGCCCAGCGCGCACTCGCGGTTCGATACCGAGAAGATGGTGACCTCGATGCGGCACGGCAGCTCGTCACAAGCAATCTGCGCTTGGTCGTAAAGATTGCCTACGACTACAGGCGCGCGTACCGCAATGTCATGGACCTCATCCAAGAGGGCAACATCGGCTTGATGCAGGCCGTGAAGAAGTTTGATCCGTACAAGGGTGTCAAGCTCTCAAGTTACGCAGCTTGGTGGATCCGCGCCTATATTTTGCGCTTCATTTTGAACAACTGGCGCCTCGTCAAGCTGGGTACCACCCAAGCGCAGCGCAAGCTCTTCTTCAACCTGAGCAAAGAGAAGGCTCGTCTCTCCGCCATGGGGATAGAGCCCAGCGCCGAGAACATCGCAAAGCAGCTCGACGTCACGGTCGAGGAAGTCTCCAGCATGGATCGGCGCCTGTCAGCAGGCGAGATGTCGCTCGATGCACCGGTCGGAGGCGACGATTCGAAGAGCCAATCGCGCGTGGATCTGATGCCCGCGCTGGGTGGGCGAGTCGATGAGCTCCTGGCCGACGAGGAACTCGGGCGCATTCTGCACGCCGAGCTACACAACTTCGGCGCAACGCTTCAGGGCAAAGAGCGCCAGATTTTCGATCAACGCTTGATGGCGGACGACCCCCGAACCCTGCAAGAGCTCGGCGCCGACTTCGGAGTCAGCCGCGAGCGCGTACGCCAGCTCGAAAAGCGACTTCAGCTGCGTTTGAAGAAGTACCTAGAAGAAAAGCTCGGCACCGAAATGCTTGAACCGTGAGTGGAACGCTCTTTTTAGTCGCCACGCCCATCGGCAACCTCGAGGACATCACACTGCGCGCCTTGCGTATCCTGCGCGAGGCCGACGGTGTGTTGGCGGAGGACACGCGCCGCACGAAGACCTTGCTCGTCCATCACGGCATCAATGCGCCCCTCCATTCCCTGCACGCCCACAGCAGCGCAGAGCGCGTTGAGCAACTCGCAGGCGAGCTCGAAGGCGGTAAGTCCTTTGCTCTCGTTACGGACGCTGGCACGCCCCTCGTGAGCGACCCCGGCGCGGCGCTCGTGCATGCGGCCCTCGCACGCAATGTGTCGGTGCAAGCCATTCCAGGCGCCAGCGCCGTGATCACCGCGCTGTGCGTCTCGGGCCTGTACACCGACAACTTTCGCTTCGTAGGTTTCGTTCCGCGCTCAGGAAAGCGTCGGCGCACCGCGCTCCAAGACCTCGCACACAGCCGCCTTGCCACCGTACTCTTCGAAGCCCCCGGGCGTGTCTCCGACACCCTCACGGACCTGCGACGGGTCTGTGGTGATACGCGTCGAGCCGCTGTGTGCCGCGAGCTTACGAAGCTGCATGAAGAGGTGGTCCGAGGCACGCTGCTCGAGCT
>CAZEWA010000595.1:0-1802 GCA_964515685.1 uncultured Polyangiales bacterium | reverse complement strand
TCCTTGTCGGGGAAGTGTTGATAGAACGTGCGCTTCGAGACGTGAGCGTGGCGCACGATATCGGAGATGGTGGTGTCGGCGTAGCCGCGCTCCGTCACGGCCGCGACCATTGCCAAAATGAGCCGATCCCGATGGTTTTCGGGACCGTCTCCCGGGGGGGGAGGCGTCGTCGGGGGACGTGTCAGTGAACCAGCCGCCATGGTACGCTACAGTACCACGTTTTTGCGATTTGGGCTCGACCCATCGATGGTACTTGTTCGTACCAGCTCAGTGTGTATCTCGTATCGCGTCATTTGTCGAAAAACGCGGGGTCGGTGGGTGTGGGACGATCATGCTTGCAATCGGTACGAGCTGGTACCATAGTCTCGCTGGTACCAGGACGTACCGCAGTCAAGCGGCGGTTCTCGGCAGCGGTTCTTCGGACCTCGAAGGAGTATTCAAGTGACCTACGACGCGACCAGGCATGTGCACATCGGGATTGCGGGCACGGGCTTTGCGGGACTTGGCGCGGCCATTCTGCTCAAGCAGGAGGGCATCGAGGACTTCATGGTGTTCGAGCGTGCTGCCGACGTCGGGGGCACCTGGCGCGACAACTCCTATCCTGGCTGCGCTTGCGACGTAGAGTCGCATCTCTACTCGTTTTCCTTCGCCCCCAATCCGGAGTGGTCGCGTCTGTTTTCGCCGCAGCCCGAAATCTATGCCTACTTGAGGAAGTGCGCGCAGGACTTCGGCGTCGTACCTCACATTCGCTTCGGGCATGAGGTCCAAGAGTCACGCTGGGACGACGAGGCGAAAATCTGGCGCGTGCAGACCTCGCAGGGCGAGTACACCGCTGATATCTTGATAAGCGGCATGGGCGCGTTGTGCGAGCCTTCCATTCCGGCGCTCAAAGGCATTGAACGTTTCAAGGGGAAGGCCTTCCACTCGGCGCGCTGGGATCACAACTTCGACTTCAAGGGAAAGCGCGTGGCCGTCATCGGCACGGGCGCCTCGGCGATTCAGTTTGTCCCCGAAATTCAGAAACAGGTCGAGAAGCTTACGCTTTTTCAGCGCACACCGGCTTGGGTCTTGCCACGTATGGATCGCGAAATCAGCGAGCGAGAGAAGCAAATCTTCCGCAAGTATCCGATGGCTCAACAGGCGATGCGCAAAGCCATCTACGCGCGGCGTGAGGCCTTCGTGCTGGGCCTGCGCAATCCCAAGACCTTTGGCTGGCTCGAAAAGTTTGCGCTCAACTACCTCGCGCGCTCTGTGCCCGACCCTGAGCTGCGCAAGAAGCTCACGCCGGACTTCCGCATCGGCTGCAAGCGCATTCTTATCTCGCGCGATTACCTGCGCTCGCTGGCGAAGCCCAACGTCGACGTCGTCACCACCGGCATCGCCGAGGTGCGTGAGCACTCCGTTGTCACTCACGACGGCGTAGAGCACGAGGTGGATGCTATCGTGTACGGAACCGGCTTCAGGGTGACCGAAATGCCCTTCGCCGACGCGATTCGCGGACGCGGCGGGCTGACGCTAAATGAAGCCTTCAAAGGCAGCCCCCGGGCGCATCTTGGGACGACCATCCACGGTTTTCCAAACTTGTTTGTGGCCCTCGGGCCGAACACGGGACTTGGCCACACCTCTGTCGTGTTGATGATCGAGGCGCAGCTCAAGCTCATGCTCGAAACGATCAAGCACATGGACGCCAAGGGCCAGCAGCTGATCGAGGTGCGGCCCGAGGCGCAACAACGCTTCAACGACAGCATCGACGCGCGCATGCAGGGAACCGTGTGGACTTCCGGCGGCTGCAACAGCTGGTA
>CAZEWA010000594.1:0-1841 GCA_964515685.1 uncultured Polyangiales bacterium | reverse complement strand
TGCCATGTTCTCTCTCCCGACGTAGTGAACGTCTTCGGCCAAATACGCCGATTAAACTTGGATAAAACCGAACCCTATCAGGCACACGCCTTGGCCCTGGCCACGAGGCATTGCCACCTAACGAGGCTGTCGAGTCCGCTGCCACAGCGCGCGCGCGCGATGCTGCGAACTTGGATATCCTCGAGACCCGCCCGCCGCGCAAAGCCCCGCAGTTCTTCCTCGGAGAATCCGAGCCACAGATCCGCTTGCGCCTCGCGCATGGCTTCGTCTTCGTGCGTGTCGTAGTCGAGCACAAACAACGCGCCGCCCGGCTTGAGCAAGCGCGACAGCGACGCTACCGCTTGGGACGGCTTCGGTGCATGGTGCAGCACCCGGGACGCGAAAACCACGTCGGCCCCACCTCGCGCTTGCACGCTCTCTGCGAGCGCCTCGCCATCGTACGCGTCACACATGACGTCCACGTGCTCGTAGCCTCGCAGACGCGAGCGCTCCTGGGCGCGCGCCACCTGCACAGGCTCTCGATCCACGGCGATCACCCGGTCGAACAGGGGAGCCAGCACGTCGAGGACGAAGCCGGGTCCGGTTCCTGCGTCGACTGCCAGGCCGCGAGGATAGATGAGAGGGGCGAGCGCCGTGAGGTAGGCGGGCAGCTCGCGCGGCAGCTCCGACAGGTCCATGCCGCCATCCTCTGCACCGAAGAACTCCCGCGCCGTCGCATCACGCTGCGCTATCACCTCGGGTACGCGCGAAAGGCTGCCGTCCTCGTGACACAGGCCCCGGCCGGCAAGCACTCCATCACGCACCACGGCGTCGCGCTCCGCCAGCTCGGAAATGCGCACCAGCACGCGGGTCCCATGCTTGCGAACCGACAGCAGGCCGGCCTTCTTGAGCGGCGATACGTGGCGTGAAACGTTGGGCTGGCCCTCTTGCAGCAGCTCGGCGAGCTCGCCGATGGCTAGCTCCTCCTCGGAGGCCAAAGCCAAGAGACGCAGGCGCACCGGCTCGGCCAGGAGCCGATACAGCTCCCAGCGCGCAGCAGACAGCGGCACCTCAACGTCCATGCCCCTGTTTATGTCGATATGCGCATGAATGCAAATGGAGGCGACAACGTGAATCTTCTCACGCACTTGCCGCCTTCCATCACGGGCTAACTCAGTAGCTCTTGGCCCACACGACGCGCTGCTTGCTCGGCTTACCCGTAAACGGGCACGTCCCAGGCTCACCCCCAGCCAGGGGAATGCAGCGCACCGTGACGCTCAGCTCATCCTTGATCTTGGCCTCGAGCTCCGCGTCCCCAGAGAAGTGCGTCAGCGCAAATCCGGCGTGGATGGGCGTGGGAGCGTTCTCCTCATGCGCCTCGGGCGTGAAGAACTTGTAGAAGTCCTCCTTGGAGTCGATCAGGTGCGTGTGCTGCTCACGGTGGGCCTTGGCGCGCTCGAACATGCCGTCCTGCATCTCTTGCAAGATGGCGTCGATGGTCGCCACGAACTCGGTGCGCGCGATGCTGCCCTTTTCCTTCGGGCCCCGATCTCGCCGAGCCATGAACACCGAGTCGCTTTGGATGTCGCGCGGGCCGACCTCGAGGCGAATCGGCACGCCCTTCTTGATCCACTGCCAGACCTTGTCGCCACCGCGCAGATCGCGGTCGTCGATCTCGACCCGGATGGGCCTGCCGGCGTAGGTCTTCTGGGTGAGCTCCTTACGCAGCGCGTGGCAGTAATCGAGCACGTTTTGGCGCTCCTCTGCCTTGTGGGTCACGGGCAGGATCACGACATGGGCGGGCGCGAGCTTGGGCGGACAGATGAGCCCGTCGTCGTCCGAGTGGGTCATGATGAGACCGC
>CAZEWA010000593.1:0-1845 GCA_964515685.1 uncultured Polyangiales bacterium | reverse complement strand
GCGGCGCAGTCGCGGGCGTCTTTCGAGAAGCGCGAGGTGGTGATGAACACGCCCTTGCTGGCGCGGCGTTCGTCGGGGTGCGATCGCGGCTCACCCGGCAGTTTGCCTATCGAAAACGGTGGCTCTACAAAGGGCGCTCACGCAATCGTGAGCAGAACTACTTCGTCGCCGAGTCCGAGCCGTGGTCCGCGCCGCCACCACTTTCGACCTTCATAGGTGTTCGTTCCGTCGCAACATTGATCCCCGCTCGCTTCCACGCCGGCCAGCTCTGAACCTTCTCGGCGGTCTCTTCAGCAAGCTTCCAAAAGTCTCGGCTTGCCTGCGTGGACATGTTGCGGGTCACTTTGCTCATGGCGTTCCCTCTAATTTCTCGCTGTCTTCGTCTAGCTCGGTGAGCGCTACTTCCTCACGGTCCAGGTAGGAGTTAGGAAGGATAGGAGCACACACAATCGCTGTTTCCGGTTCCCAGTTGGCTTTTTCGCCACCCGATTTCTTTCGCTTCTTGGTGCTTATACCGGACGCGAGGCTCAGCGAGAAGAGGTCAAAGAACCGCCGTGGCCCCACGCCTACAAATGCCTCGAACTTCACGACGCGGTCTGGGCCGCTCGCGTCGCCCAAGGCTATCGAATCCGAGAACAAAACCTTGGCTTGACTCTTGGGATATGGCTCCACGTAAACCACCCGAGCGATGCCTACATCCACAATGTGCTTTGCGCAATTGTGGCACGGGAACGTTGTACAAAAAAGAGTAGCGTCCTTCGGGCTCGTCCCGGTGCGTGCGCATGCCAAAATCGCTTCCATCTCCGCGTGCACGGCGCGACCGTACTCGGTGATGTCCATCAAAGGGCTTCCACGCAGTTTGGGCCGGCCTTCTGCGAGCCAAGCATTCAGCTCGATACCGTCCGGCTTCAGACGCCTGAGCACGTCATCGAGAATGGTGTCACGCTGGCGCTCATTCGAATCGTGTCCAACTACGAAGTCGCGGCGGTCCGTTCCCTCATTCGGCCAGTACAAGCCACCCCCTGCACGCGGCACATCGTTCGTCCCGACCGAGATGATGTCCCCCGCCGCAGATGCGATCACGGCACCCACTTGGCGCGATAGATCGCTCGACCGAAGCGACGCCGCGTAGGCCAGAAACATCGCGTGCTCGTCTTGGGTGGGCGTGAAGAATGGACAACCAAAAACCAAATCCAGGAAGCGCTCGATCGCTCTTTCGTCATCGTGACGTAAGAACACGTCCGCTAGCTGGAAGGTGTCGCGCGTTCGTTGGCCGAAGTTATACCCGCGCTCAACGTAGTCGCTGCTCTCCTCGTGTTCGTCGCGCTCAAGCAACTTATTAACTTCGTCGGGAGTGCATCGCTTGTCGCCCTGCAGATAGTCGCGCCGCGTTTGCTCCGGCACGCCAATCCCAATAAGGAAGAATCCGGGTCCGTAGATTCTCCGCAGCGCCCTCACTTCGTCGGGATGTTTCAACGAGCGAATGATACGCGCCCTCCTGGGCGTAAAGTCCGCTCCCCTGCGTCGTCTCCGTATTTCGCTCGCTGCAGCCAGGGCCAAAAACTCACCCTTACCCGAGCGCTGTCTGAGATGACTTCCCTCGTGCATGCGCTGACAGAGGCGCACATATTCTTTCGACCCCCTGACTACGGACGGAGCCGGCGAAGGCTTGAAGAACTCCATCAGCTCACTGAGCCTTACGACCTCTGACTCGTATTGAAACCGCTCCAGCTTGCGAATCAGCGCCCCCTCAAACGATGCAAAGTTTGTCCCGACGGGAGCCACCAACCCGAAAACGAGCTCGGAGTCTACAAGCGGAGGGTTGGGGCCTGAAATCCTACCTGA
>CAZEWA010000592.1:0-1848 GCA_964515685.1 uncultured Polyangiales bacterium | reverse complement strand
CCGCGTCTGCCATTCCGCCACTCGGCCGTCAGTGCGGGCGATACTTAGCCGCTCTTTCGCCAACGAGCAACTCAGACCGCTGCAGTCTGGTGTGACTTTGCCGCGAGCTTGGAGATGACGCTGGTGTTGGAGGCGGCTTCGAGCTCCTCAATGAGTTCCCGGCACTCGGGTCGAGCACGTAGGTGGGTCAAAAGAAGGCTTGTGGCGGCGGCAAAACCTTGCTCGTAGCCGAGCGCTTCGCGGACGCGGGTCGCGATGCGATCACGCCCGGCGGCTAGGTCGTTTTCGAGTGCGTCGCCATAACGCGAGAGCTGGGCCCGCAGCTCATCGATCTGACGGCGCAGATCGCGAGCGGCTTCCTCACGGGTATGGGCGCGCTGTTCGTGGCGTTGTGAAAGGCGCGTGAGCTCCTCCACTTGGGCACGAGCGGCACCTGCCTCTTCAAATGATTTGCGTAGCACCGCGAGATCGCGGGATTCGCGTGTGGCTTGATCGGCGCGGTGGGTCGCCTCGGCTGCACGCCGCTCCGCTTGCTGTTTGCTTGCGGTGATGCGCTCGGCCTCCTCGCGCTCGGCGGCGGCTTCGCGCAGCGTCCGCGATTCCTCGCTTGCGAGCTCTTCCACCTTACGGCCGATTTCAGCACGCAACGCGCGGCCCCGGCGCTCGATCGCATCGAGCTTACGTGAGTGACTCGAGAGCTCTCCTTCGAGGCGCGACGCACGCGCCGCCAGCTCCCAGCACTTGTCGGCGGCCTGCTGGACCTCCGGAGGCGCCTTGCCGTTGGGATAAGCCCGCGCGACCATGCGACCGAAATGGGCTGCACGTGTGCCCCACTCGATGACGTGTGGCGTTGAAGGAGGGGGGGGCGGCGGCGGAGCCTGGGGCGCCTCTTGGGTCGAATTCGACTGCGAGTCCCAGGGCGTCTGCGGCAGCGAGCGCTGGAATGCCTTGAGCTCTTCTTGAAGATGGTGACCGTCGCGGAAGCGCTTGCGGTTTTCCTTCTCGAGCAGCTTGAGAATGATGTTCTCGGCGGCAGGCGGCAGATCTGGACGCAGCTGACGCGGGCGTGGCGGAGGAGCGCTGCGCTGCATTTCGAGCAGCGTCTCGCGATCGTTCGAGCGGAAGGGGAGCTGACCTGTGGTCATCTCGAAGAACAGGATGCCCAGAGCGTAGAGGTCGCTCTGGGCTGTGGCATCCTCGCCGCGGGCCTGCTCTGGCGACATGTACTCAGGCGTTCCGAAAACGGCTCCCTTGGGTGCCAAGCGCGGATCGCGCGCGAGGGCTGCCAGTCCGAAATCGAGGATCTTGACGAAGTCGCGACGACCGCCGCGGCTCGTAAGCATGATGTTGTCGCTCTTGAGATCGCGATGCACGACGCCTAGGTCGTGCGCACGCGCCAAGGCGGCACACATCTGCTCGAGCACGTCGACGGCGCGTGCGAGTGGCATCGGCCCCTTCGCACATTCGTGCGAGAGAGAGGTGCCCGTGAGGTACTCCATAACGAGGTACAGCTCACCATCCTCGGTTTCGCCGACATCGTGAATGTCGACGATGTGCGCGTGGTCCACGCGGTTTGCTGCACGCGCTTCGCGCAACATCCATGCACGCAAATGCGTCTCGCCACGAAGATCGGGTCGAATGAGCTTTAGCGCGACCACACGGTCGATGAGCACGTGGCGCGCGCGGTAAACGACGCCCATGCCTCCCTCGCCAAGAAGCGTTTCGAGGCGGTAGCGACCTGCTACCACCTTCCCGATGTATTCGTCCTGCTGCGAGCGACGGGAAGAACCCTTGATCGCGCCCATACTTTGTCCGGAAGCTCCCCTCTGGGTAACGCCGAGCGACTCC
>CAZEWA010000591.1:0-1863 GCA_964515685.1 uncultured Polyangiales bacterium | reverse complement strand
GAATCAGTCCCACTCGAACCGCTCCGCAACAAGGTGGGGCAGCTCGGGGACTTACTTCGCTACACACGCAAGGCGAATAAGGTCACCGTGAGTGAGCTGCTCGGCGGATACAAGGGCTTTATGCAAGCCGATGCCGCAACCGTTTACGACCTGCTCTACCACGACACCGACTGTGTCGAGGTCGGCTGTTGGGCGCACTGCAGACGACGCTTCTTCGACGCGATGACCACCGACCAAGAGCGCGCCCGCCGCGGCATAGGGTTCATTCGACGCCTCTACGAGATCGACAAAGCTACTATCGAGATACCGCGCGAGCGTCGCACCAAAGAACGCGCTCAACGCACAGGCCCGGTGCTCGAAGCCTTCTTCAAATGGGTGGACAGCGAATCGCTTCAGACATTGCCGCACAGTCCGATCGGAAGAGCATTCACCTACGCGCGCAATCAGCGCAATGTGCTCGCGCGCTTCGTCGACGATGGTCGGCTCCGACTGGATAACAACTGGTGCGAACGCGAGCTGCGCAGGCAAGCTGTCGGACGTAAGAACTGGTTGTTCGTCGGGAGCGATGAGGGTGCGAAGTGGAATGCCGCCTTCGTCTCGCTGATCGCCAGCTGCGAGCTGCACAAGCTCGAACCATGGGCCTATCTCCGTGACCTCTTCTGTTTGCTTCCCACGTGGCCCAAGACTCGTGTGCTCGATCTCTGCCCCAAGAACTGGCGCGAGACCTTGCAGCAGCCTGACACCCAAGAGCGTCTTGCGACGCACAAGTTGCGCGCTGTCTCTCTGATCGCCGAGCCCGGTGCCCACGTCACGCAGCATGCGCTCGCTGTCAGCTGACTGCCATGATGGGGCTCGCAGGACGGTTGCGCTGCACAAGCTCGAACCATGGGCCTATCTCCGTGACCTCTTTTGGACCCTCCCAGGCCTCGCTGTGACCCCGGACCTGCCGCCCAGATGCCATCAGCGACCGCCGCACAGGCGCGCCCCCGGTTTGAAGTGCCTATCCGCGCCACGAGCACCCGCCCCAGCAGCAACATAGTTGGTTTCTCGCGCCGGGGGAGGCCGTGCGCCGGTGCTCGTTCAGTTCCATATGGCAGAATACATCATCACGGACGCGAAGAGGGGCACTGTTTGTTGCGCTGTGCACTAGCCGCAGCTTCTATACTCGCGTACCGTGCGTTCATGACCTTGCACCCACACACTCGTTTGTTGGTAGCGATTCTGCTGCAGGTTTCTTTCTCGTTCGGTTGCGATCAGAGCGAGGCCGCAGACAGCGAGTCCCCAGCGCAAAGCCAAGACAACGGTCAGACTGGGTCGGTTGGGCAAGTAGAGTGTCTCGAAGCGGCAGACTGTCGGGATCGCGCGCGGTCTCGGCTGGATGCATTGCATGCGCCCGTGCTTAATCCGCGTACTTTCGTGTCATCTGCGTGCACCCAGTTAGCGTCGGCTGGAACCCGAACCTCTGGACCTGTCTGCGCGTGCGATACTGACGGCGGCTCTGTGCTTGTCGGCTTTGGAGAATGTGCGGTGGTCGGACGCGCCGGAGGGTGTCTCTATCCCGCAGAGGATTTCGCGGGCTGTACGGTGGGTGAGAGTGACTCCTGCGTTGCGACGTGTGGCGAACTCGAGCGACGCATCGCCGAAGACGCCGCGCGCACCTTTACTGCGCAGATTCTCCATGCCGAGTGCCTTGATCGCCGCTGCCAAACTGTCCTGCAAGTCGAAGACCGCTGCTTTCCCCAGGACGGGCTCTCGGAAGGGCGGTCCTACGATTGCGGGCTCGGAGCCGAGGCCATTCTGGACGCGTATGCGGAGGACACGGCGCGAGCCTCACAATGAGCCTCGTCGCCGAGCTCACGGATT
>CAZEWA010000590.1:1075-1893 GCA_964515685.1 uncultured Polyangiales bacterium | reverse complement strand
CGTTACGCCGTGGTGCCACGTCGAGGTTGGATCAAATTTCGGGTCCGATGTCGATCCTCTTTCGACCTCGGCACCGCATCTTCTTGGCTTCCACAGGTCCGGTCGCCGCACGCGCTTCACGTCGATGCCATCGAGCAGCATCGCGAGCGCGGTCGGGTCGAGTGCGACCGATTGTGCATCGCGGGGAATCACCGGGAGCCGGAAGCGTCCGCGCTCAAGGCGCTTGTACGCGACCACGAAGCCGCCGCGGTCCCAGAAGAGGATTTTGCAGCGGTCGGCTCGGCGCCCCAGAAACACGAAGAGATGCCCGCGGTACGGGTCGGCTACATCGAGTGCGCGAACCAACGCGAGCAGACCATCGTGTCCGCGCCGCATATCCACAGGTTCCGTCGCCAGCCAAACCTGCACGCTGGCTGGAAGGATCATGCCGGCATGTCCTGCAACGCCTTCGCAAGTGCGGCCACGTACTGTGGTGAGGCGCCGTCTTTAAAGCGGATGCGCACCGTTCCGACGGCGAGTTCGAGCTCTGCAGGCCGTGCTTCAACAGCGCCAATCACCTGCACGGGCAGGATTCGTGTCGGCATCTTCTGCGACTCCTCGCGCTTGAACACGCTCGACCAGAAGAACAGACTCGATTTGCTCACGCTGCGCGTTCGCGCAAACGTAGCCGCTGTCGCGCCGCTTACCTTCCACTCTTGAACCAGACGCTCCCATTCTTCCCGTCGCCGCGGTGCACTTCGCTCGCTCTTCTTCATGCGGTCTGAGGATCATCAGGTCCGGCGCTCAGGCAAACTGGGCAGCCCGGACGGTTACTGTGC
>CAZEWA010000590.1:529-1065 GCA_964515685.1 uncultured Polyangiales bacterium | reverse complement strand
TGCAGCAGACGTTGGTTCGAGTCGTGGAGTCGCAGAACAACGTCCGGCAGGCGACATTTACCCGCCCATACATCCTCGCGATCGCCCGACGAGTGCTCTCCGCGCACTTCGCCTCGCGGGAGGACCATCGATACAGCGAATTTGATGACGCAGAGCAGGAGCCCGTGACAGTCCCCGCCGATCCCGAACTGCCCGCATTGACGCGGCTTCGTGTTTCCCTCTTACCGCTGGACGTTCGCGACGTGGTGAAGCTCTCCTACTGGGACGGGATGTCGAGGTCAGAGATCTCGACAGCACTGGGGCTGCCGCTCGGCACGGTGGCGAGTCGTTTACGGCGAGCGCTCGGGATTCTTGGCCAAGAGGATGCAGGAGACGAATAAGATGAAGTCGACGAACAGTCGGGTGCGGCGCTGGGCCATGCCCTGGATTGCGCTGGTTGCTTTAGTTGTCTGGCTCCTGGCCGGCGCCCCCCCCATACGGACTCGGCATGGGGAAATCGCTGAACGGCCAGCCGATCTGCGCCGATCTCGCCGCCA
>CAZEWA010000590.1:0-519 GCA_964515685.1 uncultured Polyangiales bacterium | reverse complement strand
CAGGAGACTCTGCGGAGTGGGTTGGAGGGGACCTGAGGGGTATGTTGTGGAGGTGGACAGGTCCAAGTTTTCGGGGGAAGGTTGCTTCTAAGCTCGGCGAACCGCTCGAAGGAGCGAACGTGTGCGCGACTCTTGCAGGAGCTGCCGCCTGGATGGACGCCCAGAGCACCTGCGTACGCTCCGAGCAGGACGGTGGCTATGCTCTCCGTGTGCCTCCAGGAGCCTACGCGCTGACGGCAGAGTTAGCCGGATTCGTCCCGCAGGCCTACGCCGGTGGAGTGGCGGTGGTGTTCTCTGGCCTTGAGGGGCGCGAAGCGATGGACTTCGCGCTTGAACCAGGTGGCGCGGTGCTGCAAGGGCGGGTGCTGGACGCGATGGGTGGTCCGGTGCCTGAGGCTGATGTCACTCTGTTCCAACTCCAGCCGGCACAACTCACCCTGAGTATGCGGGCAGATGAAGAGGGACAGTTTCGGACGAGCGTGCAACAGGGGGCTGTTGTTGTACTGGCGCGCGCTCCCG
>CAZEWA010000589.1:0-1907 GCA_964515685.1 uncultured Polyangiales bacterium | reverse complement strand
GCTGCGCGGTCTCGAACATGGCGATTTTTACGTGGAGGCTCGTGAATGGGTGCAGTTTGCTCCCCGCGTAAGAATGGTACTTGAACTCGAGACTCCCCTCGGGAAACGTCCACTGCGTCAGGATGTTCCTCCACTTGTTGACAAATTCGGACCAGTCCAGTCGCCAAAAATGGTGATGTGGGACGAAGCATTCCGACTTCCAGCCGTTCCACAAGATAACCTGTACACGAGCGCCCGCCCGAGCGGCTGCGACGAGTGCTTCGGCGAGCGTGCGCGGCGCTTTCCCGGCTACCGCGGGAAGAATGACGCTCGGGTCCGCTTTCCAGTAGGCGAGGCGTATGGAGGCGCCACGCCCCTGTCCCTCGACGGCGCAGATCAGCCGATGAAGCGCGAGAAAGTACTGGTCGCCATCTAGGATGAAGTTGGCTTGCTCGCAGCTCGTATCGAAGCGCATCGTGGTTCCCGTGGTCCAAGCGACATGGAAGGCACGCCCGGGGGCTCGGGCTTGCACGGATGTCGCAGTCTTACGCAGAGATCGCAGAGCGCCGCGGATGTCCCCCTCCGCGTCGTGCCACTGCCTTACGACGCTAGCCCGGACGCAGCATGCGAGACAAGCTTTTGTCTGCCAATTCGGTACACAGTTCGCGCGGTGGGTGCGAGCGCGCATGCGGCCCCTGCAAGCGCTCCTGTCAGGGATGAATTGATCTGGTACCTGCACCGACGAGGGCTTGCGGTGCCGCCGCCTTCATCCGCCGCAGTGACATGGTCTCCAGATGGGAGGGAGCTGGTCAGGGGCACATCGCGAAGATTTGACCCGCGAGGCTGATTCATGAACGGTGGCTGTATGCCATCTACCTATGATCGTCTGGTGCTCGGCGCAGGCACCACCGCAGCGGTATATCTGAGCTTCTTTCCGCCCGGTAAAGAAGAGAAGGTGGGCGTGATAGGTCTCCCCGAGCCCTGGTCGCAACGTGGCGATCATCGTATGGGGCAACCGCCCCATCTTCTACTCCTGCCACAGGCACGGGAGGAGCGGCCAGACGAATTCCCTGCGTACAGTGAACTGACAGAAGAGCCATCGACCGACCGGGCTCCGCAGAATCCATTTCTGACTTCAGATGTATACGCAAGGCAGATTCAGACACGCACAAACGACCGAGGAATCGGAAAGTTCAAGGTGACCGACGACGACGCGAGAAAATACCGCATGGCCTGGGTAGATCGCGTTACGAGGCTAGACTTAAACCTGTTCAAGGTTTCCTACCATTACGGCGATGATCGGCACAAGTACTTGCTCGCAAAGCAGGTCATCGTCGCGACGGGACCTGGCGCTCCCAATGAACCCACCTGCTATGACAGCGATGCCCCTGAAGGGGTTTACTATACGGGAGACTCGTACTTGTCGTCCGCCGTCCAGGCGAAATCCAGGGTCGCCGTGGAAGGAGGCTCCGCTACCGCGGCCTGGTGTGTAGAAAAGGCGCTGCTAGAAGGTGCAGAGAGCGTTCTGTGGTTTCAACGGGAGAGCGCTGGACAGGGCATCGAGGAGCGGTTCGCGCAAGCTTTCCCGGCGGGTGATCGCAACCTCTGGCTCAAGAGTCAGTCCGAAAAAGTCGTCCAGCTCGTTTCCAATATCACGAGCGCCCGATGGGATGACGCGGACAAGCGCCTAGCGCTCACATTTCGCACCTACAGCGGCCCTAAGGTCGATCAGTACGTGGCTGCGGTCGGCGCCAAAGAGACAGCGGACTTTCTGGGAGACCTCCGCAATGACTTGGAGGCGGTCGTCGACGATCAGGGCTATGTGCATCCATCGAGGGACGCGATTCTCGCGTACAAGCTGAAGACCGGCGCTTTGTGGATCGTCGGGGCTGGGGTTTTCAAAGTAGCAAACAATCGGCCCAACGCCG
>CAZEWA010000588.1:0-1907 GCA_964515685.1 uncultured Polyangiales bacterium | reverse complement strand
TCTGGGACCGGGGTTTGTGGGGGCTCTCTGTCGTCGCGCTCTTCTTGCATCGATTTTCCCGGTTTACAGATTGTAGCGCGGCTTTTTCAGATTCGCGTAGTTCTGCGCGTTTTCGTTATCTGCGCCCCTTGAAGCCCATCATGTTTTGCACCACCGACTCGCTCTGCTGGGCGACCTCGTGCTCTTCGCGTGCTCGGTCGGCGCAGTCTTCGCAAAGCTTCTGGGCGCGGCCCTCGACTTTGACGCTGACAACCTCGTCCACCTCATCCCCGCAGCCGCGACACACAGGCATATTCAACTCCCAAGCTTCCCGAAACCTCTCAGAAGCATGCACGTTCTCTGCCCACTTGAACAGGGTGCCCCACGGTCGCCTGTGTGATGTCCCAGAGTGGGAGAATCTGCCCGCTTGCCCTACGCCGAGGTCAGCTAAGCTGGCCGGGTGACAGTGCAGGCAGGTGCAGTGCGTGTCTCGGTTGAGCCCTTACCTGGGTGGATCGATCACGCGCGTTTGTTGGGGACTGAAGCACTCTCGAAGGAGGCGTTGCCGTCGGGGGCCTTACGCGTGAGCTGCGACTTGTCTCGCGTGGATGCAGCGCTGCTTGTCGCGCGCCTGCGCGGCCTTGGGATCGATGGCGAGAAGCTCGAGGTGCAGATTACGCCCAAGCTGTCGCGGAACCTCGTGCGTGCTGGACGCCTGCAAGAGGCTCGCGACAGGCGCGATGCGAGCCCTGGGTTTACCCATCCTGCCGCACGCGCCACCGGGGAAGGGCGCTACTCGCTTACGCCCGAGGCGCTGGCCCTGGCCATGGGTCGGCTCATTGCAGGCAAGCGAGTGGTCGAGGCCTGCGCTGGCAGCGGCGGCAACAGCATTGGGTTTGCGCGCGCCGGATGCGACGTAACGGCATTCGATCTCGATGCGGCCCGTATCGAGGAGGCTCGCCACAATGCACGTTTGTACGGAGTGGCGTCGCGCATCCGTTTTGAGCTTGGCGACGCGTGTCGAATGGTGCCAGGCGAGCGCGCAGATGTGCTGTTTATCGACCCACCGTGGGGCGGTGAAGACTACGACAAGCTCCACACGGAGCGCGCGAGCTTTCCGCTGCTCGATGAGCTCCTGCAGAAGGACTTATCGAGCTTCGGCGAAGTTTGGATCAAGGTGCCAAGTTCTTTCCGCGTCGCCAGCGTAGAAGGCGCCACCGCCAGCGCGTGGTTCGGGAGTGTGCAGGGTGACCGTCAGCGCATCAAGTTCGTGCTGCTGAGATTGCCGACCCGTTGAGAATCGCTACGGGCAGTTCCCGTTGCACACAAACACGCCTCCGGGACAGGATTTGACGCTGCCTGTGCCACAGAACGCGAACTTGCACTTGGTATCGCCTGGGCTGCACTGGAGTGCGCAGCTGGCGCCGGCCTCGCAGCGGATCTCGTCGCAGCGCTTAGAGCCTCGGCAGTCCACGCTGCATCCGCTGCCATAGTCGCAAGAGGCCTGGCAACGATCCGTGTTGCGGCAGTTGAAGCTGCAGCCGCGCGCGCCCATGCCGCATATTGCATTGCAGTGGTCGCTGCCCGAGCAGTCTGTTGAGCAGTTCACCGCACCTGCCTGACAGACGGGCTCACAGTAGGGGCTATCCTTACAGCTGCCTGTGCAGAATAGGGTGCCGCTGCGACACACCGGACTGCAGGAAGTGTTCGGAGGGCACGTGGGAGTGCAGTTGAAGATTTGGTTGTCCGCGCAGCTGACCACCTCGGGATTGGGCGTACCTGTACCAGAGTCCGGTGTGCCTGTTCCAGCGTCTGGGGTACCTGTTCCAGAGTCTGGTGTGCCTGTTCCAGCGTCGGCTGTGCCTGTTCCAGAGTCTTGCGGCTCGGAGCTCGCATCCGAATCGGAATCGCCAGCGTCGAGGTCGGTA
>CAZEWA010000587.1:0-1910 GCA_964515685.1 uncultured Polyangiales bacterium | reverse complement strand
CAGCCAGCGCGCCTTTTCGCAGAAGTGGGAGACCGGGAACTGGTGCAGGACGCGTTCGCTCATAGCGAGCATTGTACCCGAGGAACGGGCACTTTGCGTTGACCGCGGTTCTCAGAACACGCACGCGACGCGCGGAGCCAATTCATCCGCGAGCGCTGCTCGTGCGGCGTTGCCTTCAGGGCCTGCGCCGCGCTTGCCGCCCCAACGCGCATGGTTACGCTGTCTGCATGATTCTCAGCTGCAGAGCCTGTGAGGCGAAAAACCGCGTGCCGGCACAGCGCCTGCGTGATGCCGCGCATTGCGGGCGCTGCAAGGTCGCGCTGTCTCCCGTGGCGGCGCCGTTGACGCTCAGCTCGAGCGCGGAGTTCGACGAGCTCACCGCGCACAGTCCGTTGCCCGTACTGCTCGACTTCTGGGCGGCCTGGTGCGGTCCGTGTCGCGCAGTGGCGCCAGAGCTCGAACAGCTCGCCAAACAGCGCGCAGGTAAGCTCGTGATCGCCAAGGTGGACACCGAGGCGCTGCCCGAGTTCGCCGCGCGCTTCGGCATCCGCAGCATCCCCACGCTCATGCTCTACCGCGATGGCAAGCTGGCCAAACAAGTGGCGGGCGCGCTGAACGCAAGCCAGCTGGCGCAGGCCTTCGGCATCTGAGCGTCAGCGCGGCGGTCACCCCGACCCTGCCCCGGCCCGGAAAAGCCTGCCCCCGGCCCAGAAAAGTCCCCGGCCCCGGGCAACCGCGCGGCTCTTCAGTTGTGAAGGCGGACGTTCTCAGCTCAGAAACAACGCGGACGCACTGACCTTCTAGACCCGCGCTGACCTCTCGGGTTCGTCTCGTGTCGGAGGCGGCGCGGTGCACCGTGCGGGCAAGCGCGGTGCACCGTGCGGGCAAGCGCAGTGCAGCGAGGAGAGAAGCTCGCAGGCGTAGATGTATGCACGATCGTATCGCAGACCCGTCGACAGCGTCATCACGTGCGCGTGCGACGAACCGTGGACATCGCCGCGACGAGCACCGTATCCTTGACGTCGTGCGCCCTTTCCT
The DNA here is from genome assembly GCA_964515685.1 of uncultured Polyangiales bacterium. Classification (GTDB taxonomy): domain Bacteria; phylum Myxococcota_A; class Polyangia; order Polyangiales; family DASUME01; genus DASUME01. The sequence continues at coordinate 872 of CAZEWA010000587.1, read as the reverse complement.
CTTGGCAGCGCTTTGCATGCTGCTCATCGCGTGTACCCCCAAGCTGCACGTGTTCTCCGCCAACGATCCCATCGCGCCGGCTGAGGGCGCCCGACTTGAGGTGGCCCTGCGGGTCCTGCAGTTCAACGACTCGCGGCGCTCGGGGCCCGGTCACGAGGTCCTGTTCCTCGACACCAACGAGCCCAAGGTCGACGGCAAGCGCCGCTGCGTGAATGGCGAGAAGTGGTACGAGCCGAATGCTGTTGCTCGGGAGGTCTCCGAGGGGATCGCGCACCACATCCAGCGGCGTGGGCTGATCGAGGTCGTCGGCGCGAACGCGCGTGAGCGACCGCGGTTTTCGCTGCACGGAAACATCAGAGCTCTCTACGGCATCCAGGACTACCACTGGGGTTCGGCGATCGGCGCGGGCTTCGGTCTGATTGGCGCGGCTGCGACCGCCAAAAATAAGAGTCTGGGGCGCGTATACATCGAGCTCAACGACCTCAAGCTACTCGACGCGCGCGGGCGGCAGGTCGCGAGCCTGCCTCCCGTGGTCGTGAACTTCGAAGGCGCGATGCCCATCGATGCCTATTGCGTCGCCACCTATACGAACGTGAAGGAGCACTTCCGGCGGGCGGCTGAGCAGTTGGCCGTGAAGGTCGAGCGGGAGCTCGCCCGCCTGACGTCCCCCTCGCCTCCCTTGGCGGAAGCGGTTCCGGCCGCGAGCGCGCCCACATCGGGCGGCGAAGCGCTCCCGCGGCAGCTGTCCGAGCAAGCGCCCCCGCAGACGCAGACTGAGCAGACGCCGCCGCGGACCCAGACCGAGCTCGAAGCCGCCGCGCAGCCGCCTGAAGCACCGAGCACCACGTCTGCGCCGGTCGAACCGCAGAGCA
>CAZEWA010000586.1:0-1920 GCA_964515685.1 uncultured Polyangiales bacterium | reverse complement strand
CATTGTCGCGCGCCCGCCTCGCGGAGTCTGTGCGTCTTCATTAGCCGAGCCCCGCGTCCGCGCCGTTCTCGTGTCATCCGGATGGCCGAACCGCGGACTGGACCCGCAAGCGAGCTTTCACCCTGAAGTAGCCGCTTAGAGGGCAGTTCTCCAAGGGAGCATCGGACTTCCATGGCCAGGAAGCCGCCTCTACCGGGAGCTTGGCACGTGCAGAAACCTCCGGCACCAGAGCCGAGTGAACGACGCCTAGCGAGACCCGCGTACAGCGCCCAGATCGAAGAATGGCTGGGGAATTGAAGCTACAAAGGTCCACGCGTACGTAGGTGGAGCGGCAAGGCGTTGCGCCGTCCGCGAAGTTGCGCCGAGTTGCGCTCGACGAGTTCGGCTGGAGGCTTCGCAAACAAGTGTTCGACTCCAGCTTCAGCCGTCACGCTCCGGTCGATTTTGCGCGACTGAGTGAGGTACGACGTCGAAAAGGTCCGCAATCGCACGCTTTTGCGGTGCCCGTGTCCCTCTCGTACAGCCGCGATCCTTCATGTGTCCCACATTTGCGCGGAACTCGGCGGGGTCTTACTGAGGCCTGGATGCGGTCTGGAGGTTCTTTGGCTAGTTCCGCGCGAAATCCTGCCGGACAACATCTCCGGGGTTGCACGGCGCATTCTCGGAGCAAACTCCAAAAGCCTTCGTGGATCTCGTGCGCGTGAAGGGTCCGAACGACAAAGCGTCAGTCGAAAGTCACGTGGCGTCCGTGCCCGCGAGCTGGCTTCACGGCGAACGATTCACAGATCTAGAGGAGCCGAGTCACCGCGCAGAGCTGCCGCGAGGTTGTTGAAGCCCGCACGCATGGAACGACGCGTCGTGTTCCACGCGACCACATCGCGAAGCGGAGCAGACCACGATGCAGGCTCCTCCATGGACGTGTTCGATGTGCCTTTGTCGAGCGATGCGAAGTTCCACGAGCACCATCACATTCAGGGCCTAGGAAGCGCTCGACTCAGTGTCGACACGCTTAATCGGCAGTCGGGTTCGTACGGACGGATCGTGCTGGTCCGAATCCGTCTTGGAAATCAGCCAATCCTGACACATCCGCGGAACCACCTGGTTAGCGCTCACCCGATCCATGAGCATTAGCTGGCACGAGTGACTAGGCGTTCCGCTGTCGATACTGTCCTCAAGTCGCCAAGCACGGCGTCGTCGATACGCCTGAAGTACTACAGAGACGTCCGGGCCTTGCGGCTCACCCTATGCTCAGACGGATGGCGCTCGCATCATCGCATCATCAATGCCCACTGCGACGAACGACGCACTCCTTAAGTCTTCATTCTTGATGGCTTGCAGAGGCCTTAAGACGCCCTGGCGGGCTTGCGGCGGCTTACCTGGTTTGCGCTCTGGCAAAGCGACGCCAAAGTCTCACCACTACACTGCGGGCTGAGCGGCTAGCGATGATGGTAATAGACCACCGCGTTGGCCCTGCTTGCGTGGAGTCCGTCAGGTGCCACGTGATGATGCGTTGCATGCCGCCGCGGCGCCGGCAGCGCCCCGTAACCGTCCGAGCAGGTTGCGTTGCGCGGAGGCCTGACGTCGTTCCAAGCCCTGTAGCTACCCGGCTGCCCAGCGGTCTGGGAGTAGCGCGTCGATGTCTTGTATCCGCTTCACAAGTCCGTGTAGCGACAGGCTTTTGATAGCAGCATCATCGTGCGCATGGCGAAGGCAAGTGAGTGGGAAGTCCGGATTGCGAGCTGGCGTGCCAGCGGGAAGACGTCGACAGAGTTCTGCAAGGGGCACGGATACTCAGCGAAGAGTCTGCTGTGGTGGTCGAGTCAGCTTCGTCGCAAGCGAGTGGACAAGCCAAAGTCTGATGGAGTGCGATTGGCGCGCGTGATCCGTGCGCCGCTTGCCGCGACGGCGGTGCTGGTCGAG
>CAZEWA010000585.1:0-1922 GCA_964515685.1 uncultured Polyangiales bacterium | reverse complement strand
GGTAGCGATTGCGAGAAGACATCGCAAGCCCGTCAGGCTCTCGCACGATGGGTGCACCGATGACCTCGACAGGCAAGTTGAGATCCTCCGCGAGGCGCACGAGGACCTTCCATTGCTGGTAGTCCTTGCGACCGAACACAGCCACCGCAGGACCGACCGCCGTAAACAGCTTGGTCACCACCGTGGCGACGCCTGCGAAATGCGTAGGCCGAATCGCTCCTTCGAAACGCGCGCTGACGTGCGGCACCTCGACCTGCGTTTGAAAGCCCGTCGGATACATCGCTTCCGACGTTGGCGCGTAGATGAGGTCTACGCCGTGGGCCTCGCAGCGCGCTGCATCAGCGTCGAACGTCCGCGGGTAGCGCGCCAAATCTTCGCTTGGACCGAACTGCAGCGGGTTCACGAAAATGCTTACGACTCGAAACGTGGCACCCAGGCGCGTCGCATGGTCCACCAAAGACATGTGCCCGTCGTGGAGGGCGCCCATCGTCGGTACAAATCCGACGCGAGCATGGCTCTGCTTTCGTTCGAGCTCGCAGCGCGCGAAGAGCGCACGCGGGTCGCGAATGATCTCGATCATAGGGGGCCCCTTCTTCCGAGCTCAGTGAGTGGGGCCGTAGCCGTTGGGCGAGCCTGCTTGAGGTCCGACGGACGATTCGCTCGGACGCTGCACGTTGCCGAAGCTGTGCTCTTGGGAGGGAAACTGGCCCGTGCGGACCTCCTCGCAATAGGTGCGCGCGGCCGCTTTGCCCGTCGCGTACAGCTCCGCAAAGCGCTTCACAAATTTGGGTCGAAGGTTGGGTGTGAGCCCGAGCAAGTCGTAACAGACGAGCACCTGGCCGTCGCACTCGACGCCTGCACCGATGCCGATGGTGGGAATCTCGAGCTCGGCCGTGATGCGTGCCGCGAGGTCGGAAGGAATACCCTCCAAGACCAGCGCGAACGCGCCTGCGTCGGCCACCGCGCGAGCATCTTCCATGACCTTTTGTGCGGCCTCGAGCGTCTTGCCCTGCACGCGGAATCCGCCCATCGCATGCACGCTCTGCGGCAAGAGCCCGACGTGGCCCATCACTGGAATGCCGAATTGCACGAGCTTACGAATGGTGTCTGCGGCTTCGAGACCGCCTTCCAACTTCACAGCCTGTGCCGCGCCCTCGCTCAAGAATCGACCCGCAGAACGCAGAGCCTGTTCGACGGAAGGCTGCCAGCTCATGAAGGGCAAGTCTCCCACCACCATCGCGCTGCGTGTACCACGGGCCACCGATCGACAGTGGTAAACCATCTCATCCAAAGTCACGGGCAAGGTGGAGTCGAGCCCCTGCACAACCATGCCCAGCGAGTCGCCGACCAACAGAATATCCGCACCTGCTTCGTCGAACATCTGCGCGAATGTCGCATCGTAGGCCGTGATCATGGCGATGCGCTCGCCGCGCTCCTTCATGCCGCGGATGACTGGAACCGTGACCTTCCGCCGGGGCGGGTTAGCCTGCTTGGAATCGTGGGTCATGGCACTCTCGAGACGGGAACGTCGCGGCCGAGTCTGTTTTCGGTCCACGCGCTGCCACACGGGGACGCAATCTAGCGCACCCCAGTGGCACCAGCACAGGCTCAAGCGGGGACTTCGAGTGCTTCGGCACGGGTGCGCATGCGTTGGGCTTCCTCGGCCATGCCCAGCTTCTCCAAAAGCCGAGCGGCTTCGCGATGATAGGTGCCGTGGTTCTCTACGTCAGAGCCCTGGCACAGCGCCCGATATAGGTCGGCGGCGCGGGTCAGGTTCTCACGCTGCTCGTGCAGTTTTGCGAGCGCGATTACGGCCGGAGGTGGGAAATCCGTGTTCCCGGAGGCACCGAGCACCTTGAGCACTTCTTCCAAGGCGGCCATGGCGGCTTCCACTTGGCCCAGGTCGGCGCGCGCGAGCCCGA
>CAZEWA010000584.1:0-1922 GCA_964515685.1 uncultured Polyangiales bacterium | reverse complement strand
CCAAGGGTGTGTAGGCTGGAGCACCGCAGGCGTGAAAATTCGCCCTCGCTGTGTACGAAAAGTTACAGAGGCTCTCCCTGTTATGGAACAATCGGCGCGAGTCGACCACGCTCGCCGCCAAAGGGTAGTGTGGGCTGCGCCGACGCCGGGGCTCTACCGAGGGGCGCAAGGGCAGTCGCACCCCGTGGGCTGCTGGCTGCGCGCGTGGCGCGGAACAAGCCCGCCCACGTTTACTTGTGACGATCCGTTTGGGGAGAGATGATGTCAAGACACGAGCGACGCTTGGGAGGAGCACTGGCTCCTTTCGCCTTCTTGCTGCTCAGCGGCTGCCTCGCGGAGGGCGCAGAGCCCGACGAAGTAGAGGCGCCGCGTGAAGAAGCGCCGGAGAGTGTGCAACATGCGCTGACGGGTGGCCCAAGCGGCGTGGCGAACTCGCTGCGGGTCTGGCTGCGCGCAGATGGCGATGTGTACAACATCATGAATCCTGTGATTTTCCGGAGGCGCGCGGAGGATAACGAGTATGTGGACACGTGGACCGACTCGAGCCCGAACGCAAACCACGCTGCGTCGCCAGGCCTCGCGGCGCTGACGACGAGGCCTAGGTATCGGTTGCAGGGCGCGAACTTCAACCCGGTCATTCACTTCGAGCAGGACACTTACGACTCGAATTTCCTCGACACTGGCGCCCTGGGCATTCCCGGCAACGAGGGCTTCACCCACATCGTGGTCCTGCGGCAGACGCGGATCGCCGCGCCGGGCGCGCACAACGATCTCAGCGGCGACTACGTCATCGACCGCCCCGGCGTGACCAACAACCTCGCCTCGCTGAAGATCATCAATGCCGGCGGGCAGTCGCGCCTCGCCGTCCAGAAGCGCACCGACGCTGGCACCAACATCGGCGGTCCCGTCGAAGGAGCCGCTGTGCCGCTCAACGCGCTGCGGGTGATCCATTACGAGCGCGCGCGCGGAGACGCTTACCGGCTTTATATCAACGGAGCGCTCGCGAGCAGCGTCCCTGATAATGATGGAGACGTCACGCCGCCTCCCCTGCGCATCGGTCGCCATGCCACACAGTCCCTCGGCGGCTTCACGGGCGATATCGCGGAGGTGATCGTGTTCCGGGGCGCGCTCAGCGCCGCGGACCGCAAGAAGGTCAATTCCTACCTCTCCATCAAGTACGGAGCCCCGTTCAACGATGGGGATGCGACCAGCGATGACGGCACCGGCGACCTGGTGAACTCTCAGGGCGGGGTGATCTTCGACGCGCACGACGGCACCAGCGCGACCCCCTATAGGTACGGGGTGGCCGGCATCGGCCGCGACGATGTGAGCCGGCTCAGCCAGAAACAGACCCAAGGTCCGGGCGACGTGCTCACGGTCGGGCTCGTCACCGTCGCGGCCTCGAACGCCGCCAACAGCGCGACCTTCCCCGGCGATAGCTCGTACTTGCTGTGGGGCCACGACAACGGCGCGCTCGCGCTGACGAGCGCCGGCGCGCCCTCCGACCGCGTGCGGCTCACGCGCCTGTGGCGGGCCCAGGAACCGGGCGCGGACATCACCAACGTGCAGCTCAGGTTCGACGTGAGCGCGCTCGGTCTGCCGCCTGTGACCGCGGCGGACTTCGTGCTCATGGTGGGCACGGGCAGCGATCTCGGCACGGCGACGCAGATCCCCGCGACCTCCGTGAGCGGCGGCGTAGTGACGTTCTCCGGCGTCGATCTCGACCACGGCTCCGTCTTCACGCTGGGGCTCATCGACACGGATGGGGATGGCGTTCCCAATGTGAGCGATCCCGATCCGAACGATCCGTGCGTGCCTGACCCTGATTCGCCCACGTGCGACAGCGACGGGGACGGCGAGCCGAACGGCACGGATCCGGAGCCGAACAACCCGTGCGTGCCCAACGCCGACGCGCTCGCGTG
>CAZEWA010000583.1:0-1946 GCA_964515685.1 uncultured Polyangiales bacterium | reverse complement strand
TCCATGATGTCTTCACGGAGCGTGTCGGTGTCGCCTTCCTCGATCGCTTCGTCCGCCGAGATCCTGATTTGCCGAACGGCACGTTTGTCGAGGTAAATATCCATGGTCGGGTCCTTCCAGAAGCGCGCGGTAATATATGTTTGCGACCTGGCCTGTCAACAACGCGAAGTTCTCATGACGAGGGAGGCGCGCGCACCAGGCCTCGCGCAAATTTCTGGCACTCGCGCCGTTTTCTGCAAGCGCCGACTGTACTCGTTGTTTACGATGCTGCCGGATGCGGACGCCCTCGCGATTCGGCCATGCCTTGCGGCTCCGGACGCTCCTCGCGTGCGTTACCTTGTATCTGTTTCAGCACGCAGTGTCTCCCTTCGCGCTGAGCGCGCAGGCTTTGGCGCAGGTCGCTGAGGGCGAGCGGCCGTTCGAGATCCCCCCTGCGCCGACAAAAGCCAAGCCGCGCCTCGCATTCGAAGTGCACGGTAGCTTTTCGGGCCCCCTCGACAATCGTTCCCTGTGTCCGACTGGGGTGGGCTGCGTGCTGCAGGGTGGAGGCGGCCTTGGTGTGTCCCTGGAGCGGCGCTGGCCGACGGGATTCGGGGCGTTCGGCGCGTACGACGCGTGGTTTCTCGACAGTGACTCGGTGTACGAGCTCGGGGTGCAGCAGGCCCTGCACGGCGGGCTCCGCTACACGATGCCGACGGAAACCGTTTTTCACCCGCTGTTCGATCTGAGCGTGGGCGTCATGGCCTACGGTGATACGTTCCGTATCGCGACCGTCGGAGGCCTGGCCGAAATCTTTGCCGGCGCGGAAATTGAGCTCAGCGCCACGTTCGGCCTGCGTGTGGGCTTCGGCATGCGCGTGTTTTCACACCACCGCTTCCGGACCGAACGCGACCGGATTTTGCGCGGAGGCAACGGTTTCTTCGCGGAAAGCCTGTTCATGCAGATCGGCCTCACCGTGATGTGAGCGGGCCGGAAAGCTCGCGCACGAAGCTCGGGACCCGCCCGTTCGAGGCATTGGACGCCGACGCTCGTACACGGGTGGGCGCAACCTTAGGCAATGGAATCGTTGACGAACCTTGACGTGAGGCCCGCGACCAAGTTTCACTTCCACTGAGATGCGCTGTGGCAGCTGTGGGTGGGACAACCCAGCAGGAATCGTCTTCTGCACCAATTGCGGTAAACGCGGGGCGGAGGGCTCTGCTTTGCCTGCGCGTGCGCAGGGACAGCTCGAAGCACAAGCGCAGCCGGGCGGGGTGTCTGCGACGCGGGCCTATCCGTCGTCACCCACCGTGCCGAGCCTGGATGGGCGGACGCCGTCCTGCGGGCAGTGCGGGGCACCGAGTGCGCAGGGGCTCAAGTTTTGCCGGGAGTGCGGCGCAGCGCTTGCTGCGGGCGTCTTGTCTCCGGCGCCTGCCCCTTCCTTCTCTCCTCCCCCCTTCGATGCGGCCGGGGTGATGAGCCCTGCGCCGCAGAGGCTGCACGTGCAGTCGGAGCCTCCCGTGACCCCAGCGCTCGGGGCAGGGCGCCTGGTGATGCTCCTCCGCGATGGTTCCGAGGGGCGGACGATTTCCCTGTCGGAGGGTGATACCGATATCGGAGCTCGTGAGGGGGCCATCGTTTTTGACGACGACCCCTACCTGTCTCCGAGACATGCGCGGGTCTCATGTCGGGCGGGGGCCTACACGCTCCGCGATCTCGACAGCACCAACGGCGTGTACGTACGCTTGCGTGATGTCCAGGAGCTGCGGGATCGCGATATGATTCTCCTTGGACAGCAGGTGTTACGATTTGAAGTGCTTTTGGACGGCGAATTGCCCCTCGGACCTGCGTGTCAGGGGGGGGTACTCGTCTTCGGGACCCCCGAGGTGTCGCGGTTTGCGCGGCTCGTCCAGTACTCAACCGAAGGCGTAGGACGGGACGTGCACTACCTTTTTCGTGACGAAACC
>CAZEWA010000582.1:0-1949 GCA_964515685.1 uncultured Polyangiales bacterium | reverse complement strand
CACTCGCTCCAGTGCCTGCGCTGTAGAGACGGGTCTGATTGCTCGCGGGCAAGGCGGCTGGATGGCCCGATCCCGGCCATGTCCTGAAGCCCACCGGCGCTCACCTCCGTGATGTCCATGCAATGCGACTTGGTGAAGGTGACCTTGTGTAGCGGGCATTCCCGCGGGTTGAAGAAGTCGAGGTGGGTTCCCATTTCGAACGTGGCCGGGGATGCGGACCACTCCTTGCGCGTGTGCTGCCGTGAGTACCAAAGAGCAGCGTGAGCGCGCGCCCCTCCAGACGAGCGACCCGAATTGTGACGAAAAGGGAGGGGCTGTAGCCGAATCACCCCCAACCAGCCTTGTCTCATTTCTTGGGGTCGCGTAGCTTCGGCGGGTCATGCCCGCGAGTCATCTTCCCGTCTCCCCTGGCTATAGTGCGTCCTGCAGCCGATCTGGAATCAAAAATGATTCTAGCCCGGTTAGGGACTGGCTTGGCTCCGCCACGAAGTTCGTCTGGCGCCTGCGCTACGCCCTGTGGATCGGGCTGCTTATGGCGTTGCAAGCGCAGTCTGTTCAGGCCGACGAGGGCCGGCCCAAGAGTAAGGCGTAGCAGACAGCAGAACGCAGTCAGTTCAAGAAGGTGCTCAGTCAAGCTCTGGCAGAGTTTGAGCTCGGAAATTGGACCGAGGCCCGCGCTCTTTTTGAGCGTGCGCACGAGCTCGAGCCGAGCGCACGCACCCTGCGGGCCATCGGTCTCTGTGCCTTTGAAGAGAAGCGCTACGTCTCATCGGTCCTCTATCTGGAGAGCGCCATGGAAGACCCGCGCGCACCTCTCGATGAAGAGCAACGCCGACAGCTCTCAGATGTACTCCATCGGGCGCGTGCATTCGTGGCGCAGTACACGCTGGTTCTCATCCCGGAAGACGCCGTGCTGCGTGTGGACGGGAGTCCGCCTGTGCTCGTGAACGGTAAGCTCATGCTCGATCCAGGCGAACACGAGCTCACCTTGAGTGCCGATGGATACCACGAGGCCCAACGCCGCATCATGGCGCAGCCTCGTGAGCATCTTACGGTGAGCATCGGCCTCACGCCGCTGGTACCCATAGTGGCTGAGGTACCGAACGCGTCCCCGAGCGTCGCCATAGACGCGGCACCCATCGTCGAAGTTCCCGGTTTAAACAGGCGACAGTGGTACGGCATCGGCGCAGGCGGACTCGGCGTGGCAAGCCTCGCGACGGGCATCGTGCTCGGAGTGGTCGCCAAGAATAGGAGCGACGACTCGGGCTGCGAAAGCGGCGCATGTTCCACGCGCGCAGCGGTGCGTAAGAACGACAGCGCGTTGCGCTTCGCACACAGCTCGACGGTGACGCTCGCCGTAGGTGGCGCGGCCCTGGCCGCGGGGGCCTTTCTGTTCTTCTGGCCCGAGGCGCGCAAGCGCGAGAAGGCCTCCAGCGCACGGCTTACTCCAATCGTATCGGCGCACTTTAGCGGCGCTAGCTGGGAGGCCACATGGTGAGGCGTGGGGCTGTGAAAAGTCTGGTCCAGTACATTGGCGCTTGGCACGTGGGGTCCTGCGCGTTCGCGCTTCTCTTTGCGTGCACGGCCGGCTGCAACTTCGCGTTGGATCTGGAGAAGGGCAGGCTTCAGAAGAGCGACGCGCCGGAGTGTGTGGGCGCGGCGTGTCCCATCACTTGTGAGAAAGACGCGGACTGCCCTACGGGGGAGCGTTGCGTAGAGGATGCATGTCGCGTCGACGTCGAGCTGGATCCGGGACCCGTCGGTGAGGGTGGCGTGGACAGGGATGCTGGAGACCATGGTCCCGACGCAAGCCGTCTGTGTGCAGAAGGCGCCTTACGCTGCGATGCCGCGGGTGATGTGCTGCGCTCGGTGTGCCGAGACGGCGTGTGGGAGGCAGCATCCCCCTGCGAAGGCGGCGAGCTGTGCGACGCGCAGTCTGAGCCTTTAGG
>CAZEWA010000581.1:0-1959 GCA_964515685.1 uncultured Polyangiales bacterium | reverse complement strand
CGCTTGTTTGGGGTGTTGAGCCCTGAGTAAGAGTCAACGATAAGCGTCTTAGGGATAGGTCAAGCTACTAAGGGCGCGTGGAGAATGCCTAGGCATCGACAGACGAAGAAGGACGTGGACAGCTGCGATAAGCTTCGGGGAGCCGCTAACAGGCTTTGATCCGAAGATTTCCGAATCGGGCAACCGAGTACAGCAATGTACTGACCGCAAGGTCGACAACCCAGTGAACTGAAACATCTAAGTAGCTGGTGGAAAAGAAATCAACCGAGATTCCCTCAGTAGTGGCGAGCGAAGGGGGAAGAGCCTAAACCGGTGCAATGTAAGCGTAAGGGCGTTGTTGCATCGGTGTCGTGAGACAGTCGTGGGGAACCTTAACTACCCGACAGGACTTGTACGCTTAGCAGAAAGATCTGGAAAGGTCTGCCATAGCGGGTGACAGCCCCGTATGCGAAAAGCGGAAGAGCTTGTGATTGTTCTCGAGTACCGCAGGGCACGTGAAACCCGGTGGGAATCAGGGAGGACCATCTTCCAAGGCTAAATACTAGTCGATGACCGATAGTGAACAAGTACCGTGAGGGAAAGGTGAAAAGAACCCCGGTGAGGGGAGTGAAAGAGAACCTGAAACCGCGCGTCTACAAGCACTGGAAGAGCTATGCCCGTAAGGGAATGCTCGACCGGGTACCTTTTGCATAATGGGCCTGCGAGTTACGGTATGTAGCGAGGTTAAGCCGATAGGTGTAGCCGAAGGGAAACCGAGTCCAAATAGGGCGTCAGTTGCATGCTGTAGACCCGAAACCTAGCGATCTATCCTTGGCCAGGTTGAAGCGGGGGTAACACCTCGTGGAGGACCGAACCCACTTATGTTGAAAAATAAGGGGATGAGCTGAGGATAGGAGTGAAAGGCTAATCAAGCTGGGAGATAGCTGGTTCTCCGCGAAATATATTGAGGTATAGCCTCGGACGAATTGCGCCGGAGGTAGAGCACTGGATGGGCTAGGGGGCTTACCCGCTTACCAAACCCAACCAAACTCCGAATGCCGGCGACAACTATCCGGGAGACAGGCTGCGGGAGATAAGTTCCGTAGCCAAGAGGGAAAGAGCCCAGACCGACAGCTAAGGTCCCCAAATCCAGGCTAAGTGTGGAAGGATGTGGGAGCTCTCAGACAGCGAGGAGGTTGGCTTAGAAGCAGCCATCCTTTAAAGAAAGCGTAATAGCTCACTCGTCAAGAGAGCCCGCGCCGAAAATATAACGGGGCTAAGTCTGGTACCGAAGCTTCGGATTGTCCGTAAGGGCAGTGGTAGCGGAGCATTGTCAGGCAGATACATGGTGTACCGTAAGGAGCACTTCAGGGCCTGAGAAGAGCTTATGCAGGCATGAGTAGCGATAAACAGGATGAGAAATCCTGTCGCCGTAAGCCCAAGGTTTCCTGGGGAAGGATAATCCTCCCATGGGTTAGTCGGAACCTAAGCCGAGCCCGAAAGGGGTAGGTGATGGCAAGCAGGTTAATATTCCTGCACCAGTCAGGGTGGCGTTGAATCGAGCAGGGACGGAGAAGGGTATGCTGAGCCTGGTGATTGGTTATCCAGGTTCAAGCCTGTAGGCAGATTTCATAGGACCCGACAGGGACAAACGTGAAGTCAATGCCGAGAGGTGATGAGGCTGAGCTTCGGCTCAATAACTCAGTGATCCCATGCTTCCAAGAAAAGCTGCGCGAGGAGCCTCTTGATTGTCCGTACCGCAAACCGACTCAGGTGGGCGGGGTGAGTATCCCAAGGCGCGTGAGAGAACGCTGGTTAAGGAACTCGGCAAATTGACACCGTAACTTCGGGAGAAGGTGTGCCCCTTGGAGTGAAGCCTGCACGGGTGGAGCTTCGGGGGGTTGCAGAGAAACGGGGGTTGCGACTGTTTACTAAAAACACAGGACTCTGCGAACTCGCAAGAGGACGTATAGGGTCTGA
>CAZEWA010000580.1:0-1966 GCA_964515685.1 uncultured Polyangiales bacterium | reverse complement strand
AGAAGACGCAGAAGGAGTACTACCTCAACGAGCAGATGCAGGCGATCCAGAAGGAACTCGGCGAACGCGACGAGTTCAAGAATGAGATCCAGGAGCTCGAAGAGAAGGTCAAGACCAAGAAGCTGAGCAAGGAAGCCAGCCTCAAGGTCAAAAAAGAGCTGAAAAAGCTCAAAATGATGCAGCCGATGAGCGCGGAGGCGACCGTCGTGCGCAACTACATCGACTGGGTCCTTGGCCTGCCCTGGTACGACAAGACCGAGGAGAACTACGACCTCCAGGAAGCCGAGCAGATCCTCAACGAGGACCACTACGGTCTCAACAAGATCAAGGAGCGCATCCTCGAGTACCTCGCCGTGCAAGCGCTGGTGAAGAAGCTCAAGGGGCCGGTTCTGTGCTTAGTGGGTCCGCCGGGCGTAGGTAAGACCTCGCTGGCCAAGAGCATCGCACGCTCCACGGGCCGCAAGTTCGTGCGCCTCTCGCTAGGCGGCGTGCGTGACGAAGCGGAGATTCGCGGCCACCGACGCACCTATATCGGCGCGCTGCCTGGGCGTGTCGTGCAGTCGCTGCGCAAGGCTGGATCCAACAATCCTGTTTTCTTGCTCGACGAAATCGACAAAATGTCGAGCGACTTTCGCGGTGATCCGGCGGCTGCGCTGCTGGAGGTGCTCGATCCCGAGCAGAACCACAACTTCAACGATCACTACCTCGACCTCGACTACGACCTGAGCGACGTCATGTTCGTGACCACTGCGAACTCGCTCTCGGGGATCCCGCTACCGCTCCGCGATCGCATGGAGATCATCCAGCTCAGCGGCTACACGGAGTTCGAGAAGCTCAACATCGCGGTGAAGTACCTGGTACCGCGCCAACTCGAGGAAGCCGGCCTCAAGGGCTACGACATCGAGATCACCGAGAACGCCATCCGCACCATCGTGCACCATTACACGCAGGAAAGCGGTGTGCGTAACCTGGAGCGCGAACTCGGCAGCGTATGCCGGAAAATCGCGCGCGAAGTGCTGAGGGTCGGCGAGGCTGCCAAGACCGAAAAGATGCGCATCGCGGCCAAGAGCATCCCGAAGTACCTGGGCGTGCCCAAGTTCACTTCGAACAAGGCCGGCGAAAAAGACGAGATAGGCCTCACCAACGGCCTCGCGTACATGACCTACGGCGGCGCCATCCTCGAGTGCGAGGTCACGGTGGTGTCCGGAAAGGGCAAGCTCGTGATCACCGGTTTGCTCGAGAAGGGCATGCAGGAATCCGCGCAGGCTGCCGTGAGTTACATCCGCTCGCGCCAAAAGCTCCTGGGGCTCGAAGAAGACTTTTACCAAAAGGTCGACATCCACATTCACTTCCCCGAGTTCGTGCCGAAGGACGGCCCGAGCGCAGGCATCACGATGGCCACGAGTATCGCGAGCGCTCTGATGAAGATTCCCGTTCGCAAGAACGTGGCGATGACGGGCGAAATCACGCTGCGTGGGCGCGTAAAGCCCATCGGTGGGCTCAAGGAGAAGATGCTCGGAGCACACCGCGCCGGCATCGACACCGTGCTCATCCCGAAGGAGAATCGCAAAGACCTGCGCGATATCCCGCGTCGCGTGCTCAAGACCACGCGCGTGGTGCTCGTGGAGCACATGGATCAGGTGTTGCGCGAGGCACTTGCCCTGAGCGATGCCGACGAGTTTTTCGGTCACCGTGAGCGTCCCCTCGAATACGTCGGGGGCGTGCTTGTGGACCCGAACCAGCCCGAAGGCGGCGATGCCCTCGCGGGAAGCCTCGTACCCTCGCCCACCGTCGAACCACCAGGCGCGCAACAATAGATTTTGTGCTCAGAAGGTGCGCTTCCCCCTTTGCGGACACGCCCTTCTGAGAGTACAAAGTCCGCGTCACTGGGGCGGGTAGCTCAGTGGCAGAGCGCCGCCCTTACAAGGCGGACGTCGCAGGTTCAACCCCTGTCCCGCCCACCAAA
>CAZEWA010000579.1:0-1979 GCA_964515685.1 uncultured Polyangiales bacterium | reverse complement strand
CGCCCTAAGATACCGTCAGCATCGGTCCGGTATACAACATCCGGAGCCTCTTTACGTTAAGTCGGCTCGCCCAACCTGACGCAGTATCTTACTGTTGTTTCCCCAAGCCGTAGGCTATGGCACATCGTCCGCGTGTGGCCTTGCTGTCACGCGCCGCGAGTTGAATGCCATCTCCACGCGATACGCATCGGCAGTCCCATCGCTGTCGCGGTCTAGGTTGAGCGTGGCTCCCTGACAATCAAGAACGTCTGCAAGCGTGCTCACGCCTCGGCTCACACAGAAATCCCCCGGACAATAGGTTCCACACAGCACGCCGAGCTCGAGTGGGCTGCGCTCTGCGTCTTGACGCGACAGCGCGCCCTTGAGGCTGCCTTGCTCGATGGCCAGGAAGTCTGCGTCAAACTTTGCTTCGTACACCGTGTCACGCACGTTCATCGAAAGGTAAGATGCGATGCCGAGCACCTTGATACGCGCAAGCAAACGATAGGTAAAAGGTTGCGAACGATAGGTGCGCAGCGCATCAGGATCCACAGCCACGAAGAACCTGTTGCGGTCATTCTCTGGAAACTGGAAGCGCACCTCCGCGCTCGTCACCCAGTCGGCCGCGCCGTAATTCACGCCAAAGCGTGCACCGGAGATCCGGTAGGCGTTGACGAACAGGCTGCCTTGCTCGAGCAGAGTGCTGGCTTGATTCAGCAACGGCTTGAGAGCATCGGGCGTGACTAGCGAGAAGCTCGTCTCCGCAAAGCTGAGGTCGGTGGGGTCGTTTGCCTCGAGAAAGCTTGCGTCGACCACGGGAATGTCCTGGGGCGGCTTAGTTCCCACATCGGCATCCGGCGTAGCGTCGGTATTCGCATCCTGCGCCGCGCCGTCGGGCGCGCTGGCATCCCACGCTTCCACGCTTCCGCCATCTCTCTCAACGACCTGGGAGTTATCAGGCGCTGCGTCTCCACCACAGGCCGGCCAGAGGCACGCTAGGAGGGCGCCCGATGCGCCTCGGCTGTAACTTTTCGGGTCTTGTACAAACATCCGTGACCTCCCCGACGCACCCCAGACCTGTGGCGCACGGCGCGAGTCTGGGCACGAACCTACGACCTGTCCATAGTGACCTTTTCAAACTTGGCCTATCGAGCACGATTTCCCTGCAGCGCGTGCTTTGCCCTCTAAATCAGGCCTAAACGATTGTGGAAGCGCGCAGGCCGGTGGTACGACACGCGTTATGCACGTACTTCGATCCTGCCTTGGTGCTCTCACCTTCTCCTTGCTCGCTGTGGGCTGCCGCTCCGAACTCCCATCCGATTCGACGCTGTGCTGGAACCTGGGTGGCAACAGTCAGAATCTTATCGCGGGTTTTTGCGAGGACCGCCTGTGCTTTCAGGAAGTCCAACGTCCCACGATCACAGCAACACTCCACTGCCCGACATGGGATGCAGCGGCCCAAAATCTGTCAACGGATGAGAATCCGAGGAACTTGGGATGCATGTACTACGAAGGCGTGGGCGGCGTGGGTAATCTGCTCAATATTTCCTTTGACAACCGCGTGACGCTCGACCCCTCTCTGGCCAAGTTTCGGCAGTACGTAAGGAATGTTAGCGGCACCTACGAGACGCACCAAGGCGAGATGAATTTTCGAGACGCCGACGTGGAAGTGCTCAGCTACACGCCGGGCGGAAAGCTCAGGCTGCGTGTCTACTCCTCGTTCAGACAGATCATGTACGGCACACTCAATATACATGGAGAGATTCGAGTCTGTTCGTACCGTCCCTCACCTGAAGTTGCAGGCTCCGATCCCGAATCGGGTGAGCTTGCGATCGAGTATGTTTTCTCCATCAGCAAGACATCGCCCATTTAAAGCCGGCTTCACGAGAAACTTGCTTGCTGCGCGGAAAATAGGCGATGAAAAAGGCTGTTCCGCTACTGGTTCTAGGGCCAATGCCGTTCAGATAAGCTTCCGCCTAGGAGAGCGCGCGCTTGTCGAG
>CAZEWA010000578.1:0-1982 GCA_964515685.1 uncultured Polyangiales bacterium | reverse complement strand
CCGTGGACTCCCGGCGCAAACCGGGCGTGATCCGGTCGTGGGCCGTGAAGAGCGAAAGGATCTCGGGTCCCCCGCTCTCGCTGGGCAGCCGAGTGGGCACGAACTGGGCGTCCGTGACGCGCAGCGAAGCCGAGAGACCGGGATCGCTCGAGGCGCCTTCACAACCGGAGAAGACCCAGACGAGCATGCTCGAGAGCACGACTCGCAGCAGATAGAGTACACGGCGCGCCATCAGAACTCCATCTGGGCGCGCAGGGTGAGGGCGTCCATGGCGAGCGTGGTGGGCTTGCCTCGGCGGTCACGGCCGAGCGGGTTTTCGCGATGGTCGTACTGCACGAGCAGGCGTGCGTAGGGCAGCGTGCACCACGCGACCACCGCGCTCAGCGTGGAGAAGCGAGCGTCCTTGCTCAGGACGCGCGCGCCCTGACGATCCGTGGCGTCGCGATCCGGATCGTACACGTCGTAGCGCACGCCGACCTCCACGTGCCGCGTAAGCTCCTGGCGCAGCGCGAGCATGTAGCCGAGCTCCCGCAGATCACGCCCCTGAGACACAGGATCGGCCACGTAGAGACCGCGGTCCAGGTTGCTGGCCCAGGTCAGCTCCGCATAGAGTCGCCCGCGCCCCAAGAGCGGCCAGGTCACCTCGAGCGCGATGTCGCCCCCCAGCGCAAAGCGCTCGAAGTTCTCTGATGATGTGCCCGGATTGCCCGGCAGGCGCTGAAGCTCTGCGGCCTGCACCAAGCCGTCTTCGTTGGCGTCGCGGTGCACCACCATGTCCTTGGTCGGCGGAGCGCCCGCATGAAAGCCGCGCCCCCACAGCGCCGACGCCCCCACGGCGAGCCGCGTGCGCGGAAACAACTCCCCCTCGACCCGCAGGTTTCCCACCACGTCCTTCGCGCGGTTCGGATCCCGCGCTGGCAAGGACGACATGCTCGTCGGCTGGCCGTTCATCAGCGCGACCGCGTAGTGCAGGAACGACCAGCTCCCCGCGAGGCGCGCGCCCAGATCGCGCCGCCCTGGAAACAGGGCCTGCACCCAGGTGCTCGGCTCGAAGAACAGGCGTCGATTGGCGAGCTCCGTGGTCTCGAGCCCGAACGGGATCAAGAACAGCCCCAAGGTCAGCTCCACGCTTAGCTCGCGCGCCCAAGGGCGCCCTTCGACTTTTAGCTCGCGTGCCCAAGGTCGCGCTTCGACGTAGGGCGCGTCTGTCCGCGGATAGCCCAAAGACGCTTCCGCGTTCAGTAGGCGCAAGGTCGAGCCCTCCACGGTGTTGGCGTCGGCCGTGATGTTGCCGTGCACGAAGCCGTGCCGTGCTGCAACGCTCACGCGCGCGCGCCGAATCAGGAATCTATCCTCGTTCAGCGGCTCGCCCGAGCCCGGATCCAGCTCGTCCTGAGACGCCTGGTGAAAGGCCACCCCGTCGACCTGCACGAAGCCGCTCACACGCACGCCGTCAGGCGATGCGATCTCGGGCGCCGCAGTCGCTGGCGGGTCGAGCTCGGGCGCCTCGGCCTGCGCCTCATCCTGTGCCTGGGCCATACCCAGCACGCTCCCAAGGAACACGAAAACACAGACAAGGCAGCCGAGCCGCACGCAAGACAACGGGCGAGACATCACTGCGGGAGGTCGGGCAGCGTTCCGTCAGCCTTGAGCAGGGGCAGCGCGAATGTCGGCTCCAAGAACTGGGCGTCGGTGTCGGCGTTGATGAGCTCGAGATGGGTCGTGGGAACCTCGCAAGGCACGGCGCCATCGGGAGTGGCCGCATCGTCGGACGTGCTCGCGTCGGGGATACCGGCATCGTCGGACGTGCTCGCGTCGGGCTCGGCACCGCTGAACGGATCTTTGCTTTCGGTACAACCCGAGAGCAACAGCGCCAGCACGCTCAGAATCATCCAGATCGGATATCTCATGATCTTACCTCGCCCCGTCTTGCTCGCGCGCGGCATCGCGCGCTTCGACACAAAGTCCGTACTGGGTCGCCT
>CAZEWA010000577.1:0-2005 GCA_964515685.1 uncultured Polyangiales bacterium | reverse complement strand
TCCAGCGCGCCTCACCCACGGCGCCCAGGCTCGTCACGTCCGCCTCGCGCACGCGAAATGCGTAGCTGCCGAACACTTCGGACGTGGAGAAGTCGATGAAGCGGCGAACGCCTCCCTCTTCCACCGATGCGCGCAGCAGGTTCATCGTGCCCTCGAGCGCGACTTCCATGGTCAGCACCGGGTGCTTGAGCACCGTGTCGACGCCTGCGATGGCAGCCATGTGCACCACGTGCTGCATGCCGCGCACTGCATCACGCACCACCTTCGCATCCCGCACATCGCCCACCATGAGCTCGACGTTTGGATGCTTGTCGAGGCCTGTCTCAGCCAACGCGTTGCGCCGCAGGGTATCGAGGACGCGGATCTTGTTGTGCTCGACCAGGCGCCGCAGCAACGAGGTGCCGATGAAGCCTGCCCCGCCTGTGATCAAAATCGTAGAGTTCTGAATCATGGTTTTCTCATCAACTGTGAGCATGGCTTGCCGGAGCCTTTACAAGCTCAAGGCCTCGTGAAACGCTCCCTGTTCGAGCGTACTACGGCTTGGTGCGAGATGGGCAGCTTCGGACGCGAATGGAACGACTGATTGTCTGGCACCGTTGGTTCCCGCCAGCCGAGTCGAGTGCGGAGGCCATCGCGCAAGCGGCGCTGTGGCGCATCGCCTCCCGCGAGCGCTTCGTGCGAGAAGACGCGGAGATTCTACTCGAGCTTGGCGGCTCGGCCGTCTTTGCCCTCGATCCGAAGCACGTCAACCGCAGCATCGAGAGCTGCCTTTCACTGATTCAGGACTTCGAACCCGATGCCATCGAGTCGGGAAGCGTGTCGTTTGCGCTCACCCTCGGCAACCTCGAACGCTCCCCTCAGGGAACCCTGCTCGGCGACGCACTCGATCGGGGGCAAGCGCTCGCCAACATGGCCGAGCCCTTCGAAATCGTGCTCGACGCCGGGGCACAGGCCAGCGCCTCGCCCATGTTCTTGCTGGGTCGAAAAGTCGACGGCGACAAGGGCGTGCGCGGAGATGCTATCGACCGCGCCCACCCACGCCGCGCTGATTCCGCGCGCGCGCTTCTGCATCTGACACGTCCCAAGCCCAGCGCTGCCGCGCAAAACCAGCTCAATGCATTTCGCCAAGTCGCGACCACGCCTGGCCGCCATCGCGTTTTGCTGATGGGACCCTACGGTGCTGGCGCCACTGCGTGGTTGCGCCACATCGCAAGCGAGATGGAACCTGCGACTTGGCTCGACGTACGCGCTGTGTCCTCGGCCCTGGCTCCGCTATCAGGGCTCATGTACGCCCTCAGGCGCCTTCCCGAAGGCAAGGGGCTCGAGCGCGTGCTCGCAGGGAGCGAGGAACCCGACACGCAATCTCTTGCAGCACTCAAAGCCGTGCGCGAAGGCCAAGCGGTCTCACGTCGCGACACCATCATGGCGCTGCGCCAGTATCTCGGCCGCGCCCACGAAAAGCGTGGCGGAAGCGTACTCATCACCGTGAATCCTGCGCCGCTCATCGACCCTGCCACGGTCGGTGTCATGGCCGAAGTCACGCGCGATGGCGGTCCGGATGGACTCGTGGTCCTGCGCCTTCCCCTGGACGCCAAAGCGCCCGAGGCGTTCGCTCGCGGCGGAAATCTCGCAGAGATTCGCATCCCCGGACTCACGCAGCCGGATGCACGGCAGCTCGCGCTATCTATGCTGGGCAAAGGTGCCCCCTCGGACATCGCGCGCAGAGCTGCGGCCATGGGCGGCAACACACCGCTCGGGGTCGCGGAAGCCGTGCGGGTCCTGGTCGCATCAGGCGATGTGGTGTTCGCGGACCAACAGTTCCGATGGCGCAGGGGACCCGCCGGGCGGCTCAGCGCGCACACAGTCGACGCATTCATCGAAGAGCGTATCGATCAGCTGCCTGCGTCTGCGCGCGCGATGCTCGAGATTTTGGCGGTGGTTCCCGTTCCGGATGAGGTCGCTGTAGTCTCTGAAGTCGCTGACGCAGATGGCCTGCGGGACAGCG
>CAZEWA010000576.1:0-2005 GCA_964515685.1 uncultured Polyangiales bacterium | reverse complement strand
CCTGCGCCTCGACCGAGCCTGCAGAACCGAGCGCTCCCGCGATCAGCATGGCGGAACCCAGGCCCGCCTTGCTCAGGCGCCGCGCGTGTTTTCGTACGAACGATGTTTTCTTGGTTTTCTTGTGTGAAAGTTTTGTCACCGAATCTCCCCTAAAATCTGCTTGAATCTCTTGTTTTTCAGGCCGTGCGTCGCACACGCTCAGGGCGCCGGGCTCGCTGCGGCTTCGCGTTCGACGATGCGCAGCTCCACGCGGCGGTTCTGCGCACGTTGTTCGTCGCTGTCGTTGGGTACGAGCGGTTTGTCTGGCCCAAAGCCCTCGGCGCGCAGCCTCGACGTCTCGACGCCTCGCTCCACCAAGGCCTTGACCACCGCTGCTGCACGCTCCTTCGAGAGCTGCGCGTTGCGCGCCCGTGCTCCCTTGTCGTCGGTGTGGCCTTCGACCACGACGAGCTTGATGTCGCCATGTTCTTTCAGGACCTTTGCTATCTCGTCCATCAGCGGCAGCGACTGCTGCTCGATGACCGCGCGGTTGTTCTGGAAGAAGACCTTCTCATTGAGATCGATCGTCGTCGCCGTGACGGCCACCTTCTGGGGCTCAGGCGCAGGGCAGCCTGAGTGTTCCGCGGTGCCAGCCACCATCGGACATTGATCGTTTGTATCCAGCACGCCGTCACCATCGTTGTCTGGATCAGGACAGCCGTCTTCGTCTTGGAAACCATCGACGTCTTCGGCCTCGAGCGGACACTGGTCTTGGGCGTCCTCGATGCCGTCCTTGTCGTTGTCGAGATCGGGGCAGCCGTCGTGGTCTTCGAAGCCGTCCAGATCTTCGGCAACACCGGGACAGGCATCTTGCGCATCGGGTACGCCGTCCCTGTCGTTGTCGAGATCAGGACAGCCGTCTTGGTCTTCGAACCCGTCGAGGTCTTCGGGCTCGTTCGGACACTTATCCTGGGGATCGAGGATTCCGTCGTGGTCGCTGTCGAGCACGGGCTTTTCGGCCTCCGTGGCAAAACCGAGTGCCGCAAACAGGCGGTACTGTGGCCCCGTGATGCCGTGGATCAGACCAGGGCCTCCTCCGAGCTGCGCCAAGATTCCCTTGGCACGTAGACGCAGACCGAGCAGCGCTTCGGTGGGCGCGTCGCGCTTGGAGAAGGACTTGTCGAGCACGTTGAGTGCGCCTGCGCCTTCTACGAGCACCGACACGCCGCCACCGACTGGGATGTCTGCACCCAGGCCCCAGCGCAGCATGTCGTCCACCGTGCTGCCGAGCACGTCGGCTTGCTTGCGCACCAGGTAGCCTACGTTGGCGGCCAAGAGCGCGTTCTTCTTCTTCCAGTCGAGCGCCATGCGCGGCTCCACGCGCACCGAGTCTCCCACGTAGTACTTGTCGTTGCCGGTAGGCAATGAGACCGGCACCAAGAACGCGAGGCCCAGCCCAGTGTCGTTTTTGCGCTCAATCAGGCTGACGCGCGGCACGAGGCGCACATCGCCCATCGCGATCTTGGTTTGGTCGACCAAGGCCGCCTGCACGGGGGGCGGCGGCGCCACGTCGAAGCTGCTGCCTGCAGACACACGGTGGATCGGCACAGCGAGTCCGAGATCCAGTCTGTTCCAGATGCCGATGGTGCCGAGCAAAGACAGTGTGCCGATGGAGCCCACCAAGTCGCCGAGCTTTTCGCCCCTTTCGCTCTGCATAGAAAGTGGTGAGCGGGCGTAGGAGCCCATCAAGGCGAGCGAGTAAGTCTTTTTCTCCAGTGTGCTCGTTCCGTACACACTCAGTACAGAAGTCTCCTGGGAAGTCGCGGGCTCGAAGGCCTCTGCGTTGAAGCGATCTTGCGCACCTACAGCCGCGGTGGTCAGCAGCGTACCCAGGGCACCTACGACCGACCACGTTACAAGATGGATCCGCTCCCGGATAAACCCTCTCTGCTGATTCTTTTGCCGCTCCTTTTTACGTCGCACCCGCGCTCTGTTCATCGCTCGTATTCCTACCCTTCAGCTCACT
>CAZEWA010000575.1:0-2007 GCA_964515685.1 uncultured Polyangiales bacterium | reverse complement strand
GACGATGGGCTCGTCTGGACAACCCTCGTCGACGTTGCCGTCGCAGTCGTTGTCCTTCCCGTCGCAGATCTCGGGTTGATCGCAGCGGTCGGGCGGCGGGCACTGCTCCTCGGGCGCGTCCACACCGCACTGGTTCGTGGGCACGCAAGCTTCGTCGACGCGGCCGTCGCAGTCGTTGTCCCGCAGATCGTCGCAGATTTCTTCCGTAGCTGCGCAGGCGCAGCCCATACGCGCCTCGACGCGCGCCGTTGGATCGCCGCTGACCGCGGCCTGGAGCTCGTTGCACGCCGTACCGTGGAGTGTGATCGTTTTCCCCTGCTGCGAGTAACCGTTTGTGGAGTCGCGTGGGATGGCCTTCCGGATGGCGTCCTTCTGGAGCAGCATCTCGACGGTAAGGATGGTTTCGTCGGTCGCGCCGATGCCCGTGTCGTCGAGCGCGATCGTGCATCCTGCGGTGCGCTGGATGATCTTGGAGAGCGCCGCGCTGATCGAGGCAGTATCGCTCACCGGGAACCATTCATTGTCGCCTGGGGCAGGATCACCTGCGTTGGCGATGCGCTGCATCGCATCGATGCCGACGCCGGGGAAGCCGAGCGCGAACACGGGAACACCGAGGTTCGCGAGCGCCTGGGCCTCGGCGACGGTCGCGTCTATCTGCGCGGGATCATTCACGAGGTGTATGCAGTCGTTCGGGAGGCCATCGGTGATCAGCACCACGGCCTTCGGACGGTTCGCCACCGGATCACCGGCGTAGTCGTAGAGCTTTTGGGCGCGCACCTGCGCGAGCGCCACGGCCGTGGGCGTATGGCCTGATACCTCCATGCCTTGAAACGCCTGCGTGAAGGCAGCTTGGGCAGCTTCGGGAGAACGATCGGCCAGGCCGAGCACGCGGTCTGGAAGGTTTGCTGCCGTGCACGAGCCGTTGGCCGCGGGGAACGCGCCAAGGCCGACGTTGAAGTTCGAGACCAGCGCGCCGGGGCCGGTCAGCGGTCCGCCCGTGAGCTCGGCGAGCGCAAACTTTACGAACTGGAGGCGCGTGGGGATCCCGCTCGTCAGGCCCATCGATGTGGAGCGGTCGATCAGGAAATACAAGTTCGGCTTGTTCGCGCTCGCCGGTACCGTGCCTTGAGCGCATACCGCTCCGTCCCCGAGGTCGTCGTCGCAGTGATCGCCGATACTGTCGCTGTCGAAGTCCTGCTGGCCGGGGTTCGCCAAAGACACGCAGTTGTCGCAGGCGTCGCCCACGCCGTCGCCGTCTTGATCCGCCTGGTTGGCGTTCGTGACGGTCGGGCAGTTGTCGAGATAGTCCGGGATGGGGTCTCCGTCGGAGTTCTTGAAGTCCTTGCACACGTTCCCCACGCCGTCGTTGTTGTCGTCGGCTTGGTCGTAGTTCGCGAGCGTAGGACAGTTGTCGCAGGCGTCGCCGATGGAGTCCTTGTCCTGGTCGGCCTGACCCGGGTTTGCGGCCTCCGGGCAGTTGTCGTAGACGTCTGGTACGCCGTCTCCGTCGCTGTCTACGGCCGCGTCCTTGCACGCGTCGCCGAGGCCGTCGCCGTCGCTATCCTTCTGGTCGACGTTCGCGACGCGCGGACAGTTGTCGCAGGCGTCGCCGACGGAGTCCTTGTCCTGGTCGGCCTGGTCGGGGTTCGCGACGTCCGGGCAGTTGTCGCGGTCGTCCGGCACGCCGTCGTTGTCGCCGTCATCCCCGGAGCTACCGTCTAGGGCGCCGCCGTCTAGGGAGTCGCCGAGGAGCCTCTTGCCTGAGCAGCCTGCGACCAAGAGCAGCCCGAGGACGGGGAAAACACACAGAGGCAGGAAGCGATTGAGCTTGATTTCGGCGGGCATGACGCATCCAGAGGAGGGAGGGAGTGCCGAAGTTGCGCACAAGCGGCCTGAGCCAGCAAGACAATTTCGTGAGCTGTCCTAGCAATCTGACTGCGGATTGTGAGGAAAATAACGGTATTCTGTCGCCCGGCAGGGCCAGTCGCAGCGTGGGGGCGATGGTCT
>CAZEWA010000574.1:0-2015 GCA_964515685.1 uncultured Polyangiales bacterium | reverse complement strand
CGGCGCACGACCTCAGCCGCGAGCAGACGTCGGAAACGCCCCTGCGCCTCCACGGCCAGCACGAGCACAACCTCTCGGCGAACGCCCTCGGCGCCACTGAGCATCTGCGCGAGACGCACGAAAATCTCTTCCTTGCCGTCCCCGGTCACATCACCGTGGCCCACGTAGAGAATCTCGGCGGCATCTTTCACCGGAAGACCGTAGGCGAGATAGCTTGCGCCTTCGTCGATGTCCTGCCCCATCAGAACCAAGTGATTTCCTATCTCGAATAGCTCCTCGCGCGCAGGCCCGCCCAACACATTCGCTCGCTGATGGCGCCTGGGTGCAAGCTTCGCGGGGAGTTTGCGATCACGCCGAAACAGCGCGAGCACGGCATCGAGCGTAGGTTCAATATCATCCACGCTCTCTTGAGCCGCAGCCGCAGCCGCAGAAGCGTTAGCGCTGGACTTCGTGCTGACGACCTGCGCTTTCGGATCACGCTCTTCGGCGAGCACGACCCACTGGCGGTCGCGCAGGGCGTAGGTCCGCGAGCGAACCTCGCCCCAGGGTAACAAGATTGGCTGCACGTCGCTTGCGCTCGCTTCGCGGTAGTTGTCGGCACTCAAGCTTTGGCTGCGCCCTACCTTGGATACAAAGCGCAGTCCCTCCTTGCCCTTACGCTCCATGCTCAGCGTGTTTTCGATGAACCCCGCCGAGACCTCTTTGCGCAGTTCCACGCCGCCTATCGGACGCGGACTGTCTTCGGCTAGCGAATATACCTGGAAGATTTCGCGCGCTCCCTGCGCGTTGGCCTGACGCATCGTCAGCAAAAGCTCCGAGCGACCGTCGCCATCCAGGTCCAAAAGCTCCGCCTGCTTTACGCCACCGCCCACGCCCACGGGCAGCGCGAGATAACCAAAGCTCTCGCCTTTTTGGTAGGTCGGGCCGTACACGACCACGAACTTGTCTACGAGGACAACACGCTCCGCTGCGGCGTCGCCATGCACGTTGCCGCGGAAATCGTAGCGAGGCTCGATCCCCACCAGGCTCTGCCCTTCGAGAAAGGAACCAAGAAAATCTTTGTGGCCCTCACCAAGGCGCAGTCGCGGCATGGATGCAGGCTTTTCCTGCGAGGTCGCGCTGATCACCGGGCGTGCGCCACCTTTATCTTGGTTCTCGTAGCGCAGAGCGCCCCGGCCCATTTCCCAAATCTCCGCCTCGTCGACGAGCGACCAGGGCACGAACGCCTCGATGACATAGCCGGGCTGAGCGCCATCGCGCGGCCCTTCCACCACGGAAACCTTGGCCTCCTGCTTGAGCGGCGACGCCCCGCGCTTCAGCCCAGCTACGGCCTTGGAGACGCCACTCTGGCCAGGATGCAACCACAGCTCCGTGGTCGCCCATTGGTTCTGCACGTCAGGCATGGCAAGCGTCAGGACCAGCGCGTCCTGGCGACCTCCCACACCCTTCGCGCGCACGAGGTCCGCGTCAGAGATCTCGGCGCCTAGATACAGCCCTCCATCGGCCACAGCGAGCGCGTAGCGCACTGTCGTGCCCGAATCTCCGCGCAGCTCCGCAAAACGCGCGCCTTTCCATTCTTTGAGCGAACCGTCCACGCGCATACGCTCGGCGCTTTGATCGACCCGCAAGGGTACGTCAGCCCGCGCAACGCCTGTAAATGAGAGTCCAACCCAGCACGCAAGACCAAACCATCGCGACATCCCCTTAAGGATACCGTGTGAACGAGGCGGTTTGTCTAGACCGAAGCGTACCGCCCCCGCTACTGCACGTGGAACTAGGCGGAAGTCATGGAAAGCTATCCTATTCTCCGGCTCAGGAAAAGCCCGTCAGGCGCAACAGCACATCGTACTGCTTTACGTAAATTCCGTGATCGGCTGGTGGACTGTCGAGTGGTGAGATGCGCGCGGCAAATCCGGGCGGAGTAGAACCGCGCGCGCCTGTTGCAAGGGTGCGTGTCCACGCGATCTCTGCCCGCAAATGAACCGCCGCGGACACGCCGATAGGCCGCAGCTCGA
>CAZEWA010000573.1:0-2021 GCA_964515685.1 uncultured Polyangiales bacterium | reverse complement strand
CCCTCGCCGGCTGCATTATCGAGATAAGGGTTGTCGTTGAGGTAGATGCCGAGCTTACCGCCGCTGAAGTCGAATTCCGTGGGAGCAAGCTGCTTGTTGGCAGCGATGCAAGCGGCAAAGTCGCTAAAGCCTTGGGTGGTGCCGGGCAACAGCGTGACCCGCTCGCTCGAGGAGGCTCCCACGAGCCACCAGCCATCTGGCCCCTTTCCGACACTCTGATTGACGAACCAGTCTCCTATTCCAAAAAAGCTCGCGTACTTCATACAACCGTCGGCGTACTCGACCCGGTATCGACCCGCGGGCAGCTCTTTGCCCTTGGCGAAGTAGATGATGTCTCCGAACAGGTTGAGCTCCGCGTCGGTGGCGAAGTTCCCCGCTTCCCCGAGCGAACAGCCTTCTCCGACTGGTACCGAATCGTCGCGGTTGTCACTGTCGTCGCCATTCCCGTCGTGGCCGGTCTCCTGCTCGTCGCCGTCGCCATCGCCCTCGCGGCCAGTCTCCTGTTCGTTGCCGTCGCCATCGCCCTCGCCGAATCCTCCAGACGCCACAGCGGGACTCTCTGCCGAGCACGCTGAACCGCCGAGACACAGAAGCACGAGTGTAGGCCAGCATCGTCTACGCAGCGCAACGTTGGACGACGGGAGCGCCTTTGGCGGGGCTGCGCGCATGATGAAACATTTCCTTTCGGGCAAGGGTGCGGCCCTCGTTGGGAACCATAACAAGGAAGGGGTCACACCAGCCACTTGTGAATTCACGCTAAGATTATGAAGTGTTGGCAGAGACCTCTCCGAGAGCGTGCGACAGCAAACAAACGCAGGTCATGAACAGAGAAGCCGCAGCGCAGGTCTTCAAGGACATGCGACTGAAGCAGGAGGGCTCGTGCTGCCGTCCAGGCTGCAGACGCTGTTGCCCCTCAGACGCAAGCGGCCGACGGATCCACCGCCGTCTCCTCCGCCGTCGCCACCGGTGCCTCCGCTTGCGAGCAGTGACGCGCTGTTCCTCACCCTCAGCGAGGCCGCTTCGAGCAAGATCGCGCCGCCACTTCCACCGCCAGTTCCTCCACCCTCGCTCCCGCACCCGCCACGCCCCGAACCGCCGTTTGCCCGGATATGGCCACTGAGCTCCAGGCGCTCCGGTGACGGAGATCTGGACGGCTCCTCCGCCCGAGCCACCATCCGCACTGCAACCAACGCCCCTTCCTCCAGAGCAGCCACCGATCAACGGGACGAGTGCCGTGGTTCCGCGCGGGGTTCCTGCACTTCCCTCCGCGCGCGAGGCTCTCGGCGGCCTCTACAACCCCACACGGACGTGATGTCTCCCTGGGTCGCGCGCATCCCGCATGGGCGTGGAGCGGCGAGGAACTTTTGGTTTGGGGCGGCGCCACCTCACAGATCGACGGCACCTGCATCATCGGAGATGGCGCACGCTATTCGCCCGCGGAAGATCAACGCCGAGCGCACCGGTGCGGCCTATGATACCGCTCTCGATGAGTGGCGGCCCGTATCTACGGACCCGAGCCTTCCGCCCATGCAATTACACAGTGTGGTCTGGACGGGCGCCGAGATGATCGTCTGGAACGGCCCCGGCCACCCGAATTTCGCGGCAGCGGCAACACGTCTAACGCGTCAGACTAAGCCTCTTGGAGGCACGCATGAAGCAAGACTGCTTGCTGTTGTCGGGTGCGCTGTGTTCTTGTTTATTCGTTCTCTCTGGATGCACAGTCGATCCGTCACCGCGACTAGAACCTATCCCCCTGGACGACGCAGCGGCTCTACCAGACTCAGGTCAAGACGCTGCGAACGACGCCAGCACGGCGCTAGACGCCAGTGCGGCGTTAGATGCCAACTCTGACACGGATGCCGATGCCGACACCGAAGGGGGGCTTACCGACGCAGATGCAAGTCCAGAACCCTGCATCGACTATCAGAACCTGCGCGCAGAGCTGCTTGCAACCATCGAGGAAGCTGAGTGCACGCCTGAGTCTTGCCCCATGGTGGACGTGGTAGCCGAGGGCGCGGAGG
>CAZEWA010000572.1:0-2021 GCA_964515685.1 uncultured Polyangiales bacterium | reverse complement strand
ACCGACCCGTGCCTGCCCAACGCCAACGCGCTCGCGTGTCCCACGGGGGACACGGACGGTGATGGCGTGCCAAACGACACCGACCCCGCTCCGAACGATCCGTGCCTGCCCAACGCCAACGCGGCAGCTTGCGGCAGCGGCGATACGGACGGCGACGGTGTACCCAACGGCACCGATCCAGAGCCGAACAACCCGTGCGTGCCCAACGCCAACGCGCTCGCGTGTCCCACCGGGGACACGGACGGCGACGGCGTGCCGAACGACACCGACCCCAATCCCACCGACCCGTGCCTGCCCAACGCCAATGCGGCAGCTTGCGGTAGCGGCGACACGGACGGCGACGGTGTGCCCAACGACACCGATCCTGCTCCGAACGATCCATGCGTACCCAACGCCAACGCGCTCGCATGTCCCACGGGGGACGCGGACGGCGACGGCGTGCCCAACGACACTGATCCCAATCCCACCGACCCGTGCCTGCCCAACGCCAACGCGGCGGCCTGCAGCAGCGGCGACACGGACGGCGACGGTGTGCCCAACGACACCGATCCAGAGCCGAACAACCCGTGCGTACCCAACGCCGATGCGGTCGCATGTCCCACGGGGGACACGGACGGCGATGGCGAGCCCAATGACACCGATCCCGACCCGAACGATCCGTGCGTGCCCTCGGACACGGTGCTGGCGTGCGGCACGGGCGACCACGACGGGGACGGCATCCCCAACGAGGTGGAGTGCCCCGGCCTCGTCGAAGCCGATTGCCCCGACTCCGACGGCGACGGCACACCCGATTGGCAAGACACCGACAGCGACAACGACGGCATCCCCGACGGGGTCGAGTGCCCGGACGGCAACGCCTGCACGGACACGGACGGTGACGGCATCCCGGACTACATCGAGTCCAACACGCTCGACACCGACGGGGACGGCCAGACGGACCACGAAGACGACGACTCCGACGGGGACGGTAAGCTCGATGGCGCGGAGTGCCCGAGCCGCCCCTGCGCGGACACCGATGGGGACGGCATCCCCGACTACCTGGACGCCGACGACCAGGGACCTGGCGCAGGCGACAGCGATGGCGACGGCATCCCCGACGACGTCGAGTGCAGCACCGGATACATGTGCGTCGACACGGATGGCGACGGCATCCCGGACTACATGGATGAGGACAGCGACAATGACGGTGTCCTCGACGGGGACGACCCGGCTCCGCTCGATCCGTGCGACCCAGATCCAGAGTCTGTGACCTGCCAAAATGCCGACAACGACGGCGACGGTACGCCCAACGGGAGCGATCCCGATCCGAACGACCCGTGCGTGCCCGATCCCGAGGTCCCTGCGTGTGCGGGGGATACGGACGGCGACGGTACGCCCAACGGGAGCGATCCCGATCCGAACGATCCGTGCGTGCCTTCAGACACGGTGCTGGCGTGCGGCACAGGCGACCACGACGGGGACGGCATCCCCAACGAGGTGGAGTGCCCCGGCCTCGTCGAAGCCGATTGCCCCGACTCCGACGGCGACGGCACACCCGATTGGCAAGACACCGACAGCGACAACGACGGCATCCCCGACGGGGTCGAGTGCCCGGACGGCAACGCCTGCACGGACACGGACGGTGACGGCATCCCGGACTACATCGAGTCCAACACGCTCGACACCGACGGGGACGGCCAGACGGACCACGAAGACGACGACTCCGACGGGGACGGTAAGCTCGATGGCGCGGAGTGCCCGAGCCGCCCCTGCGCGGACACCGATGGGGACGGCATCCCCGACTACCTGGACGCCGACGACCAGGGACCTGGCGCAGGCGACAGCGATGGCGACGGCATCCCCGACGACGTCGAGTGCAGCACCGGATACATGTGCGTCGACACGGATGGCGACGGCATCCCGGACTACATGGATGAGGACAGCGACAATGACGGTGTCCTCGACGGGGACGACCCGGCTCCGCTCGATCCGTGCGTGCCCGACTCTGACGCCCTCGCGTGCGCCACGGGTGACAACGACGG
>CAZEWA010000571.1:0-2022 GCA_964515685.1 uncultured Polyangiales bacterium | reverse complement strand
CACGGGAACGTCCCCTGCATTCATGTTGTTCTCGCTCGCCTCCAACACCGAACGTGGCGATGTGCTGCCGATCGCAGCGCGCACCCTGCGCGTGGCCGAGCTCTTCCATCGCGCAGTTGTGAGGAATGCCTGTGGCGAAGATAACGTGAGGGATGCACCAGACCAACTCACCGGCATGCAAAACCAGGAGAAGCGCCTCGACCACGACCACGTGCACTATTTCCCGCTGTGCCTCAGCCACAAAAGCCGCATCGATCACGTGCTCGCCTACTGTCCTACGAATTTTTCGGCAGAGAGCGAAGAGGCACTGCGCGCGCTGCGCTTTCTGTATGACGCAAAGACCAAAGTAAGCTTGCTGGTTTCCCTCGTCTCGAGCGGCGATCAGCAACGCCTCTTGGGACAGCCTAAACTCGCCGTCCTCCGAAGCGCCACGCACTTCACGTCTCTCACGCCCTTCGTCTGCCCACGCTTCGCGAAGAAGAGCGGCAAGAACACGGTCGAAGGGCAGATTCGCGCCGAGCTCGCCGATCGCAACTTCCCCGATCCCACAAGCGTTGAGCTTTGGGACGGTAGCGCTGCACGCGACGCGCGTTTCTTTCTCTATGAACGCAGGCGCCATCTCAAGCCGCCGCCCAGCGGCTATCCGCTCGGCATCACGCTCACGTTCGCTGAGCCTGTCTCAGGGCCCATCGCCATCGGCTACGGCTCCCACTTTGGCCTCGGCCTTTTCGTACCGAGTAAATAACGGCCGACCTCTGGATACCGCAACCGCCGTCCGCCTGGCAGACACGCTCGCCTCCTCAACCCCCCTCGCCCTTGGCGCCATCAGACGGCGGTGCTGGGCGGGACGAGGGACTGCACGACTGTGCAAAGGCCAGGGTTTCGCCCACGTTTTCAAGTGGCAGGTTTTCCTGCAAAAAGGTCAGCGCCGAGACAGGGTCATCGACCACCGTAAACAACGCGAGGTCGTCTTCGCTGATCATGCCGTACTTGACGAGCGCGCGCAGGTTCATCACTTCGTTCCAGAAGCTTGCGCCATACAGAAGTACAGGCAGGTCTCGCTTTAGCTTTCTGGTCTGACACAGCGTCAGAAATTCGAACAGCTCGTCGAGCGTTCCGAAGCCTCCCGGAAAGACCACCAGCGCGCGTGCGAGATGGGAAAACCAAAGCTTACGCATGAAAAAATAACGAAACTCGAAGGATAGATTTGGGGAGAGGTACGGATTCGGGCGCTGCTCGTGAGGTAGACCGATGTTGAGTCCCAGCGTCTTGCCCCCAGCCTCTGCCGCACCACGATTGGCCGCTTCCATGATACCGGGTCCTCCTCCCGTACACACCACGAAGCGCCCTTTTTCAGGCAGCGTAAGAGCCCAAGCGGTCAGCGCGCGCGCAAGCTCACGTGCCTCGTGATAGTAGCGCCCAAGCGGCCCATCCTCTCGCACACGTGCCGATCCGAAGAACACGACCGTGTCGCGCAGACACTCTTGCTTTAGCCGATAGTGCGGCTCCAGATACTCGGAAAGAATGCGTAAGGGACGCCCCTCGTCGCTCTCCAAAAAAGCTCCGTTGAGATAGGCGATACCGGGAGACATCGAGTTTACTTCGGACATTGACTCCTTATACCGCACGCCGAGCAAGCACACGGGAGCCCCGAGCGCACACGGGGAGCCACGCGCGCTCGAGCGGCTAACCCACTCGGGCGGCGCAGTAGCGGAGGCGCCGAGAGGGGCGCGATGGCGGCGGGCTCGCACTGCGGTCTCAGCCTGTTTGCGCCGAGCGAGTGGCGCAAGCCTGAGCTCAGCGCAGCTCGAGTAGCTCAACCTCGAACAGTAAGGTCGCGTTGGGCGGGATCACGCCGCCTGCGCCGCGCGCACCGTAGCCGAGCTCTGCGGGGATGAGCAGCGTACGCTTGCCGCCGATCTTGATGCCCTGCACGCCCTCGTCCCAGCCGCGGATCACCTGGCCCCCGCCGAGCTTGAACGAAAAGGGCTTGCCGCGATCGACCGAGCTGTCGAACTTCGC
>CAZEWA010000570.1:0-2025 GCA_964515685.1 uncultured Polyangiales bacterium | reverse complement strand
ACCGGAGATCACCTGACATGAACGAGAGGCGACTCGCGCGACGCGAGCCAGGCAATGTGCTCGCGATACTGGGCCGCGCGCGCTGGGCGCTCACCCGCGTACAGCCGCATGACCTCAGAGAGCAGGCTCGCTGCGCTCCAACCATCTAAAATGGCGTGGTGGTGCGTCCACACGAACCTGTACCGTCCTTCAGCGAGCTTCACCAGCACAACACGCATGAGCGGCGCCTTGTGCAGCGCGAAACCTGCGTCCAATTCCGCGCGTTCAACGCGGCGCAGCGCTGCCTCGTCGGCCTTACCTTCAAGGTCGAGCTCACGCAGCGAAAATGGGACCTCGCGCCATACCACCTGAAACCGCTCTGGTTCGCCCGGATGTAGGCTGAGGAAGCTCGTTCGCAGAATATCGTGCCGAGCGATCACTGCCTGAAAAGCGGTGAAAAAACGCGATGCGTCGAGGCCCTGGATATTGGCGCTCAGCTGACTGATGTAGGCGGAGGAGTCCGCGTCAAATTGCGCATGGAACAACATTCCCTGCTGCATCGGCGAGAGCGGGTAGATATCTTGCACCTCGGAGAGAGGCAGCGAGAGTCCATCGATCTCAGACTGCGTCAGAGCGGCGAGCGGAAAGTCCGAGGGCGTCGCGCCACCAACCCGCTCCTGAATGCAATGTTGGATCAGCCTCCTGAGCTCGACTCGCAACGCATCCGCCAAGCCCTCGATGGTCGTGGATCGGTACCGCTCGGCGCTGTAGCTGAAGGCAAACGACAGCCTTCCTTCCACCACCTGCGCATTGATAGTGAGCCAGTTCTGGAGCGGCGTGCTCTCATGCTGGCTCGATCCTACACTTTCGGCCGTCAGGTTGAACAATGCGCTGTCGGCCGTCGCCTGATCGAGCTGGCCAAGGTAGTTGAACGTGACCTTCGGTCTCGCCAACGCCGTCAGTCGCGCGCGAACGCTCGGTTCGCCGAAGGCACATAGCGCTCCATGAGCGATGCCCTGTCCGGGCAATGCCCGGAGTTGCTCCTTGATCGACTTGATGGCGTCTCCCAGATCATGCGTGCCAGCGCCGCGCAAGTGAATGGGCGCCACGCTGGTGAACCAGCCCACGCTGCGGCTCAGATCCAGCTCCTCGAAGAAATCCGCTCGACCGTGCCCTTCGACCTCGAGCGAGACCACGTCATCGCCGGTGAATTGGACCAGCACACGAGCCAAGGCGGTAAGTAACAAATCGTTGACCCGCGTGCGGTAGGCCTGCGGTGCCAGACGCAAGAGCTGCTCGGTCTCCTCTTGACTCAGCTTCAGACTCAAGTCCGCGCGCTGGGCTATCGTGTTGCGTCCGTCGGGAAAGTCGCACGGAAACTCGCTGAGACCCTCACATGCTCCAACGACGTCGTGCTCCACGAGTGTGGCGGCGTACTCGCGCAAGCAGAGTCCCCACTGTTGAAACGAGACGCTCTTTGCGGGCAACACGAGGCGTTCGCCTCGCTGCAGAACGCGATAGGCTTGCTCCAAGTCCTCGAGCAAGATTCGCCAGGACACGCCATCTATCACCAGGTGGTGCACGACAATTAGCAAGCGCTGCCTCTCGGCACCCGACGCGTGGAACAACACGGCCCGCAAGAGCGGCCCGTGCGAAAGATTTAGACTCCGCTGCGCCTCTTCACAGTGCTCGCCGCGTTGCGCGATGCTCGCTACGCTGCGCTCCCACAACGGCGCGTCGGCATCGCCTAACTTTCCATAGACCTGCTCCCAGCTTCCCTCTTCCGTACGCGCGAAGCGTAGGCGCAGCGCATCGTGGTGCGCGACCAACGCACTCAACGCCTGCGCCAAGATGCCTGCGTCCAGTTCCTCACGTGGCTCAAGCATCAGTGCTTGATTGAAGTGTTCGGGAACCTGCGTCACTTCCTCGAAGAACTGGTGCTGAATCGGCGTAAGCAACACCGCGCCTGCGGCCCGCAGCGTCGTCTGCGCCTTCCGCCCCTCCGTAGCCACCGCGGCCAGCGCTCGGATGGTCTGGTGCTGAAAC
>CAZEWA010000569.1:0-2025 GCA_964515685.1 uncultured Polyangiales bacterium | reverse complement strand
CAACCGCGCAGTCTGGCGGCCCGGCTGCTCGCGGAGCTCGCGCTCCGCCGTTCCCTGTTGCCCGGTGACAAGCTGCAGGTGCAACACGAGCATCCACAGCGGCGAGAGGGGACCTACGTCGAGTTCCTGGTGCCTGGTGTGCTCGGCCTGGCTTTGTTGACAAACACCATGAAGACGGTGGCGTTCGCGATCGTGGAGAATCGGCGCAATCGCTTACTCAAGAGCTACGCGGCTACGCCCATGCAGCGCACCCACTATCTCGCTTCGTTTCTGGTGATGCGCCTGCTGTTCTTGCTGGGCGAGGTCGGAGTGCTTTGTCTGGCAAGCCGGCTGCTCTTCGGGATTCGGATACAAGGCTCATTGTTGAGCCTGGTCGTGGTGTGTGTATGCGGAGCGCTCTGCTTCACGGGCATCGCGTTCCTGCTGGCCGCGCGTCTCGAGCAGCCCGACAGTGCCCGCAGCTGGATCAAAATGGTCGAGGTGCCAATGTGGTTTCTGTCTGGATCCTTGTTTGCTTACACGCGCTATCCAGAAGCCTTGCAGCCGATCATCAAGCTGTTGCCTCTCACCGCCTTGAATGACGCATTGCGGGGGGTGATCACTCAGGGGATGGGCTTCTCGGCCATCGCGCCGCAACTGGCTGTTATCGTCCTTTGGGGACTGGTTACGTCTGGAACGGCGGTTGCGGTCTTCAAGTGGCAGTGAGGCAGCCTGCTGAAGCTCAACGCGACGAGCGCATGTGAACAGCGAGGTCCTCGGGTGCTGAGCCCGCCTGCCTAGCAGCACCTACGAAGCTTAGGATCTCATCTGCAGCCTGCGTGAAGCCGCCGGTGCTGCGTAGCATGCGTTGTACTTTCATGGCGCCCTGGCGATAGTGGGGGTCCGAGAGGATTGTGTCGAGACCGAGGCGCACCGCGTCCATACTGACGTGGCCCCGCGTTACTTGCCCATTGAGCATGAGGCCAGCGCTCTGCGCTTCGACAACGGACGCGTTGAACAACTGCTCGAATTGGTGGGGAATGAGCAGGAGCGGCACGCCTTGGTAGAGTGCCTCGTGGATGCTGTTCATTCCTCCGTGAGTCACGAAGGCTGTCGCACGTTCGAGTACGCGGACCTGTGGGACACTTGCCCGTACGATAAAGTTGTCAGGCACTGGGCCGAGCGCGCTCAAGTCGGTGCGCGTCCCGGCCGACAAGATGAACTGTGCCGGATGGGACGAAAAAGTCTCAAAGCATTCCCGATAGAACTTGAGACTGCGATTGTGGATGGTGCCCAGAGACACATATACGACGGGCCCGTCGCCCAGCCGGTTGAACGGGAAATTCCCGCCCGCCTGCCGTTCTGGATCGATGGAAGGACCCACGAATCGAAAGCTTTCGTCGATCGCAGGCGAGGGGGGTTGGAGTGAGTCCGCCGTGAACAGGATGTTCAGGTTGCCGAGCGCTGGAAAGAGCTTTCCGGATGGGAAGGCTGCTTTGCCGTAACGACGGGTCAGGCGTCTACGCGTCGAGAGCAGGCCTGGGACGGAAGGCATCCAAGTCAGGAACTTCCAGATCACTCTTGGTGAGGCCTTCACAAGCCTTCGGCCATCCAAGATGAAGTGAGGAATGAGGCCGATGTTCGGCACTCCAGCGAGCTTGGTGGCCGCCTGTGCCCAGATGGCCACCGCGTCGAACATCACTGCGTGCGGACGTTCTCGCGTCAACTGCTCTTCTATGAACGGTACGAGCAGCTCGGACACCCTCAAGAGCAGGCTCGAAATCTGTGCAAGATTGCCATCCTGTAGCAACTGCGCGATCCGGTCGGCGGCGAGTTCACTCTGCGGATACGCGCGAAAAGTGGCGCCCGTCTCGGCGATGGGCGCCTGAAACTCCGGCGTATTGTAGACGATGACCTGCGCGCCGCGCTGCGTGAGTTCTCGGAGGACCGGCAAAGCTGGGTTGAGGTGGCCATGAGCCGGAACGCCCAAATAGAGCAACTTGTGCACGTGTGTCCTCCTGCAAGCGCTCAGTGGTGTCTGCCTAT
>CAZEWA010000568.1:0-2030 GCA_964515685.1 uncultured Polyangiales bacterium | reverse complement strand
ATGGCTTGGCCACACGACCTGCACGCGCGTCCGCGGACAGCACGGCGTTGAGAGGTAGAAATAGCGCCCAGAAGCAGGTCATACGCAGCAGTGCGTCTCCTCCGGTCTCGATCATCTCATTGCGGTTCTGCAGCGAGACCGTGAGGATCCAAACTCCTAACAGCGCGGGACGCGTGCGATAGCCAATCCCCACGAGCAGAGCGAGCACCGCGAGCAGGCCGAACAGCGCGAGTTGGAACCAAGCCTCGCCGTTCAGCATGTGAAGGCTCAAGCGCCCTGGATAGCGATCGAGATAGAGAGTCTGCTGCAACATGCGCGGCAAAACTCCCTCATCCGTGTAGTGCGCGACCACGGTTTGCGCGCGTATCCACAGATCCACCCAGATCATCACTGCAATAGAGATACGCAGAATGAACAACGAGCGAACATCCAAACCGAAGGTCGAAGCGAGTGACGCGTAGGGAAGCTTCACGGGGACAAGTGTAGATCGAACCTGAAAACATGTGCCAGGACGTAGATACACTCCCCCCCGGAACCACGTCGACGCGGACAAGGCTTTTGCTAGAACCGAGCGATGCACGAACGCCGGGCTCGGTGGCTACCGCACGCAATCGACCTATTTCTAAGGCGATTTTGGCCCTGGTTTTGGTTTGGCGCGCTCTTTCTGGCGGTGACAGGCCTCACCCTGCGCTATGAGCTGGACCTCCCCTCCGCGACCCACACGGCCAAGCCATTCGATTGGACGGCGGAGCGGCGGGACATGCTCATCGTCGTTTTCCTCGCCGCTGGCACCTTGTTCGCACTTGCACAGGCGGCGTCGCATTCGAGCGCGAAGTTGCGCGCATACATCGAGCGTCCATTTCTGACTAAGGTCCTGGCAGTGCTGGTCTTCGCATCGGGCGTGGTTTATTTTTATGGTGCGCACGGAGCAAAGGATGCCTTTTCGCACGTCCACGACTCCTATCACTATCTTATCGGTGCGAAGTACTACGCGGAACTTGGCTACGACGGCCTTTACGATTGCACTTTCGAAGCCCTTGGACCGATATCGGTGCCCAATCGCACACGCCTTCGAGACCTTCGCACCGATGAGCATACGACCGTAGGCGTTCTGCGAAAGCAAGCTGCCGGTTCCCGATGCAAGCAAGCTTTTACTCCTGAGCGTTGGGAACTCTTCAAGCACGACCTGAAGGTCTACGAGGACATCCATCCGTGGACGCTATCCGGGTCCCTGGCCGATCGCGGCTACAACGGGAGTCCATTCCATACGTTCGTCGCGCAAGCGGTCGCAAATGCAATCCCACTCAGCTACGCAATGTTGAGTCTCCTGATTTTGCTCGACGTACTTTCTGTCTGCATCGCGCTCGCTGCCGTTTGCCAAGGCTTTGGCCATCGTGCGGGCCTCCTCGTCGCACTGCTGTTCTTCTGCCAGTTCGTCGATCGATTTCAGATCGTAGGAGGCTCGTTCCTTCGCTATCAGTGGTTCTTGGCCCTATGCCTCGGGCTCGTTTTCCTCAAACGCGAACGCTTCTTTGCGGCAGGGATTGCACTTACCATTTCTGCCTTTCTCAACGTTTTTCCGGTCCTCTTCTGCATTCCCATCGTATTCTTTGTGGCTTTCTCGCTCTTACGAAAGCACAGATTGAGTCCATCGCTCTCGAAGCTTGTCCAGGGCGCAAGCCTCGCTGCCGTCCTGTGCACACTCCTTGGTGCAGCTCATGCACAGGGCTTTCAAAACTATCGCAACTTTAAAGAGGCCATGCGTGTGCACAACGCGATAGGGCGTGCGCCTGGCCTCGCTATCGGCCTCAAGGTCAACTTCGTCAGCGCAAGCGAAGACGGAAAGCACTCAAGCACGACTCGTTCCCTCGAGCTCAAAGAGGCTCGGCCCGTCATTGTGGCAACGGCAGCCCTGCTCTTGATCGCGGCACTCTACATATCACTTCAGATAGGTTTCGCGGAAGGCGCGATTCTAGTCGGATTCTGCGGCCTATTTTGCGTCTTCGGCCCGACTGGCTATTACTATCTCT
>CAZEWA010000567.1:0-2036 GCA_964515685.1 uncultured Polyangiales bacterium | reverse complement strand
TGAACGACTTCCTCGAGCAGATCCGCATGATCAAGCAGATGGGGCCGCTCAAGGATATCTTCGAAAAGCTGCCCTTTTTCCCCGATGGCATGCCTGAGGGCGCAAACTTCGACGACAACGAGCTGGTGAAGGTCGAAGCCATCGTCAGCTCGATGACGAAGCAGGAACGCGTCCATACCGAACTCTTTCAGAAGCAACCGTCACGCGTCGTACGCGTGGCACGTGGTTCTGGTAGGCAGGAGCGCGAGGTCTCGGAGCTGCTCGAGCGCTTCACCATGATGCGCGACATGATGGGCAACATCGGCCAGAGCGCTGGCATGTTCTCCAAGCTGCCCGGCATGAAGCAGCTCAACATGGTGCGTCAGATGAAAAACGCCATGCGGGGCGGCGGCGGCTTCCCTGGAATGCCCGGCATGGGCGGCGGCTTGCCCGGTATGGGCGGCGGCTTTCCCGGCATGGGGGGGATGCCCCCTGGTCTCGACGGCATGGCCGGCATCGAGCAACTGATGCAAGGCCTAGGTCAGGGCGGCCCCGGTGGGATGTTCGGCCAGCAAGGCGCCCAGGCCCGCAAGAAGGTCGACAAGGACAAGAAAAAGAACCTGCGCAAAATGCAGAAAAAATCTCGCAAAAAGGGTCGCTAACATGACGCGTTCCGTAAAGGTGCTGTTTTGCCTTTGTATCGCCCTCCATCTCGGCGGCTGCGCTCAGAAACGCACGCTGAGCCCTGAGCAACAAGAGCAGGTAAAGCAGTTCGTCAGTACGGACGCACCAAAGCCCCAACACGAGCTTTCCATCCGCTTCGACGACAAGGTCACGCTGCTCGGCTACGACCTATCGAGCTCCGAGTTCGAAGTCGGTAAGCCGCTGACGGTGACGTGGCACTACAAAGTCGAAGCGGCTCTGCCTTCCGGGTACAAGCAGTTCACGCACCTGGCCGACGCGCGCGGTCGAGGCCGCGTCAATCTCGACCAAAACGGCGCCCTACGCGCGCTGTTCGAGCCCGATCTTTGGCAGCCCCAAACCTACGTACGAGACGAGCAAGTCATCACGCTGCCGGACAACTGGAACTCGCCTAAGGCTGTGGTCTACCTGGGCTTCTGGAAGGGCGAATCGCGCCTCCCCATCAAGGGCCAACAGGACAATGAGCGCCGCGCACGCGCTCTGGAGCTGCCTGTAAAAGGCGTTCAAGAGGCGGTACCTGAACTGCGCGCCGCCGCCGTAACCGCGGGCGATGCCAAGAGCGGCATCAAGCTCGACGGAAAGCTCGACGAAGCAGTGTGGCAAACCGCGCAGCCCACCGCGTTGTTCGTCAACACCATGACCGGTGGCGAAGCCGAGTTCCGGGTCGTGGCCAAGACGGCATGGGATAAAGACCACCTGTACGTCGCGTTCGACGTGGCAGATGACTTCCTCAAGAGCACGTTCACCCAGCACGATGATCACCTGTGGGAGCAGGATTGCGTCGAAATCATGATCGATCCCGACGGGGACGAGAAGAACTACTTCGAGCTGCAAGTCTCTCCCCAGGGCGTGGCGTTCGACACGCACTACGACACGCGCCGCAACCCGAAACCCTTCGGCAACGTGAACTTCGACTCGGGCCTCAAGGCCGGCGTCGATGTGCGCGGTAAGGTCAACGACGATACAGCCGACCAGGGCTACACCGCTGAAATCGCGATTCCTTGGGCTGCATTTTCGTTTGGCGAACCCAAGCACAGCGCGCCGCAAGCGGGCGATAGCTGGCGGCTCAACTTCTACGTGATGGACGCCCGCGAAAAGGGCATGCGCGTCGCCGGTTGGTCGCCGCCCCTGGTAGGCGACTTCCATGTGCCGAATCGCTTTGGCAAGGTCGTGTTCGAAGCCGATCCGACCCAAGCCGCCGCCGAAGCTGCGCCCGCAAGCGAGAGCACACAAGTTACGGCCCCTGCGCCCGCTCAAGGCGCCGCGAAGAAGAAGGCTGCACAAACGGCCCCTGCCGCGCCTTAGAAGGTGTTCCACAGAAAGTAGCCCGCCTCGACGCCGATCCATCCCGACGT
>CAZEWA010000566.1:0-2041 GCA_964515685.1 uncultured Polyangiales bacterium | reverse complement strand
GGGACTCCCCCAGGAGATACAGGATCTCCGTGGGCTCCTCCGTTAAGCACACGATACGTTGGTTCGGATCCCGTGGGCCGCGGCGAACAGTCACAGGCATTCTCCGTTTACGATGGAGACCGCGTCTAGATCGAAGACCGTGCCTGCTATGTCTGCACGGTCTGTAATCCTGACCAAGCGGGCGCGGCTGACACCAATGTCCGCAAGATCAAAGGCATCGCCACCGGCGACCTGAGGATCCGTTGGGTCGATGTCGTTGGTTTCGGGGTTGGCGTAGATCACATGCCAGCCTGCGCAGCCTTCGGCAGGCGCCTTTTCTGCGGTACAGGGAAAATCGAACCACTCGATCCCATCCTCACTGACGGCGACCGTGGCGAGCTCCGCGTTCGGGCGGTTCACATCGTTCCCGAGGCCAAATACGTTCTCGAAGACGATGAAGTCCGGACCAGGCCCGTCGACGATGGCATTGCCCGCAAACTCCAACACGATGTAGCCGCCCAGCCCTAGCGAGACGACGTCGAGCGAGCCACTGCAACAGCCAGCCCCCTGAGGTGGCCCAAATACGCGGCCTAAGTCTTCTTGACCAAAGTTCTGCCCAGGGCCGAAGCCGTAGTCAAAAATGGCGGTTGCAAAGCTCGCTCCCGGCCCGTCGCATACAAGCAGCTCAAGCTCACGCGGCCCAGTCGGTTGCACCCCGTCATCCGAGGCGTCCACAGGTTCGGCCGCATCCTCTTCTTCTTGATCCGTCGCTGCATCGGGCATCCCGCCGTCGCTCACGACCATGTCGTCGTTTTCAGCGGAGGCGTCTTTTGCCAGATTGGAGTCCTCTCCACATCCAGCACCGAACACACCAGACAGTAAGATGAGCTTTAGCCTGAGCTGACGCGCACTCATGGAAGCTTCACCAAGCCCGACACCCCGAAGAAGTCCTTCGCGGCAGCATTGCGAACCAATTCAGTGGAGGCTGCGCTCGATAGGATGTAGCTATCGATTGCATAGCCGGATCCTACTGTGTCCTCTACGGCGCGAACCCCGAGCAGCGTGTCGCCCCCATCTGCAAAGGCGCCGGCCGGCACATCGGCGAGCGATTCACCCACGGTCTTCGAGCTCTCATCCCAGATTGCATGGACCGACGACCACGCAGCATCGTAGCCGCTGAGGAGATAGCGACTGCCTGACAGCAACTGCAGGCCCGTGTGGTAGTCTTCCTCCGATGCAGCGTAGAGCACGGTCGATTCGCGTGTCTTGAGGTCCAGCGCTTCGATACCGTGTTCCGCGCGTGCCTCTGTCTCAGAATTCGTGCAGCCCGAAGCAAGTATCACCAGTCGGCTCTTTACCTCATCGAGCAACAGCGAGGTCGGGTTGTTCAGCGTGAGTTCGATGGCTTTCCCCTCGGCCGCACCGTTGAGGTCGACCACGCTCAGCGTGGCTGGATCAATCGCGATGACCAGGCTGCGTCGGCTTCCGCAGTAAAATGGAAAGCCGCTCAGGTCGATGCGCTGAAGCACGAAGTAAACAAGCTTGCTTTCAGGGTCGTAAATCCCTTCGGCTGCGTCCGGGCTACCATCTTCATCGCTCGCGTCGTGAAGAGACGACAAATCGATGCTGGAATGCACGGTGCCCAATGCCAGATCCACCACGGCGATGGCGGGCTTACCGTACAGCGAGACGAGCGCCCTATCCTGGCCGGGTAACACCACTACCGATTGTGGGTTCAAGCCTGCTTCGAACTCGATAGCTGCTCCCAAATCGATGCGCGAGAACGGGCCGCTGGCACCCTGAAATACGCGCTGTTCTCCATCCTCGAACACCAAGAGCGCATCGTTCGTGCGTTCGATCGCAAACGTGAGGCCTGCACTTGCCTGCAGGCTCACATCGCCATCTGCTATCGGGAGGCCTTCTCCGAGAACACGCTTGTTGTCGAGGTCGAAGAAGAAGACTTCGGTGGCCGCGTAATCGGTGGTCGCCACCATCACACGCCGCGGTTCGGGTTGCTCAGGCTCGTCGCCGCCATCCGGGCTCTCGCCTGCGTCCTCACCGT
>CAZEWA010000565.1:0-2046 GCA_964515685.1 uncultured Polyangiales bacterium | reverse complement strand
CGTTCAGGCCCATAATCCTATCCAGATTGCGAATGCTCTATCCAGATTGCGAATCAATCGACAACGCGACGATGAAGAACGTGCCCTCCGCCACACGTGCGTCTGGACGCTGTGTGAACGCGCTTCTAAGAGAGCGAACATGTCAGGCTCGAAAGTCTTCTCCTCCACCGTCAGCGCACGCGTACTGCTCACTTCGATTCTCTGCCTTGCCTCCTTGCTGAGCGCATGGGCCAGGTCGGCGCAGGCACAAACGGGCTCGCCCACGGTCGTGCTCGGTCAGCCAAAGGAAACGAGCGCCAAGCAGTACACGCTTCCCGTCAGCTGCAACGCTGCACGAAGCGGGCAATCGTGCATCGTGCAGGCCTCCACGGACTTCGCGAAGTTCACCGGAGGCAATGTCGTGATGACCGCCACTGCCGACGCGGGGCCCGCCAACGCCGCGCTCTCGAAGGATCGCTACTACTACTTCCGCGCGTACTTCGTGCAGGGGCCCGGCGGTCAGGGGCTGCAAACATCGCCGTACTCTAACGTGGTCACCTACAAATACACAGCGCCAGCCACGGACACAGCGCCACCCGCAGCCACGACGCCGACGGTCCCGGATGCCAACGCTCTCGGCACCACTTCGTGCGCAAGCGTCAACGGGCTCACGCTCAAGAGCGGCACCGTCATGCCAGTAGGCACGGCGATCGAGTCTCCCAACAAGAAGTATCAGCTCATCTATCAGGCCGACGGAAACCTCGTGGTGTACGAGCTCCTGCCCACCAAAAAGGCGCTCTGGGCAACGGGTACCAAGGGGGCATCGCCCGGCAAGGTCGTGATGCAGACCGACGGCAACCTGGTCGTTTACAAGTCAGACGGTGCGGCTGCCTGGAGCAGCAAGACCAACGGCAACGCCGGTGCGGTCCTGTCCATGCAGGACGACAACAATCTGGTCGTGTATCGCAAAGACACGTGCCAGGCAGCCTGGTCGCGCCGCTAAGGGCGGTCCCTAAGCACGCCTACGGCGAGCCAGTGTGTGCTTGGGGCTCTCGCCGAAGCGCTGCTGGTAGCTGACGCTGAAGCGACCCAGGTGCTCGATGCCGGCCGACCGCGCCGCCTCGGTCACAACGAGCGATCATTTCCACGAATACGATGCGCGTCCGTTTAGAAGAAGGCGCTGTGTTGCCCGATTTTTTGCTTCCTTCCTGCATGCGCGTGGAAAGTCGCTCATACTCGTTCTT
Organism: uncultured Polyangiales bacterium; assembly: GCA_964515685.1. Lineage (GTDB taxonomy): Bacteria > Myxococcota_A > Polyangia > Polyangiales > DASUME01 > DASUME01. The sequence goes on along the minus strand of CAZEWA010000565.1, from coordinate 823 downwards.
CGGACTATCTGGGGGAGACGAGGCGCCGAAGTGCTGCATCAGCGTGCTAAGGCGCACGATTTCAGACTCGTATTGATACCGTGCCAGTTTGCGAGTCAATACTGCTTTGAACGCGTCGAAGTTTGTCCCAACCGGCGCAACCAGTCCGAAGACGAATTCGGCATCCGTCAGCGGAGGGTTAGGACCGGAGATGCGGCTGGGTGCCGCGCTGGGACTGGACGTGGGTCTGAGGACTACCAGATTCTTTGCTGCGATCCAACAAAGTAAGGTTGTTTCGCCCTGGTCTCGAGCGGCTCGTCGGGCTAGGCACCGACGATGAGCTGGCGGACTCTGCGTCCGAAGCAGATCGGTGCGCGCTGGACCAGGCGCGTGCATTTTTGCAAACGCTGGTGGATCACGAAGCCGTGTGCGCCATGCAGTACGGGGGATGGCAGCTGCACTTCCGGGACGTGGCGCAGGTTCGTTCGAGTCTCGCCAGGTTGAGCCAGCAGAATCTGCACGAAGAGGAGCAGAAGCTTTCGGGTGAGCTGCTCGGCATCTTGCCAGTATCGCGCATGTTTGAGTTCCAGGTCGCTGCAACGGAAGGCGAGCAACATTCGCGGGAAGCTGGCTTCCGCTATCGACGACCCGAGTGTGCTGCAGGCTTTCGTGCGTAAGCCCATCCGCATCAAGGTGGGGATTACGCGCAGGAAACGGCCGCCCGCGCTATGTACTCTTAGAAATTCTGGAGCTCGCGTAGTAGACGGAGATACGTGGGTCGCGAGTAGTTGGCGAGAGCGCGCGGCAGGTCACGCGCGAGATCGAGCGCGACGTCGCTCGCATC
>CAZEWA010000564.1:0-2051 GCA_964515685.1 uncultured Polyangiales bacterium | reverse complement strand
TTTTCGAGTCTTAATCCATCAAGCGCAAAAAAGCACGCTTGTTTTGGGTTTAGTCACATGTCGCAATGTGCTCATCTACTTCGATCAGGAGCTGCAAAGACGGGTGATGTCTACATTGCAGTTCGCCTTACGGGACCCAGGGTTTCTTCTGCTAGGTCACGCCGAAAACATCGTGGATGGAAATGCCATGTTCTCGGTGGTGAGTAAGCAGGACAAAATCTTTCAGGCGGTGCCAAATCGGACCGCTCTGAAACTTGGGCCTGCGAGAGGAACTGTGAAGGACGCAGCCATTGTGGTCGAGCGCAGGGGGCGAACAGCGACGATTGCAGATGCCGTGAAGCGCATGGAAAGCTTGTTGCTCGACAGGTACGCGCCGGCTGGTGTCATCGTAAACGCTCGCATGGAAATAGTGCATTTTCAAGGTCGTACGGGGCCTTATCTGGAGCCGACCCCGGGCCAGCCTCAACACGATCTTCTCAAAATGGCACGTAAAGGTCTCGTCGCGGACCTTCGGATTGCAATTGCGCAAGCTGGTCGCGAGAGCGCTCAGGTGCGGCGAGTCGGAGCGCTGCTCGGAGCGGGCGGCGCAACGGAACAGTGCGAGATTGTGGTGATTCCACTCCTGTCACCGGAGTCCACAGAGGTTCTGTTTGGCGTCTTGTTTGGTGCGCTTGACTTACCGGTGAAGAGTGAACCGGTCCCCTACGGTCCGGCGTTTGCAGGGAACCCCGAGGCAAGGCTCTACGTCGAAAAGCTCGAGGACGAGCTCAGGACGACTAAAGACTATCTGCACACGATCATCGACGAGCATGAGCGTACCAATGAAGAGCTTTTGGCAGCGAACGAAGAGCTTGTCTCGAGCAACGAAGAGCTGCAGAGCCTCAACGAGGAGATGGAGACAGCGAAAGAAGAGCTGCAGTCCACGAATGAAGAGTTGAGTACACTAAACGAAGAACTGCACGCTCGGAACAATGATCTCGACTCCGCTAATTCCGATCTGGTGAATATTCTGGGCAGCGTGGAGATACCACTCGTAATAGTCGATTCGATGCGTCGAATACGCCGCTGCACGCCTCGCGCAAGGCCTATCCTCAACCTGCTTCCCACGGATATCGGGCGCCCCATCGACGACATCAAGCCAAATCTTTCAGTCGAGAATTTCGATCGAAAGATTCAGGCTGTGATCGCCTCGGTCACGATGCAAGAGGAGGAGGTTCAGGGTCGCGATGGGCGCTGGTGTAGACTGCAAATTCGCCCCTATCTGACGGTCGACAAAAAAGTCGACGGCGCCGTAATCTCGGTCATCGATATCGATACGCTGAAGCGGGCGCTCGATGCTGCCGAGTGGGCGCGAGACTACGCTCGGGCCGCGGTCGAGGCCGTACAAATCCCGCTTCTCATCTTGGATGAACGGCTCAAGATTTTGTCTGCGAATCGCGCCTTCTACCGTGCCTATGCGGCGCAACCGTTCGTTGCGGGCTTAGAGCATGTGTACGCGGCGATGGCAGGCGTCTGGGATATTCCCGAGCTGCGCGAGGCGCTTGGCCGCGCACTCAGCGACGATGCGGGGTTCTACAAATTAGAGGTGGAGCACGACTTCAAAACGCTAGGTTTGCGCTTCATTTCTATGTCAGGTCGAGCGGTGCTGATGCCAAACGCCGAGCAAATCATCCTCCTGTCGCTGGAGGACACGACCGAGCGCCGCCGCGGCGAGAGCGAGCGTGCGCGGCTTCTGCAAGAGGCCAACGCAGCGAAGGCGAGTGCGGAGGAGGCGAATCGGACAAAGGACCTGTTCCTCGCCACGCTCTCTCACGAATTGCGGACCCCGCTTTCTACGCTGCTGCTCACGTCCCAGATGTTGATGCGGACGAGCTTGGATGACGCAAAGGTCAAGAGGGCCGGACTCGCCATCGAACGCGCGACGCGTGCGCAATCGCGCCTCATCGACGACCTGCTCGACATCACGCGAATCATGGCAGGCAAGCTCGTGATGGATCAGAGCAGGATAAGCCTGGTGAGCGTGGTTCGGCAGGTTGCTGCGACGTTCTCGG
>CAZEWA010000563.1:0-2061 GCA_964515685.1 uncultured Polyangiales bacterium | reverse complement strand
CGCGACCTAAGCAACGATGACATCGCCTATCAGACGTCGGAGTACTAACCATGACTAAATCCGAACTTGAGCGGTCGGAAAAAGGCCATCTTTTGTTGTTCTTGGCAAGCTTCCTGCTGTCTGCAGGCGCGATCTATGCGACGACCGCGGCGTTCAATTCGCCTTCCATGGCGAATGAAATACACGCTGGACTCAATAATCATGGTCTCACTGATTCTACAGAAGACAAACCAATCGCGAGACGAACCATTTCTGGTCACGCGTACGAGATGAACCTAACGTTCGACGAATTTCTGAACTTTCCCCAGACACGCTTCGTGTTCGAAGGCACCATCGAGCGGGTACTCGAACCACGCTATGTCCCCAACCGGGTGTTTGAACACGTCTACTCGCCCGTCATCATACGAATAACGTCGATGTATAAGGGCGAGAAGCCACCAGACGGACGCTTCGTCATCAAGGCCTTTGGGGGGATCGCGAACAACGTAGAGTTTATCAGCTCGCTGGACGCAGCCGACGAGTTGACGACGGTTGGAACCGAAGTTCTCGTCATCGCTCCGAATCCCATGCGGCACCCAGATTCCACAATGGCTGCTGCCGCGCTCGCTGTCTACACCCGAACGGGCGACACCCTCCGCAACATCACTTACGCGCATTCAGGTCGCGTTCGTGGTGGTTCGGTTCCGCTCGAACACGCGCAAGCCCTTCTCGAGACGGCCGTCGCTGATAGCGGCAGCCCTTAAACGCGCGCCAGCGGTCCAACGGAGCCTACTCGCTCGGCGCAAGGGCCAGTGCGATGGGGTCGCGCTCGTTGGATGCACGAGTGCTTGGCTGTTGCACGGTGCACACGCAGGCCTTCAGCTGAAGCTGGCGACAACGAGTCGCGCGGCTAATCTTCGACCTGCCGCCACGCTCGCTGCAACAGCACTGGTTGAGGCAAGATGGCCTCGACGAAAACAACACGCCGTTTCCGCCAATCGTCTGCGACGCCTGCGAACAGCTCTACGTCCCCCGGAGTTGCGGCGGCTTCTCACAATACAGCCTTCTAGGCAATTCCGCCGTCACTCAGAGGCGGTCGATGCTCGCACAGCTGAGCTTCTCAGCGCCTTCAGGTGTGCAGCGATAGACCTCGCCGTAGACGCGGAAGACGCCCTGAGTCGTCTTCGTGACGGTGTAGCTGCCGTCGCCATTGGCGCGGATATCCGTGAAAACGCTAGCGCAACCGGGAGCCGCGACAGCCAGAAGCAGGCCTAGGAAGAGTTTGGATTTCATCATGGCGCTGCCCTCAGTTCTTCGTCGTTTCGACGTTGACGACCGAGCATTGCTGACCGTTCGGCGCGGCCGGACACGACCAGATGACGCCGGGATTGTCGCGGCGGCCGACGACGTAAATTGTGCTGCTATCGGGCCCCGGGGCCGATCCGAATGCCTGAGTCATGCAGCCAGTGGTCGAGAGCGTGAGCCCTAGGCCGACAAGCAAACCTGAAAGTCGCATATGACGTCTCTCCTTGGGAGCGTGCGCCGTGATCGGTGCACCGCGTGGCCAGTATCAGCCACTGTCCCTAATCGTCAATAGTCGGTTCAGGGTTAACCCCTCAATTGCGGCGCGACCTTAAGCGGTTTAAACGCCTGCGGCTGCATCCCGGATGGGAGCAGCCGCGGCGGAGCCTTATTGATGGGGGGCTCGAGTTCAGTCTACGCTCCAGCGCGGCCCCTGGGGCGTGTCTTCGAGGTTTACGCCCGCTTCCGTGAGCAAGTTGCGGATGGCGTCCGACTTGGCGAAGTCCTTGTTCTTGCGGGCATCGAGGCGCATCGCGAGCAGCTTGTCGATCACGCTGTCGCCGCCGCGGCCTGCACTCGCACCGCCTTCGGGGGCAAGCGCGTATTCAGGCATCAGCTCGGGATAGAGCGCAGGCTCGGCTATCTCTACGCCGAACACCGCGAGGTGCTGCACCAGCGTGCGGTACACCGCGAGCAGCGACGAAAGATCCGTCTGCTGCTCGATACCCTTCTGGTAGAGCGCGCTCACGTAGTCGAACAGCGAGGCCACGGCGTTGGGCG
>CAZEWA010000562.1:0-2066 GCA_964515685.1 uncultured Polyangiales bacterium | reverse complement strand
GCAGGAGCGTGGCATCACGATCACCTCCGCGGCGACCACAGCTTTCTGGACCGCAGCACGGGGTCCTTTCGCGGGCATTCAGCATCGCATCAACATCATCGACACGCCTGGACACGTGGACTTCACGATCGAAGTTGAACGCTCCTTGCGCGTGCTCGACGGTGCAGTTGCTGTGTTTGACGGCGTCTCGGGTGTAGAGCCGCAATCAGAAACGGTTTGGCGTCAGGCCGATCGCTATCACGTTCCCCGCATGTGCTTCATCAACAAGATGGACCGTGCAGGCGCGAACTTTCAGCGTGCGGTCGACAGCATTCGCGAGCGTCTGGGCGCAAACCCCGTGCCCGTGCAGCTTCCACTGGGCTCCGAGGAAAACCTTCGTGGCGTGATCGATCTCGTCAAGATGAAGGCGATAGCGTTTTCCGACGATCAGCTCGGCGCGAAGTTCGAAGAGATCGAGATCCCCGAGGAGTTCAAGCTCGACGCGCAGCTAGCACGCGAGCGCATGATCGAGGCGGTTGCCGAGGTCGACGAAACCTTGATGGATCGCTTCCTCGAAGGTGACGCCAACTTTAGCGAGAACGAGATCCTCGCGGGTCTGCGCAAGGGAACGCTTGCGCACAAGCTGGTCACCGTAGTCTGTGGCTCCGCTTTCAAGAACAAGGGCGTGCAGCAGTTGCTCGACAACGTCGTCAACGTGATGCCGTCACCGCTAGACATCCCCGCCGTCGAAGGCGAGGACCCAGACGATGCGAGCAAGAAGATCGAGCGCAAGGCTGATCGTGAAGGTCCCTTCGCCGCGCTTGTCTTCAAGATCATCAACGATCCATTCGTCGGTCAGCTAACGTTCCTCCGGGTCTACTCGGGTCGCCTCGAGAGTGGTACCGCTGCGCTCAACAGCACCAAGGGCAAGCGCGAGCGCGTGGGTCGCTTGCTGCAGATGCACGCCAACAAGCGCGACGAGATCAAGGTTGTCGAAGCCGGCGATATCGCCGCGGCCGTAGGCCTGCGCCTCGCAACAACAGGCGATACCCTGTGCGATGAAAAGCACGCCGTAGTGCTCGAGCGCATGGTGTTTCCTGAGCCCGTCATTTCGATCGCCATCGAGCCCAAGACCGCCAACGATCAGGCTAAGCTCGGCGAGTCGCTGCAAAAGCTCGCGACCGAAGATCCTTCGTTTCGCGTCCACACTGACGGCGAAACCGGCCAAACGATCATCCGCGGCATGGGCGAGCTCCACCTCGAGATCATCGTCGATCGTCTGCGCCGCGAGTTTAAGGTCGATTGCAACGTCGGCCGTCCAGAAGTTGCCTACCGCGAATCGATCAACAAGAAGGTCAAGTCCGAGGGACGCTACATCAAGCAGTCCGGTGGACACGGCATGTACGGTCATTGCTGGCTCGAAATCGAGCCCTCTGAGCCCGGCGCCGGCTTCATTTTCGAGAACAAGATCGTCGGTGGCATCATCCCGAAAGAATTTATCCCTTCCATCGAGAAGGGCGCACGCGATGCTTTGGGTCGCGGCGTGCTGGCCGGTTACCCCGTGATCGACGTCAAAGTAGCCCTACTTGATGGCAGCTATCATGATGTAGATTCTTCGGGCCCTGCCTACGAAGTGGCCGCTTCCATGGGCCTTCAAGATGGGGTAAAGCGTGCGGGCTTGCACCTGCTCGAACCCGTCATGGCCGTTGAGATAGTTTGTCCAGAATCGAACATGGGCGACGTAATTGGTGATCTAAACAGTCGCCGCGGCCAAATCAATGGTATGAACCCGCGCGGAAACATGCAGGTGGTCACGGCGGAGGTTCCGCTGGCTACCATGTTCGGATACGCGACGGACCTGCGCAGCAAGACCCAGGGACGAGCGACGTACTCGATGCAGTTCTCGAAGTACGAGGCAGTGCCTCGTAACGTCGAGGAAGAGATTATCGCGAGGGTCAACGGTACTTGAGCAACGCGAGTCAGTAGAACCAGCAGGGCCACGTAACTAGAACGCGATGGACCCGCCCGAAACCAGGTTTAGGGAGACACGATCATGGCCAAAGAGAAATTCGTCCGTACCAAGCCGC
>CAZEWA010000561.1:0-2073 GCA_964515685.1 uncultured Polyangiales bacterium | reverse complement strand
CTGTCGAGGGAAGCTATCCACTTGGCGAACAGCACGTCGAGGGCGAGGTGGGTGGTTACACGCTGTCGGCCGCCTTTGATCTTTTCTCGCCGACCGGAAACAACCTCGGCGTAGATGCGCGCGGCTTGCGTCTTAGCTGCGCCAAGATTTCGCTCTCCCGTGGACTCAAGGTAGCGTCTGCCGTTGTGCCAGAAGCGGACGTAGTGGTACGGGGACCCTGACCGCGTTTCGAGTTTCCAACCTTCTGCGTGTCGACCCATCTGAGCAGATCCTCCGCGGCATAGAGCTTCTTGCGCGCACCGACTTGGACTGCGATGAGCGTAGCCTTGATTCGATCAAAGTGACGTTTGGAGAGATTCAGAAAGTGCGCGGCTTCTGTCCGGGCGAGCAGGCCCGAGCCGTGAGGATGGACCGTGCCAGCGATCTGGAGCTTCACGGCCGCGTGTGGTGCTCGTGACGAAAGTGACGACGACTCGGGAGCGGAGGGTGGGGCAGTCGACATTTTTATCCCCGTGACCCGGCCAGGGAGCCGCGGAAGTCGCCATTTCCGTCACGGTCGTCACCGTCCCGCAGCACTGACCAGGTCCAGCCTGAGGACGTGCGCTTGGCGGCGAGCTTGCGGCCGTCCAGAACGCGGCTAATCAAAGGGCGAAGTGCGTGGCTGAGCTGTGCCGCGGTAGGGCGCCTGACCGAGACTAGCTCGCCTATCGCAGTGGCAAGCGCGGCATTGGGAACCGTCTGGCTCACCGGATCAGGTGGGTGCGAAATAGCCTCGAGGATGCGCTGAGAAGTCACCGAGCCGTTTGCCGTCAACAGCTCCAGCCCGATCAGGAGGGAGCGCAGGGTTTCGGTTTCGGGGTCGAGATCTACATCGCCACGCAGGTTGTCGAGCGGATCCGGCAACCCAACCCACACCACGGCATTGCGAACCAGCGCCGACCATTCTTCGAACGATCCCAAGGAATCGAGCCCCACGCTCGGGCGGCCTGCCACGATGTACGCGCGCAGAATCAACAACGCATAGCGGAGCAGTTGGAACCGCTGCTCGTGCACAAAGCCAATCAGGTTGGGCTGCGAAAAGCCGGTGCGACGAAAGGGATCCGCGAGCGGTGAGCGCAGACGGATGAGGACGCTGCGGCGCCGCGTTTCACGTGGCAGCTGCAGATTGTTTCCCGTCGCGTACCAGGTGGAAAGCATCGGCATGCTCACAACCGAACTTTGCCCAAGGATTCGATCCTCCCAACGACCGCGGCAGGTGAGGAGCGCGTTGATCGAGTTGCCTCCGATCACTTGGGCATTGTCGATCAACACTTGAGGCGTTCCACAGCGCACATGCGCGGTAATGCGTTTGCGCATTTCGTTGTCGTCGACGCGCTCGCTTGTGGTGACGCTTCCGTGATTCTCGACCGGAGCCATGATGGCCATTGCACGACCACTTGCGATGGTAGCCGTGACCTCGTTGAGCATTCCTTTGCCGCAGCCAGGGGTGTTGCCGCTGGTCGCAAACAACGGGGCGTTGCCCTCGAACGCGTGGCGGGCGAGCGGCGTGAGAAGGCTCGCGAGCCAGGCGGCTTTGTCGCAGTCCGCTTCAAACGGAAAGTCTGCGACCACGACCAAAAGATGCTGTTTGGCAAGCTCGGCCTCCTCGCGCGATGGGGCACTCGGGATCGCCGGGAACGCACCTTCCAAGTGGAGATACAACGCGCTTCCTGGGTCGTAGCCTGCGCGGTCGAGCACTCGGCCGTCGGCGAGCAGCAGAGGATGGTTGACCACGGCATCGAGCCGACGAAGGCCGGGCCAGTGGCCGCGTGATTCCACAGCGCGTGCGATGTGTTCGGGCGGGCGCACGGCGCGCAACCCATTCTCACCGAGGGCCATCCATTTCGCGCGCGCACTCAAGAGATCGAGAATTCGCGCCGTATTTAAGTCACGCACGATCGGGACGCGCTGCGGTTCAGGCCGTCCCACGACGCTGCGCTCTTCCAGGAAAATTTCGCACAAAGCAGCCCCGCGGTAATAGATGTCGCTGCCTCCTAGGGCTTCGATGCCCGCAGTGGTGGCTTCGTGGACGTC
>CAZEWA010000560.1:0-2083 GCA_964515685.1 uncultured Polyangiales bacterium | reverse complement strand
ACAGCGTGAAGGTGCAACAGCTTCTTGTTGGAAACGCTGTCCAAGCCCTTGTCGTTGTCGAGGCGGTCGCTCCAGAGCTCCTCTGTAGCGAGTTCCTTCACGGCCTTGACGAGGCCTTCCTTGTCCTGAAAGCGCTCTTTCACGATGCTGAGCGGCGACTTGGTCATGACGTTCTCCAGACGAATCCTGAGGGGCCCGTTGGCTCGTTGGCCAGCACGGGCCGCGGTAGGTAGCACGGCAGTTTAGAGGTAGCAACATCGAGCGCGTCTTGTGGCCTTACACAGGACCCCGCCCCCACCGCCCAGTTCCGCTCGCAGAGCAACGTCTGGGGCGACCCCGGAGTAAACCACGTTGATGTCCCCCGGCTGGCGGTGCACGATGGCGGACTTCTTGGGGGTTGCTGCGCCGATGTCCAGTGAATTCGTCCATCTTCACGTCCACAGCCAGTACTCCATGCTCGATGGAGCCATCCGGATCGATCGCCTCGTCAAGGACGTCAAAAACGGCGGAATGGGCGCAGTAGCGCTTACAGATCACGGAAACATGTACGGCGCCATGCAGCTCTATAAGAGCTGCAAAGGCACTGGCGTAAAGCCCATCCTAGGCTGCGAGGTCTACTTCACGCCCGATCGCAGCAAAGACCTGAAGACGCCTCACCACTTGGTGCTCCTCGCGTCAGGCCAGGAGGGATACAAAAATCTGGTGCGCATCGTGAGCCTAGGCTGGGTGCGCGGCATGGTGCGCGACCAGCCGGTGGTCGATCTCGAGATGCTGTCTGAGTACCGCAAGGGCGTGATCGGCCTCACCGGCTGCATGGGCGGATGGATCGCGCAGGAAGTGCTGATGCGGGGCACCGAGGCAGGCCGCAAGGCGCTCGGTACGCTCAAAGATTGCTTTGAGCCGGGCAACCTTTTCGTCGAGCTGCAGGATCACGGCTTCCCCGAACAGAAGCCGCTGAACGAGATCTTGCACAAGCTGGCACGCGACAACGACCTCGAGACGGTGGCCTCCAACGACTGCCACTACCACGAGCAGAACGACGCTCAGGCTCAGCTCGCCCTCACCTGCATCGCCGCCGGGCGCACGCTCGATGAAATGAAGCGCATGCACCACGGCTCAGACCAGATTTATCTGAAGTCTGCAGCCGAAATGCTGTCGCGTTTCCGTCACGTACCTGAAGCCGCGAAGAATACGCTCAAGATCGCTGAGATGACGGCTGGCACAGCGAGTCCTACCAAGGACCCGATGTTGCCTTCGTTCCCGTTGCCCGATGGCATGAGCGAAGAGCAACAGTTTGTGCGCCTGGCCAAGGAAGGCCTCGACAAGCGTCTCGAAGAGTTCGCTGCGCGCGGGCTCACGGTCCACACGCCCGACTATCACGCACGCCTCGAGATCGAGTGCGGCGTGATAGCGAAGATGGGTTTCTCCGGCTACTTCCTGATCGTTCAGGATTTCATCAACTGGGGTAAGAACAACGGCGTTCCCGTGGGGCCCGGTCGCGGTTCCGGTGCCGGTTCTCTCGCAGCCTACGCGCTCGGCATCACCGACCTCGACCCCTTGCCCTACAACTTGCTGTTCGAACGCTTCTTGAACCCAGAGCGCGTGTCGATGCCCGACTTCGACGTCGACTTCTGCATGGACAAGCGCGACAAGGTCATCGACTACGTACGCAACACGTACGGCGCCACCAGCGTGGGCCAAATCGCCACGTTCCACCTGCTCAAGAGCCGCAGCGTCGTGCGCGATGTCGGGCGCGTGATGGGCTTTTCCCCGCAGGATGCGGGGCGTGTCGCGACGTTGATTCCGGAACCCGTGGCCGGCAAGAGTACGCCGATTCCCGAGGCGCTCGAGCAAGAGCCACGACTCAAGGCGCTCTACAAAGAGGACTTCAAAGTCCACCAACTACTCGACACGGCGACCACGCTCGAAGGCCTCACACGCCATGCTGGCATGCACGCTGCGGGCGTGGTGATAAGCCAAGGTCCGCTGTGGGACCACGTGCCTGTTTTCTGCCCTGAAGAGGGCGTATACGTCACGCAGTATTACAAAGACGACGTCGAAGCAGCAGGCCTCGTCAAGTTCG
>CAZEWA010000559.1:0-2090 GCA_964515685.1 uncultured Polyangiales bacterium | reverse complement strand
TTCACTCCCGGAGTCGGCCAGTACACCGCGATACACGGTCACGGTGTCGATCAAGCTAGAGGCCGCATCCAAGACCTCCGCCTCTTGGGCCTCGCCAGGTGCCGGTGCGTATTCCACCAATGCGCCCCAGTGCGTCAGCCCTTCGGCACTCACAATCAGGTTACGGTGCTGTACGCCCTGCGTCGCCTTGGCTTCCGCCTGGCTGTTGTCCAACACGAACGCCATCTTGTTCACGAGCTTTGCGCGTTGGGCGAGCGCCGAGTAGTTGTAGGCGCTTATCCAGGTGGGATTGCAGTAGCTCATCACGTCTTTGTGCGTGGCGGGCACCAGCGCGCCGCTGCGAGAATCCCAGCCCCAGTCTCCGATCCGGGCATCTGGGTATGGATAGCTGCGGTCGATGGAGTTCTGGGCGAGCGAGTTACCCGGCGCACAGGGCGCATGGGAGCGCCCATGGGCATGTGCGATCTCGTGGATCAAGGTTTCATTGGTATTTTGTACGTCGAATCCGATACCCACGGCGCCCTGATAGCGGGCGCTCACAGCGGACACACCGTAAGCGATACCAAGGACGCAGGATGAACGACAATATTCGGTGAAGGTGCGGGCCGGATTGAGTAGTCCGTAGTAGTAGGTCGAACTGTTCACGCCGTCTGCAGACCTGAGACTGAGGATCTCATCGAGTGCGCACGACCATGAATCGCTGGCACAGTTCCAGGCCTTCGAGATGTCATGCGCGGCGCGCACGCGAACGCGGACATCGGGGACGGGATAGTAGGCCAAAAGTGCGGCGCGCATGCTGTCGACCTGAGCTTGAGTCGGCGCGGACGTGATGCCGTTGATGGTGGTCGGCACCAGCACAAGCTCGATCGGATGCACAATTTCGGCATTCAAGGCCACACTGCCAGACGCCGGAGCTCGGGCTGCGGCACTGGTTCCGCGAGGCGCCGCACAGCTGGTCTCCACCACTGCGGCCGTCCACTCAGTTGCGCTCTGGATTTCTGCACCTTCCAGGTTGAAGTTGAACGTCGTGGGCAAGCTCGCATCGGTTGATTCGCTTCGCACCATGAGGTCTTGTGTGAAGCGCTTGACGTTACTGCCGCTCTTCAGCGTCAGCACAGCCCGCAGATTGCGCGTGGCAAAGCTACCCTCAGGGCGCACGAAGACGCGAACGAGCGACGTCTTTCCCTGCACCACAGGCGCGCTGCGCGTCGTCACGGCGCTACCGGCACTGAACAGCGGGACCTTGACCGACTGGTAGAGCGAAACCTCGGCTATGCGCACGTCGCGCGCGTATCGCTCCTCTTCCGGTGCATCGCAGCCGTCGGCGACCGGCCCGTCTCCATCTCCCGTGCCCGGATTTTCGTCCCCATCTCCCGTACCCGGATTTTCGTCCCCATCTCCCGTGCCCGGATCGGGATTTGGAGGTGCAGGCGTCAGTGGGCTACCCGAATCATTCTCGTTAAAACCTGGATTTGGCACAAAGGTCGTGCCGCCGTCGTGTTCACCGGTCTGCTGCGGCCATTGGCCCACACTCCGGCCGTCCTCGACCTGTCCGACGCAAGCCGTGGCCGCGACGCAACTGAGCACGGAGACGACTCGTAGGATCTCTTTGCGCGTCACGCCTACCCGCCTTCGGTGTTGCATGGGCCTTCGCCGTTTAGATGGGATCTCGCACGTCATGCTGGCCGCCAGCATAGGCGCAAAGAGCCGAGTGATGGCAGTCAACGAAGGCGCAGCCGCGAAATCGAGGGCCACAACATTGCATTTTTTCGGCTTATTTGAAATTGCGCCGCTCACGCCTGCGCCGCAAGCGTTGATTGGTGCGTCTGCTCACGGCTGATCGCACGTGTTCGCTCAGCGGCGAACGAGGCGTCACAGGACGCTTGCGCAAAGTCGCAACAGGGCACGCTTAGGCGCGGTCGCTAATTCGGTCGCTTGAGGGCGCTCGTTGTGATGCGTATGGCGCAGCGCGTCGGAGACTCCCTGCGATCAGTTCGCGCTGTCGTCCGCTTGGGTGTTTGCAGCGCGGGCTTCTTCGCGCCTGAGATGCAGGGTGGTGAGCGCAAACCCAAGCGTCGTGAACACGCCTT
>CAZEWA010000558.1:0-2099 GCA_964515685.1 uncultured Polyangiales bacterium | reverse complement strand
GGGGCTCAGCCTGGCTGACCAGAAGGTACCTCAGGAGAAGTGATCAATCTTTAGGGGCAGCCGGGGACTTACGAACCAGCTTCGCCGCGCATTCCAGGGCACTCGTGCGCCGCTGCCCAGCTGCTCGCGCCAGATCAGGGCATCCGGTTTGCGCCGCCTCCGTCGCCGGGCGCTCCGTGCTCTGGGGGTTGTTCAAGAGCGTGAGTTCTGGTCTGCTAGTTGCTGTTATAGCTAATCTGCACACCGAGCGCGAACTGGACCTCAAGGTCGCCACGGCTCAGCTTCGTGCGCACCTCGTCGATCACGACCTCTCGCGCCTTGGGACCAGCGAAGACCTTGAGCATGGAGATCTCGGGCAAGAGCGTCACGCGCCTTCCCGCATAGACTTGCAGGCCAAAATGCCCGCCCCCGCCGACGAACAGGCCCCGATCGGCATCCGTGCATGTTTGCACGCGCCGAGTGCCGGTCCCGTCATAGGGAGACACGTACAGTGCACTCACTTCGCGCGCGCTGCTGCGACAGTAGCGATAGCCAACCTGCACGCTCGGGCCCATGAAGAGACCCCAGTGATCCGCATCATCGCGCATGCCGACGAGTAGGGGGAGCTTGAGCGCAGCGATGCGAGTGGACGTGGTCATGTTGTCGAGTGCAACTTCGGACCGACTGCCGCCAGGAAGAGGATCGCTCTCCGCTATCGAGGCGATACCGACGCCGGGCATGGCGCTAACGGTCCAGTTGCGGCTCTCGTGTAGCAGCACGAGCGAGTTCAGATCGAAGTGGAAGAAACCCACCTTGATGCCGATGTCGGCCCTCTCGTGCACCCCTACCCTCAGGGCTGCCTCCAAGCCAGGCGTTGGGTCGTCGCCCTTCTCTATCGCGGAGCTAGACGATGACGGAGGACGGTAGACGACCGCTGGGGTCGCACGACGCGTGCCGGGAGGAGTGGGGGTGGGCTTGGTGAGAAGGCTCGTCGAGTAGCATCCCGACAGAACCCAGCCCAGTATCCCGATCCGCGTCCAAGCATTCGCCAGATAGCGTAAGATGCGATCCATTCTAGCTACCACCCCACCAAACGAGACCCGCTCGATTGTGCCGAATCGAACTCGGCATTGCACCATAGGACTTCACGCACGGGATGTGGGCCGAGGATCGTGGGCGGGCCCCCTTTTCACCCCTGGAGAACGCTAGGCTGGCACGGGTAGGCTGCCACACTGACGTCCCCCGTGGTCCTCGAACGACGGTTCGGTGTCAAGGCTCGGGAGAACTGATCGCCTCTCCAAACTCCTGGCTTCGCTCACGAAGATCGGAGCAATGATCAGGCAGGTGTAAAAGGAGACGCCTCACGTACCTGCACGCCTGCTTCGGCGTTTCCTTCCCTTCTCTTCTGTGCTTTGGACCCGGCTGGGGTCGACCGAACGCCGCTTGAACACAGCTGCGTCAAGATGACGTTGAGTCGTCGAAGACCCCCAGCGTCAGGATAGTTGTCGGAAGCAAGCTGCGAGCGATGGGGGCGAGAGCTGAGTTTGTTGAACGTGCAGCCGCGAAAATATCCTGATGCGTATCGTGAACAGTTTTTGCGCGAAGCTTTTCGTCCAGGTGGGCCTGGACCGTACGCTTTGGCGCGGGCTATCCAACGGCATGGTGTACCGCTGGGTTCAGGATGCTTCTAACGCGTCGAGCAACGCGCGCTTCTCCTCAGCCGTTCGCCGATGAAGGCGCCGCGCCGGTCTGTTCTGCTGCATGCAGAATCAGTCCCACTCGAACCGCTCCGCAACAAGGTGGGGCCGGCCGGGGACTTACGACTCGGCGTTCTCGGCGCACAGGTTGCCTCCATACGAGATGTCGAGCTTGGTGTCAGACGCCCCTAGGATCTCAGTTTAGGTTGCGACGCAGCACGCGATGCCTCGCCCTTGAACATCCCGTGTACCGCCTTTTCATCTTCCTGAGCCCTTCAATTTAAAGGCGTCGTCCATGTCGCTCACGCTTGCGCGCGGAACTCACATGCGGACTACAACGTCGCCCAGGTCGGCGGCCAGCGTGTTCTGCCACATGATGTCACCTACGACGATGCCGTTGGCGACGACCATGTGCCCCTTGTG
>CAZEWA010000557.1:0-2121 GCA_964515685.1 uncultured Polyangiales bacterium | reverse complement strand
CACAGTTCGTAACGGTCTCCAGATTTGATCCGCGATCCCCGCAATGGCAGCGCGCATTCTCGACGGATCCGTAGCCGAACGATTCTGGATGAAATCACGACGCGATGAGTAAGGGATGCACGAACATTTGAGCGCACCGCGCTCGGCTCGGGACACGCGAGGGATCGAGCACGCTCGGTGCACGCCCCCCGCCGCGTCATCACGGCTTCAAAAGGAGGTGTCGCACGTCACGTTGCGTCAGGAACCGGCGTCTGCGGCAGGCATCGCCGCGAACAGCTTCGCATAGAGACGTCGCCTCGGTTCCACCGCGCCGCGGCAGGTCCAGTCGCACCTCATGGCCGTCCAGTCGGGATCGTCCGGATCGAGCCCCAAGCGTTCGATGAAGTCGCGCGTGACGATCACGAAGTGACGCTTGTACGCCAACAGATAGCCGCCACGCTGCGCGTGGATGGTCTTCGCCTCGTCGTGCTGAGCGAACCAGTGATTGACGGTGCCGGCTGCTTCGAAGGTCCCACCATAGAGCAGCGCACCGTAGTCGTCGGCGTCTTCGCCGCTGAGCACGCGCTGAGCGTGTTGCGGCCCCGTGAAGCCGAACTCACGGGCGATCACGGTGCGGAGGTCGTCCGTGGAGAGCTGAGCCCCCGCATCGCGCAAGGCGGCGTCGCTGACGCTACGAAAGCGAGGCAGCGCGCGCAACCGGCCCAAGGCAGCGGGCTCTCCGTTCAACGCCTGCTTACCGAACAATTGGACACGCAACTCGAAGGCTTGGGTGGCTTCCATCATGGCCTCTCCTTCAAAATCGTCCGCACCGAGCGATGGTCCGTTTGAGTCACTTCGTGGACGTATTACTTTGGGCGTAAATGCATGTCAATATACCCAGGCTAAAAATACCCGGCCGGCAGAATTCTGCGAATGATATCAGGGGCGTGTCGGCTACAAAGATCCGTCCCCCTGTGAGCCGATTCGTGGCTATAACTGTGTTTTATAACACAGATTTGGAAGTCGCAGCACCGAGAGCTGGCGGCGATTCTCCCAACATGGGAGGGGTCAGCAGCAAGAAACTGCGCACGGTCGGTTGCATGGCGGGCTCGCAGGCTGCCACGGCCTCGATCGACGCCAGGCGCCGCGCAAGCAGCCGCGATCTCGCGGCTTTCCGATGCGCGGAGTTTTGGCACTATACGGGAGCGCTCGCTGACGTGGAGCAAGCCCTGCGACTGCTTCCTACAGCACCAAACGAGCAGGCAATCCGTCGTGGGCTGGGCTGGGCTGGGCGACGAGACCAGACCCGCGCTCGACGCTATCGCGTGTCATTCATCGGCTGCATGACGAGCTCGCAGCTGGCAAGTACACGGCCGATCTGGTGTGCAAATGGTCGCCGTTTCCAATGACCTCACAGGCAGGGGAGCGCGCGCTTGAGATGTCGCGATCGCAACCACGACAGGCGCAGAGCATGACGCTCGTGCGCGCATGGACGAGCACAATCGCGGGGCCGTAGTGACGACCGAGATCCGCGTACGCGCGCTGAATCACCGGCGTGCTGCGACTCGCGATGGTTACCGCGCTCTTCAGTTGGTCCGGGACCACCATCTGTGTGACGCCACCGAAGTACTCGAACATCCGAACGTGCGAGCCCAGGAAATCAGGCACTCGCTGCGTCGGTGTGGCTTCTGCATACGTCAGGTTCGATGCGCCAAGCACACCTACGAACAGTTCCACGTAGACGCGCTCGCCAGTCGCTGACTCGATGACGCTCGGACGCTTGCCAGAGTAGTCCACGAAGGCTTTCTCGCCCGCGACGTGCACCTGACGCATCCATTGGCGTCGACGCCTCAATCAGCGAGTTGACCTCCCAAGTTAGTTCCGAGAAGAGTGTCTGCCAGAGCCAGTAGTGGCTCACGGGTCGCTGTAAAGCAGCCTGGGCGCGCTGCCGCGCCTTACTCAGCCTTACTGTGCTGGCCGATGTCTTCTAGGTCGAGGTCGTCTTCTGACAGGTCCAGCAGCTTGAGTAAGTCCACACTGGGCTCAGCCTGGACCCAAGCCTTCGCCGGAGGAGGACGCAGGGGGGTGGGGATGCCGCCATCTTTGCGCGCTTCCTGCTGCGCTTCCGCTTCGCTCTCGTCC
>CAZEWA010000556.1:0-2124 GCA_964515685.1 uncultured Polyangiales bacterium | reverse complement strand
AGCGTCGGTCTACGGAACCGAAAGTCGGAAGTTCGAATCTTTCCGGGCGCGCTACGAAAGCCCCGCAACTTCAACAAGTTGCGGGGCTTTCGCATTTTGGGGATCTGGCTGCCTTCACTCCCTCGGTTGTTGCCAGGGAACCAGCTCCGAAGGATCGGCCCCTCGGGGAAGACTAAGCGTTGAGGTTCTGAGTTGTGCGGCTGGGGGGCCCAGCACGCGCAAAGCGGCCCTGGTCCAAGTCGAAGCGACCGATCCAAGCTCGTCCGCATCTGCACTCGCCGCCGGCAGGACTCACGAACTCACGAGGCCGTTTCCTCTAGCCAACGGGCAGCCCGCTGCGTTCCAGTGTGGTGGCAAGAGCTTCGATTTTGCTCCAGCGCCACCTCGAAGTGCTCCTTTGCTTCTTCGGCACGCCCGAGGGCGTTTGCAAGCTCGCCCAGGTACAGCGAAACGCTTCCAAGACTCAACATGCACCCATTGAGCGCGTTGAAGTGCTTGTACGGCTGCAACAAGCCATAGAGCGTTTCTGCATGCTGCGCGTGCTTGAGCGCGACGGCGCATTCGCCTAGCCGCGCCAGCGTGTACAGGTACGTGAGGTCCCGGGGGACGACGTCGAATCGACGTTCAGCTAGCGACTCCAACTCTTGACTTGCCTCTGCAAGGCGCCCCATCTGCGCCCACACGCGCGCGCGCTCAGCGCGGAATACCGCAATCTGCCTCGCCCAAGCCCAAGTCAGCTCACTCTGTGCAATCAGCACTCCCAACATGGACGTTCCGGTGCGTGCCTCATGCAGCGCGTTCTGCTGCATCGCGAAGAAGAATGTCCTGTGGTGCAAGGCGATCTGCGGAGCATCGGCGAACAGCGCATTCAGCTGGGCCTCGGCAAGCGTGTATTCGCCACGCTCGAGAGCTTGCTGAGCATGAATGCGCTGGCCGTGCCAGATGGCTTCAGGCATGCGCAGACGCGCGGCAAGGGTACAGAACGACTCGAGCGCGTGTTGCCCATCGAAGTGAGCCCCTTGATGCGTAAAAGCCACGTAGCGCGCAAAGAAGGCTTCACTCGTCCACCAACTGCTCCTCGGGCTGTCGAGCCGCTCGACCTCGTCGGCAGCAATTAGCAAGCGGGACACCTCATCTGGACCCGAGAGAGCATGAAAGCTCGCGCGCATTGCCTCGAGCTCTGCTCGTGCACTACCTGCCTGTCGCGCCATCGACAGGGCACCTCTACTCATATCGAGGCTCGCGCGCATGTTCCACGATATCGGCGGCGTACAAGCTAGCTGGGCCTCGGCACGTGCCAGCGTCGCCGGGTCGTCGTGCGCGCATAGCTGAGTCGCCTTCGTGAGAGCGGCCAGCGCGGACTCGTCCGGAATGCTAGCCATCCACACAGTGGGCCTTCGCTGCGAAGCGTACTCCACCAACAGATCGGCAAACCCATGCTCCAGCGCGAGTGCATGCGCCCGGCGCATGGTCTCCTTGGCAGCTACCACCTCACCATCCCGACGAAGGGCGAACGAAGACGCCAACACCAACTCGCAAACTTCGCGGGGTGACGCATCGTCAGCGTGCGCCAGCGACGTGATCGCCCGTTCGTAGTAAAGATGCGCGGCTGCGTAGGAGCATCGTGCAAGTTCCACGTCGGCGGCGGCGCGGCATACGGCAGCTACTCGCTTCGGATCCACGGCTGGCAGAGCATGAAACATGTGATGGGCTAGCTCGGCGTCCCGAGGCTTGAGCGCGGGATGACTATCGAGGCTCGTGGCGATGAGTGCATGAAGGGCGGAGCGCGCGGCGCGCGGCATTTCCCCGATGATCACCTCACGTAGAGCACCATGGGAGAACTCTACCGAGTTCCCGGAGCCCACCCACCGAAGACAGCCGGCTTCCACGGCTTCATCGACCGCCGCGTAGAGCCTCTCGCCCATGAGCGAGCTGGCCGCGCTGAGCAATCCCATTCCCGGCGCATCGTCGATCAGCGCAGCCAGCTGAACGAGCCGTCGAGAGTCTTCCTGAAGAATCTCCAGCCTGCTCTTTAGCAGTGTGCCGAGCGTGGCCGCGAGAGGAACGTCGTCAGGGGTGGGAAGGCGCGCCCGCTGCGTGCGTGTGAGCAGGGCCTGACACGTC
>CAZEWA010000555.1:0-2136 GCA_964515685.1 uncultured Polyangiales bacterium | reverse complement strand
CGTCGGAAGAGCTGTCGTTTCGTCGCCAGTTTGCGCTTGAAGCAGCTCGCATCGTTGGAGGGAGTGACCTTGTCACTGTGCGCCTCACGGAGCTTGGTAGCGAAGAACAACCCATCGTGGAAGCCGAGCGTATGCGTGTGAGCGATGGCAAGGTCATCGCGACCGTGAGGCTACCGCTCGACAGTCGTGGCACTGCAAACCGCGCTGTGTTGGAGGCGAGCGCACGGGCCTTGATCGGGGAGCAACACGTCGACCTGATCGGCAACGTACCTCTCGTCGCGGCGCCGGATTTGGTGCCGGAGGCGCCTGCGCCACTGCCACTCGACGACATCGTCACTGCCGAATCGACGCCGCTTCAGGTGCGACCGAGTGAGCGCGACCGCAATACGGCACGCGTGACGGGTTATGTCCTGTCAGGAGCAGGCCTTGTGACCACGCTGGTGGGCTGGGGACTACAACTGCGCCTCGGATCCCTTCAAAGCTACTACGCGAAAGCGACGAACATACAATCGCACGTGCGGTTTGAAGCTTACCGCGACGTGGAAGACTTCTCGCTGGCGCCACAGCTCACGCTGGGCATAGGTGCTGGGATGCTAAGCGCGGGCATGCCCCTTTGGCTGCCTGAACAAAAGCACACGCCATGGTGGGCTTGGACGGGAGGAGGGCTTGGGCTCGTAGCCGCGGGCGTCGGTACCAAGCTCGCCATCGACACGCGCCGCTGCGTTGAAGATGAGTTTGGTCGCTGCACAAACCATGTTCTTGCGACCCGCCTGGGCACGCAACTTTTACTTCAGTCGATTCCGCTTCTTACTCTTCCGATCGTCTATGGTGTACGCGCCATATGGGGCCGGCAGCCAAGTGGCCGCATCGATATCCAAGCTGCGCAAGGCAGCATGTACTTGTCGTGGACGAAAACGCTATGAAGACGAGTTCGACTCCAAGCAGGCTCCTTAACTTCTGGCAGCACGTCCTGCTCCTTGCCTTTGGCTTGGGGAGCGCCCTGCCCTGTAGCCATGCGCTGGCTGAAACCGCGCTCATTCTTCCACCCGGGGGAGACGTCGACGAAGCCAGCGTCCGCACTGTAGAAACCGCGGTTTTGAGTCTCCTGCGGGGTCAGGGGTTTGCCGTCTCTCTGCACCGTGACTTCGCACTGGCACAGCCCAGTGTGCGACGCTGTGTCGACTTGGACTGCGCAAGCAACCTCGTCCCCAGTTTGCGTCCAGACCTCACGGTCGCGCTTGCGGTGTGGCAGCAACCCGACGCCCCACAACATGAGCCCGTTGTGGTCGTCACGCTGCTCGACTCGCGGGGACGCTACCCAGCCCAAGTGCAAGCCCAGCACGATTTGTCCGACGCAGCGAACCAAGCGCTGCTCCAAGCGCAAGCCTTGCGTTTACTCGGCCCGGGCCCCTGGATAAGCATCAAGGGCGTCCCCCAAGGGGCTGACGTAGAAATCGACGGCGAACGCGTCGGGAGTTTGCCGTTCCGCGCTCCGCTAGCGGCGGGGTCTCACAAACTGCAAGTATCAGCAGAAGGCTTTGTTGCGCAGATCGACACAGTCGAGATTCCGCTGAAGGCAACTCACTTGCTCGAGCACGAAGTGAAGCTTGCGAAAACAGATGAAGTCGGCGTTCCCACGGCTTCTCTAACAACCGAATCCGCGTCGGCACGGAGCACAACCCAACCGTCGGCATGGAACTATGTCGTCGGCGGCGCGCTTGCTGCAGGCGCCGTCGCACTCGCCGTCGATCCGATTCGCAATGCAGCCCAGAGCGGCGAGTGCGTCGGCCCTAAGGACGACGCCCGAAATTGCGGTGAGCGCGTATTCTTCGGACGAAGAAGTATCGGGCTTACCGTCGCAGCCACTGCGCTTCTCCTGGGAAGCGGATACTTCTTCGCATTTCGGCCGATTCACGTTGAAGTAGATGCCTCGCCCCAACACGCCCAAGCTCGCCTTCGTCTGCAGTTCTAGGAGCCACCATGAAATCGCTTTCACTATCCTATGCCGCACTCTTGCTCGCCCTGACGGGCTGCGACCCGGAAACGCGCCCTGACAAGGGCTACGGTGTGTTCTTCGATGCAGGCAGCGACGCGCGTGTCGACGACGCAGCCTCGCCCGACGGAAGCCAAGCCCAA
>CAZEWA010000554.1:0-2141 GCA_964515685.1 uncultured Polyangiales bacterium | reverse complement strand
GACGTAGCGGACTGTGAACGTGGCGTTGGAGATCACGCCCGCCGTATTGGTTGCGTTGCCGATCGTGACCTTCTGCCCTCCCTGTGGCGCAGTTCGCCCCGACGGCTTCGGGCTTGACGTCCACGAAGCTGGGCGCAGCGACGTCGGGCCACACGATCTGGGCGCCCAGAGCGACGAGCATGTTCCAGCTTCCCAGGTCGTGGCGCGCGCTGGCTGCGGTGCCGACAGCTCGTGCATTGGCGCTTCGCTCGAGCCTCGGAGCGCTGAGGACGGTAAGGGCGCCCAAGTGCGCTCGCGCATCCGTGACAACGAAAGCTGCTCCGCACAACGCACGCCGCGTGGTCTGCGGCGTTCCTAGAAACAATCCGTGGTCACGAACTCCAGCTCGCGCACGTTGTTCGTCGGATCGCAGTCGACGCCTCCAGCTAGCAATCGGATCTCGACCCGAGAGCCTGGCTGATAGAGCTCTAGCTCGATGGGAGCAGACCAGCTCAAGGGATCGAGCGGTGTGCTTACTGTTTCCTTGTCCGCGTTACTGACGACCTCGAAGGCGGCTCCCGTCTCGCCGCTGTTACCCACGACCAGCGTAGACTTACCGCCTCCGCACACCGAGCACGCTCCCAGTAAGACGAAGTGGAGATCTGCGGCAGCGCATTGGGGCGTGGGTTCGATGGAAAATCCACCAAAGTCCGGAAAGGGCGTGACCTTGTGTTCGGCGTAGTCCTGTGCGTCCTTGCCGGGTGCGGCGATGCAGCCCCGCGGTTCGTCGAGTCCGTCGCAATCCTGGTCGATGCCGTCCCGCCAGACTTCCAGCACACCAGGGTTCCGAGTGGCGTCGGAGTCGTCGCAGTCGCCGCCACGGCTGACATACATCGAATCGGACGCTGAGACGCAAGCCTGGGAGGTTTCGTCACCATACCCATCCCCATCCGCGTCGCGGTAGCGCCGGGTTTGCTTTGTCGCATCGGAGTCGTCGCAATCGATGCCTCGAGCGGCATACCCCGCCGGCGGCTCGACCGCGCAAATGCGGATCATGCGTTGGTCGACCACGCCATATCCGTCGCCGTCGCCATCCCAGTAGAACGTTCGGCGTCCGTCACCCGCTCCCGTGCATAGGCTGTCGCCGGCGTCTGGCTTCGCTCCAGCGTCATTTCGAGAACCCGCATCATTCGCGCCGCCATTTTCTTGATCAGACGCATCATCGCAGGCCGCAAAAGCGAGAACGGCGCTAGCCGACGCGAACACGAAAGGTCTCGCGAACGCGCTCAAACTCCAAAAGCCCCTGGAAGAAACCTGGCGAACACGCTGCATCGGTCGTCTCCTGTTCACCCCGAGCCTGTGTTGACAACGCTAACACGCAACTGATAGGAAGACAGGACAAAGGTGTCTCCCACTTAAGGACAGGAAGACTATGCGGACCCGCTCGGTTCCAGCAGGCCTCGCCAGCTTGCTTGCGGTCTTTACGACCATGCACGCGTCACGCGCTCTGGCATCCGGCCAAGAGCTTTGCGGCATCTACGACGATGGCTGCTGCATAGTTTGCACGCTGACCGAATGTGACACCGGAGTCGCTCACCCCGAACGACGGTGCACCACCGGCAGCATGCTGAGCAGTGTCACCGTCGATCAGGCCAAGTGCGGTGCTGCTGGCATTTCAAACGGCGCGGCATACTGTGCTTCGCTGGACCCCCGGCCCGTCGGGGTCTGTATCCCGACTGACTACTCCTCGCAGCCTGAAGTCGCGAACGGCATCGACGACAACTGTGACGGTGTTTATCTCGATGATGAGCGCTGTGACGACATCGACAGCGACGGCGATGGTCGCGTAGACGAAGCACCCGGCTCGTGTCTGGAGCGTCATCTCTTCGTGCCGGTGTGTTGGGTCGGCGGTAACCAACAGGACTTCACTGACGTCGTGGAGCGCTGGGAGCGCTTCATGCAAGAACGCACGCTGCTGAACCACTGCGGCATCGATACCGGCTCCTTCGGAACCAAGAAGATTTGGTACGAAGCGGCCGATATCAACACGATACCTTGTCCGCCCGAGTGGACTACGTCCGATCAGGTGAGCGCCTGGTCCCTGCTTCCTGCACTCAAGGACTACTATGACCTGAGAGACTGGGACTATGTGTCTTTTGCCA
>CAZEWA010000553.1:0-2169 GCA_964515685.1 uncultured Polyangiales bacterium | reverse complement strand
GCATCATCCGCAAGAACTACGAGAACTCGCTCAAGAAGGGCAAGCTCACGCAGGAAAAGCTCGACGCCGCGGTGGGGCGCCTCAAGCCCACGCTCGAGTACGCAGACCTCGCCGATTGCGACCTCGTGATCGAGGCCGTGTTCGAGAGCATGGAAGTGAAGAAGGCCGTGTTCACGAAGCTCGACGAGGTCGTGAAGCAAGGCGCCATTCTAGCCACCAACACCTCCACGCTCGACGTGAACCAGATCGCTACGTTCACCAAGCGGCCTGAGAGCGTGCTCGGCTTGCACTTCTTCAGCCCTGCCAACGTGATGCGCTTGCTCGAGGTGGTGCGCGGCGAGAAGACTGAAAAAGACGTGCTCGCCACGGTCATGCAGCTCGCCAAGAAGATCAAGAAGACCGCCGTGGTGGCGGGCGTGTGCGACGGCTTCATCGGCAACCGCATGTTGCACGCCTACTTCCAGCAAGCCGATCAGCTGGTCGAAGAGGGAGCTTCGCCCTGGCAGGTCGACAAGGTGCTCGAGAAGTTCGGCATGGCCATGGGGCCCTTCCGCGTCTCGGACCTCGCCGGCATCGACATCGGCTACCAGATCCGTCAGGCACGTGCGAAGGCGAATCCGAAGGCCGCGCGTCCCCACGTGGCAGATGGTTTGGCCGAGCTCAAGCGCTTCGGTCAGAAGACGGGCGCCGGCTACTACCGCTACGAGCCCGGCCGTCGCGACGCGATTCCGGACACGCTCACCGACGAGCTGGTCGTGAAGTTCCGCGCCGACAACAAGATCACACCGCGCAAGATCAGCGACCGCGAGATCCTCGAGCGCTGCGTGTACGCACTCGTCAACGAAGGCGCACGCATCCTCGAAGAGGGCATCGCCCAGCGCGCCTCCGACATCGATATGGTCTACCTCTCTGGATACGGCTTCCCCGTGTTCCGTGGGGGTCCGATGCTCTACGCCGACAGCGTGGGCCTCTACCGCGTGGCGCGCAGCCTCAACGAATACAAGCAGCAGACGGGCGACAAGTTCTGGGAGCCCGCGGCCCTCATCAAGAAGCTCGCCGCCGAGGGTAAGTCCTTCAATGGCTGAACGCTTCACTGCTCCGTTGCACGTGATGCCGAAAGAATTCCTTCTCACCGATTTGGAGAGCTCAAGATGACCGATGCCGTAATCGTTTCCTACGCGCGCACAGGGCTTGCGAAGTCCTGGCGTGGTGCCCTCAACATGACCCACGGCGCCACCATGGGTGGTCACGTGGTCAAAGCCGCCGTCGAGCGCGCGGGCGTCGACCCGAGCGAAATCGAGGACGTGCTGTTTGGCTGCGCGTTCCCGGAAGGTGCAGACGGCAGCAACATCGCGCGCCAGATTGCGCTGCGTGCGGGGCTGCCCGTCACCGCTTCCGGCGTCACCATCAACCGCTTCTGCTCTTCCGGTCTGCAGTCTATCGCCATGGCGGCGCAGGCGGTGATCGTGAACAAGTCGCCGGTCGTCGTGGCAGGCGGCGTGGAGTCCATCTCGTGCGTGCAGAACGAGATCAACACGCACATGTTCACCGAGAGCTGGTTGCTCGAGAACAAGCCCGCCATCTACTGGCCCATGCTGCAGACCGCAGAGACCGTAGCCAAACGCTACAACATCTCGCGTGAGCGTCAGGACGAGTACGGCGCACAGAGCCAGCAGCGCGCGGCTGCCGCACTCGCAGCCGGCAAGTTCAACGACGAAATCGTGCCCTTCAAGGCGCTCGCCGGCGTGGCCGACAAAACCACAGGCCAGCTCGTCACCAAAGAAGTGCTGCTCAACACGGACGAAGGCATCCGCGAAGGCACCACGTACGAGGCGCTCGCCAAGATCAAGCCCGCCGTGCCCGGTGGTGTGATCGCGGCCGGCAACGCGAGTCAGTTCTCAGATGGCGCAGCCGCCGTGGTGGTGATGGACGCGAAGCTCGCCGAGCAGCGCAACCTCAAGCCCCTCGGTATCTTCCGCGGCTTTGCCGTGGCAGGCTGCGAGCCCGACGAGATGGGCATCGGTCCGGCCTTCGCCATCCCGCGCTTGCTCGAGCGTCACGGCCTCAAGGTCGACGACATCGGCCTGTGGGAGCTCAACGAAGCTTTCGCAGTGCAGGTGCTCTACTGCGCCGACAAGCTCGGCATCCCCATGGACCGCCTCAACGTCA
>CAZEWA010000552.1:0-2174 GCA_964515685.1 uncultured Polyangiales bacterium | reverse complement strand
CGCACGATGCCCACGTAGTTCCACATGAAGCGGCGCAGCTCGTCCCAGTCGTTGGCCACGACCACGGCTTCATCGCTCTCTGTCGCCTTGCCCGGATCCCAATCAGGCGCTTCGACGCCCGGCAGGTCAGGCGAGGCACCGTGCACGGACAGCGCCGCACGGTGGCCGTACACGAGTCCTTCGAGCAGCGAGTTCGAAGCGAGACGATTGGCGCCGTGCAGGCCGGTGCACGCCACTTCGCCTACCGCCCACAAGCCTGGCAGCGAAGTACGGCCCTCGAGATCGACCAACACGCCGCCGCACATGTAGTGGGCCGCGGGCACCACTGGAATCGGCTCCCGCGTCAGGTCGATGCCCAGCGCCTTCGTGCGCGCGTAAATGTTCGGGAAGCGCTCGCGCAAGAAGTCCGCCGACTTATGGGTCATGTCGAGCCACACACAGTCGGCGCCCGTGCGCTTCATCTCGTAGTCGATGGCGCGCGCCGTCACGTCGCGAGGTGCGAGATCTTTCATGGGATGGTGCCGCTCCATGAAGGGCGTTCCATCGGGCAAGCGCAGGATGCCACCCTCGCCGCGCAGGGCCTCGCTGATCAAGAAACTCTTGGCCTGCGGGTGGTAAAGGCAGGTGGGATGGAACTGGAAGAACTCCATGTTCGCAATTTCCGCCCCTGCGCGATAGGCCATAGCGACACCGTCGCCTGTCGCGATGTCTGGATTGGTCGTGTAGAGGTAGACCTTGCCGGCTCCGCCCGTGGCGAGCACCGTGGCGCGCGCGACGATGGAGTAGACCTGCTGCGTGCGCGTATCGAGCGCATACGCGCCCACGATGCGTCTCGGCCCACCGAGCCTCGCCATGTCGATGAGGTCGATGGCCATGTGGCCCTCACGCAGCTCGATGTTGGGCTGCGCATGCACGGCCTCCAGCAACGCACGCTGCACCTCGGCACCCGTGATGTCGCCTGCGTGCACCACACGCCGCTTGCCGTGCCCGCCCTCGCGCGCGAGGTCGAAGTGGCCGTCCCCGGCCGAACTGAAGCGAGCACCCAGCTCGCTCAGAGCCTCGATGCGCTTAGGTGCGTCTTCGACCACCATGTCGACCACGTCGCGGTGGGATAGGCCCCCGCCTGTGGTCAAGGTGTCGGCTGTGTGCTCACCAAAGCTATCGTCCGGGTCGAGCACCGCAGCGATGCCGCCCTGGGCCCAGTTGGTGGCCGCGTCAGTCTCGCCGCGCTTGGTCAAGACCAAGACTCGACCGCGCTTTGCAGCCTCCAGGGCGAAGGTAAGACCTGCGATTCCGCTGCCTAAAACCAGGTAATCTGTGACGATTCTCATAGATGTGTTGCGCAAGGACGACCGCGCCGTTCGGGAATTCAGGGAATGTAGTGTGCCTCCGGGGGGTTGACGAGTCGCCCCGCGCGCCCGGTCCCACAATCTTGCGAAGTCTTGGCGAGATCGAATCGAAGGGCTTAGGATCGAGTCCCGCTCTTGATGACACCGCCACGCATCGCATCTGACACCCCCTCCCGCAGCCGCTGGGTCCGCTTCCGGTCGCTGCGCCTAGCCGCAGCACTGGCTTGTTCCGTCACGGCAGGCGGGCTGTTTGCCCCCGGCAGCACGCGGGCCGATATCTGGGAGTTCGTCGACGCCGAGGGCGTGGCGCATTACACGAACACGCCCGATGGCGGCCGTCCATGGAAGCGAGTGGTGTTCCAGGGCCGCACCTCCCGCACCCTCAAGACCCCCCAGAGCCAGCGCGACAGGTCGCCTGAACGTTTCCGCCGCTACGACGGCTTCATCGAAGAGGCCGCGCGACTGTATCAGCTTCCCGCCACATTCCTGCGGGCGGTCATGCAGGTCGAGAGCAACTACGACGTCAACGCCGTGTCTGTGGATGGCGCCATGGGCTTGATGCAGCTCATGCCTTTTACGGCCAAGAAGATGGGCGTGGAAGACCCCTTCGATCCGCGCCAAAACATCCTGGGCGGCGCGCGCTTTCTGCGCATTCTGGCCAACCAGTGGCACGGCGATCTGGTTCTGACCGTGGCCAGCTACAACGCAGGCGCAGGCGCCGTGCAGCGCTACAACGGCGTGCCGCCGTACAGTGAGACGCGCCGCTACGTAAACCGCGTGCTGACATATTACTACGCGTTTCGGAGTGGTAAGACTGCGCCTTAG
>CAZEWA010000551.1:0-2176 GCA_964515685.1 uncultured Polyangiales bacterium | reverse complement strand
CGGCGGGGGGAAGAGGTCCGAGGTGGCCAGCTCTACAGGGGCGTGTAGCTCACGCCGTCCACCTCCGTGCGACGGGGCCCATACGTGTCATGTTCGGGCGTATGAGCTTTGGAGTGCGCGCGGCGTTGGTGGCCGTGTCGGTGATGTTGTTTGTGGATGGCCTTGGCATCGCATTTCGCGGACCGGGACAGGCGCAGTTTGGGACGAAGATCTGGCTGCTCCTGCAGACTTGCGCGTTCTTGAGTGGCTTCGCGCTGGTCGTAGCTCTGGCGTTGGGCACGATCACCAAAGCTATCCAAAACAGCTTGCGGGGTGTGTGGGCGGCGATCGATGCGAGCGGCAATTTTGAGGCTCGGGACCTTGCGATGGCTTTCTGGCCTGCGATGAGCTTGTGGTCTTGTGTCCTGTATACGGTGATCCTCGCTGCCCCCAAGCGGTTTCGCAACGTGGAGTTGTCTGCCTTACTGATCGTGTTGGGGATGGTGCTGCTCATTCCTGTGCTGGCGTCCCTGGCCGCGCTCGTTGCGAGGTGGGCGTACCGCGCACGGCAAAAGTCGCGCGCTGTGTTTGCAACGAGCTGCATCCTGCCCACGCTACTCGTTGTTGGGGGGACATGGGGCGCCATGTTCTGGGACAACCGCTCAGGCTTTGCGCAACTCGATGCCTGGCTCATAGTGAGCGTTGTTGCGGCGCTGTTCGCCTACGTCGTTGCGGCAAGATTCTGGGGCGAGCGTCCGCTGTTGTCGGGGCGTCGTGGGCTCAAGCTCGCTGGGCTCTCGGTTGCACTGCTTGGAAGTTCATACGGCATGTTCCTGCCCTGGTCGATCGTCTCCGACGTGGCGCAAAGTCGCGGCGCGTCGCGTTTCTTCGTCGATGCTGTGCGGGCAGCGACCGACTTCGATAGAGATGGTTATTCGTCGTTGTTGATGGGCGGCGACTGTGCACCTTTCGATCGGAGCGTGAACCCAGGGGCGCTGGAGATTCCGCGCGATAATATCGATAACAACTGCTTCGGTGGAGACCTCAAGGAAAGTCCGAAAAGCGAGCCGCCGCGTTGGCTTTCGAAGCCAGCAGAGGTGCCTAACAAGCTGAACGTGCTTCTGATCTCGGTCGACACCGTGCGGGCCGATCGTCTGTCTTTTATGGGCTATGGCAAGCCCACCACGCCCAACCTCGAGGCGTACGCTGGGCGTTCTTACGTGTTCGAGAATTTCTTCGCGACCACACCCTGGACTCGGCTTTCCGTGGCGAGCATTTTTAGTTCCCGTCCACCGACCCGCGTGCGCTGGGAGCGCAAGGGCAAAGCGCAGGCGGTGCTCGCTCCAGGTAACCCTTGGGTTCCGAGCCTCTTTCAAAAGGAAGGTTACGACACCATCGCGGTATTGAACTCGTTCGCGGCTTTCACCAGCCGCGAACGTATCGGCTACGGACAGGGCTTCGGAATCTACGATACGTCCACTCCGATCCAGTACCGCGGCGGCACGCTGCGAGGTTTTCCGGGGCGTGAGCAGATCAAGGTGGCTCGTCGTCATCTTGAAAAGAGTCAGGACAAACCCTTCTTCATGTGGGTGCACCTGATGGAGCCGCACTACACGTACGAACGCTCCGACCGCGCACCGGACTTCGGTGCAGACAGACAAGGCCTATACGCGTCAGAGATTTGGGAAGCCGACGCGCTTATCGGAAGCTTGTTGGGAGACCTCGAGCGACTGGGGCTGCAAGACAAGACGCTGGTGATGGTGGTCGGAGACCATGGCGAGGAATTTCGGGAGCACGGGAGCGATTGGCACGGCAGCAACCTGTATCAGACTCAGATGCACACCGTGGGGCTGATACACGTGCCAGGGCTTCCCGGGGGACGCATTCGTGAAGCCGTAAGCCACGAGGATATCGGCCCAACGTTGCTGAACCTGGTGGGCTTGCAGTCGGGTTTTTCGAGCCTGGCAGGGCGCAATCTTACGGGCCTGCTCTCGCGCGGAGAGCGTCTTCCGCGCACGCACTTCTTCCTGGAGCGCGATGCCTTCCACGGCAAGGATTACCAGGCTGCCTTGGTGGACTTCCCCTACAAGCTCATCTACACCGAAGACGGACGCAGGTTCGAGTTTTTCGACCTGAATCGTGATCCGCACGAAACGACACCGTTGCCCCTGCGGGGTGAGCCGTACCTCACATTAGA
>CAZEWA010000550.1:0-2194 GCA_964515685.1 uncultured Polyangiales bacterium | reverse complement strand
GCTCGGGCGCCATGTAGCCAGGCGTACCGATGACGATACCGAGCTGCGTCACCTGATGCGAACCGCGTGCCGGAGGCGGCGCAAGACTCTCGCGCTCAAACTTGGCCACGCCGAAGTCGAGCACCTTCACTAGCTCGCCGCCGTCGTCCAAGAACTGGAGCAGCAAATTGTCGGGCTTGAGATCGCGGTGAACGATGCCGTAACCGTGGGCGGCGCACAGCGCGTCCGCCACTTGCGCCCCGAGATCGGCAGCGCGTGACCACGGTAGCTGGCCTTCGGCGTGCAGGACCTTGGTCAGACTTGGGCCGCGCACGAGCTGCACGGCAAGGTAGGCGGTGCCGTCGGGCAAGGTACCGAAGTCGAGGGCCGAGATGACGTTCGGATGATCGATGCGCGAGGTCGCCATGGCCTCTCGCGCAAAGCGCGCCGAGAGCTCGGCGTTGCCTGCGAACTCGGGATGCACGACCTTGAGCGCGACCTGCTTGGCGAGCGTGAGGTGCTCCGCAATGTACACCGCACCCATGCCGCCCTCACCGAGCAGCTCAAGCACTCGATAGCGGTCTGCGACAACCTGCCCGAGCCATCTGTGGTGTCGTTGAGGCATGCTCATGCCGGGCGTTGTGTCCCTGGGACACACAAGCCAACTCGACTGCCTCGCCCGCAATATCCCATGATTCCTAACCCTAGGTAGCAGGCCTTCCACTTGTCAACGAGGGCGTGCGCTCCCGACTCCAAGTGAAGTGATTTCGACCCTTTGGCCCCCGTTTTCAGGGTAGGTTTCGCACCTACTTCAGGGTCGCCACCAGACTCTCAGTGGATTCCCACAGCCTGGCCGCAAGTTCCGGGTCCCGCGACAGTCGGCTTGACGGCGCGGTGTTGCTGTCGGCGAAGTACTGGCCCGACACATTGTGCAAGCTTGGATGGGTGGCGACGAAGCACTGCGTGGCGGCGCCTTCTGGGATGCTCTTCAGGCCGATCGGGCCCGCAAGGTCCATCGTGAACCGCGCGATGCCGGACATGCTGCGCTGGAGCTCGCTGCGAATGACCCCGGGGTGCACCGCGTTCGCTGTCCGGCCGGTCCCAACCCAGCGCCGGCCAAGCTCCTTGGCGAACAACAGGTTCGCGAGCTTGCTCTGGCCGTACGCTCGCCATGCGCTGTAGCCGCGGTCGCCGGTCAGATTGTCGAACTGAATGCCGCCCTTGGGCGCCAAGGTATGCGCCGCACTGCTCAACACGACGACGCGCGCCTCGGGCGCAAGCAGCGAGATGAGTCCCGTGACCAACATGAAGTGGCCCACGTGGTTCGTGAAGAACTGAAGCTCGATGCCATGCGCGCGCTGCAGCTTGGGCGGCGCCATGATGCCGGCGTTGCAAATGATGCCGTCGAGCCTTTGACCGCGCGCGAGGAGCGTCGCGACACACGCCCGCACCGACGCGGCACAAGCGAGCTCCAGGGCCAAGGTCTCGACCTGTGGGCCGAGCGACGCCAGCGCTTTTTGCCCCTTTTCGAGCGTGCGCGCCGTGGCCAACACCCTGGCTCCACGCATCGACAGCACGCGTACGGTCTCGAAGCCAAGCCCTGACGTACTACCCGTGACCAGGTAGGTGCGCCCCGTGAGGTCGAGTCCCTGCGTTACATCGGCTGCGGTCGAGCCAAAGCCAAACCCGCTGGGACCACGCCCCTTCACCCGTGACAGCAACGACATCTTTTACCTCACTCGGCGCACACTCACCCGAGGCATAGCTCAGACTCAAGCCTTCTTCGCGCGTTCCATGGCCTCAACGATAAGGCGCTTGGCTTCTTCTGCATTGCCCCAGCCTGTGACCTTGACCCACTTGTTGGATTCGAGGTCCTTATAATGCTGGAAGAAATGCTCGATCTGCTTGAGCGTAATCTCTGGCAGGTCGGTGTAGTCGAGCACCTTTTCGTAGCGACGCGTGAGACGCGACACGGGCACGGCGATGATCTTCTCATCTCCGCCCGCTTCGTCGTGCATCTTGAGCACGCCCACGGGCCGCACCGCCACGACTGCGCCGGGCACGATGCCGCGCTGATTGGCGATGAGAACGTCACAGGGATCGCCATCGTCCGACAGCGTATGAGGGATGAAACCATAGTTGCCGGGGTACCGCATCGCTGTGTACAGGAAGCGATCCACCACCAGCGTCCCGGCAGCCTTGTCCATCTCGTATT
>CAZEWA010000549.1:0-2194 GCA_964515685.1 uncultured Polyangiales bacterium | reverse complement strand
CTAAGGCGCTTGCCGTTTCAGTTGGTTGACAGGGCAACACCCCCCCAGCAAACTCGGCCCATGGCGTACGATAACTCTCTCATCGACAAGCGCGTGGTCGAGCGAAACATCAAGAAAGGTCTCGTAGACCCCGAGCTCCTGAAGACGGCAATTGAGGGCCTTCCGGACCGCGAAGCCAATTGCGTGCACGTGTCCCTGGACGGAGACTCGGGCGCCGACGATGTGGACGATGATTTCGACGACGATGAAGAAGACATCGACGACGAAGACGACGACGAAGCAGAAGACGAAGCTGCCGAGGTCTGAGGCAGGCACTTTGCCGAGTCGCCCCGTTACGTAGCCTGGGGGAAAAGATGAGTGATCCCGAGCAAGATCCCGAGGCTTCTGCCGAAGTATTCGAGCCTGCGCTACCGCGTGGGGAAGACGACCTTCCCCCCTTGGACTTCAGCACGTTCATCGTCTCGCTGCGCACCTCGGCCATGCTGCATCTCGGGGTGGGCAGCGACCAGGTCGACCTCACGATGGCCCGGCAGGAGATCGATCTGCTGGGAATCATGGAAGAAAAGACCCGAGGCAACCTGACCGGCGACGAAGAACGCCTGCTCAGCCAGATCCTGTTCGATCTGCGCACGCGTTACTTGAGCGCGTCGGCCGCGGTCCGCTCCGAAACCTAAGCTCGCTCGCGTCGGTCGCTCAGATGCGCGGTTGAAGCCTGCTTGGGCTCTGACACGCTGCAGCAGATAGCTGCCGAGCAAGTATCGCGAGAGCGCGGCTTTTACGTCGTCTGTACGGCTTTAGCGGCGTCGGGGACGCGGACGCCCCTGATTGACGCGGACAGGAATCGGGATGAGTTGTGGCTCGGGAACAGGAAGCAGAGCCCCGAGCGCCTCAGCGACACCCTGGACAAACTCCTGAGCACGATCTTTCAGAGTTTTGGTTTTCCGGGTCTCGCGCGCTGCCATCGCTTCCCTTTCCTCATGCCAGGCCACTTGGCTGAAGCACTCTCTTCCATCATGGGGCGTTGCACGGCAGTGTCAACAGGGTGGCGAGGAGGAGGCTTCGATCTCCTCTCACCTTGGATCACAGTCCGTGGAGTCTGCGTACGTTGGGGATTGCCAACCGGGACGTGTCTGCGAGTGCGTAGCTTAGAGGCCAAGCGCTACAGGCCGCGGTAGGCTCGCGCAGAAGCCATGAAGCACGTGCATATGATCGGGGTTGCGGGGACTGGGATGGGCGCGCTCGCGGGATTGCTGCGCAAGCAGGGCCACCGGGTGACGGGCAGCGATACGGCCTTTTATCCCCCCATGGGAGAGAAGCTCGCCGAGTGGGGTGTGTCGACCTATCAGGGCTTCGACCCGAAGCATCTCGAGCCCGCGCCCGACCTTGTGGTGGTGGGTAATGTGTGCCGAAGTACGAATCCGGAGGCGCGGGCGGCGATTGACGGCGGGCTGCCTTACCTGTCGATGCCAGGAACGCTCGAGCAGTTCTTCTTGTCCGAGCGCCAGAGCTTCGTGGTTGCTGGCACCCACGGCAAGACGACCACGACCGCGCTCGTCACCTACTTGCTCCGCATGTTGGGGCGCGACCCGGGCTACCTACTGGGCGGTGTACCGCGCGACTTCCCTGAGAGCTTTGGCTTGGGTGCGGAGAACGCACCGTTCGTGATCGAGGGCGATGAGTACGACAGCGCCTTTTTCGAAAAGCAGCCCAAATTCTTTCGCTACCGGCCGTTCGCAGCGATTTTGACCTCGCTCGAGCACGACCACATCGACATCTACCCCACGCTGGAAAGCTATCGCGCGGCATTCGAGGGGTTTGTCGAGCGCATCCCGGAGGCCGGCTTGCTTGTGGCCTACGCTGGGGACCCGGAGGTACGTAGGGTGGCGCAACGGGCGCGCTGTCGCGTGAGCTACTACGCGCTCGAAGGCGACGATACGGGCGACGTCACACCGGTTTGGCTTGCGGCAGCCGCACCGGCGCAGGGCACCGTGCAGCCGTTCGACTTGTTCTTTGGCGGCAGTGCCTGTGGGCGCGTGCATTCGCCGTTGTCGGGCCAGCACAACATCAAGAACACCTTGGCGGCGATTGCGTTGTGCGCGGAGGGGGCAGAGCTCGGCGTCACAGCCCTCGCGCGCTCGCTCGCTGGCTTCAAGGGCGTGCGGCGCAGGCAAGAGTTGGTCGCGGTTGCAGACGG
>CAZEWA010000548.1:0-2194 GCA_964515685.1 uncultured Polyangiales bacterium | reverse complement strand
CGCTCGGAACAAGCGTCCAAGCTCTACAGACGAGCTTGTGCGGGAACATGGGTGGACTTCAGGCGAACTCGCCTTCGCCGATGCGCGGCGGGTGCCCATCGCACGCGTCTCAAAGCTCCCTCTATGGGCCCGCAACGAATGCCAAGAACTGGGAGCACGACTTCCTCTGGGACGTTCGCTCAGCGCCCGCTGTGGCGGCGGATGGGACTATCTACATAGGCTCAGATGACGGTTACTTTTATGCCCTGAACCCGGCGACGGGCGCCACGGCATGGCGAATCTTCTTGTGGAATCAGGTTCAGTCGAGCCCCGCAATTGCTGCCGACGGAACCGTCTACGTAGGTTCGCACGCGAACAAGGTCCACGCGATCAATCCGGTGACCCGTACGGAGAAGTACGCCGCATTCGACACCTTCGGCGATGTCACCGCGTCGCCTGCGATTGGTGGCGACGGAACCATCTACGTCGGAAGCCATACAGGTAAGTTTTACGCTCTGAATCCCAACCTTACCAAGAAGTGGGAATACCCGACGAGCAACAAAATACGCTCGTCGGCCGCGATCGGTCCGGACGGAACGGTCTTTTTTGGCTCAGACGACAACCATCTGTACGCGCTCAATGCAGATGGCTCGCTCAAGTGGAGCGAGGACATACTCTTCGCCAACATTGAGTCGTCCCCCGCCGTGGCGAACGGTCGGGTGTATGTAGGATCAAATCAGAACAAGCTGCACGCGTTTGATGCTCAGACAGGCGACCTATTGTGGGAGCGCGACTTGGGCCTGGGTAACGTCGTCTCTTCTCCTGCTGTAGACGCAAATGGCGTGGTCTACGTGGGGGGTGGTGATTTCAAGCTGCACGCGTTCACGCCAGAGGGCATTGAGCTTTGGGCATTCCCTACGCTCGGCTGCATCGTGTCTTCGCCCGTGATCGACCGCGCGGGTAACGTGTATTTCGGTAGTGAAGATGATTCACTATACGCCGTCGATGCTGGCGGCAATTTGCTCTGGAAGTACACCACCTGGAACAACGTGGCTGGCACGCCGGTCATCGGCGCCAATGGGGCGGTGCTCGTCGGAAGCGACGACAACAAGCTGCACAGCGTGGGCGTGGCGGGGCCGGTTCCGAAGACGGTCGGTCAGGCGTGTACTGAGGATACACAGTGTGCTGTTGGACTCGTGTGTGGAGAGACCAATGGGGAGCGCTTCGGGCTGACGACGGACAGGGCATGCTGGCTTCCGAGCTGCCAAAATGGCGTGAAGGACCCGGCCGAGACCAAAGTCGATTGCGGAGGCCCGTGCGGTGACTGCACGGACATCTGCGCGCGACCATGCGCCCTCGGCGACCAAGTTCTTCCGGATGCGATTGCTAAACTCGATTTCGACTCTGGAAACTTCATTCGCGGCAGTCTCGCCACCTTTGCCAAAGAGAACGGCCACATCGAGCGCGCGACAGGCCACCAGCTTCGCTATATCGGAGTCGAAGGCGGCAAGCGCATGGCCCTCTTCGAGGGAGAGCGCACCAATACGGTGATTCGTTCGGAAGAGCTCAATGCATTTCCTGGCTGGTTCGTGCCCGACTTCCTGTCGGGTCCTCCAATCGTACTCCAGGCAGATGCAGCTGTTGCACCGGACGGTAAGACCAGCGCGGACAGACTTCAGGCGCCCAGTGGCGGCATCCCTGCGGCGATTCAGCTAGCGGCGAACCCTCAGGGGCCGGGCAGTCTCAGTGCCTACCTCAAAGACGCAGGCACCGGTGGCAAGACGCGCTTGATCCTGTTCGACCCCATTGTGAGCAACCTCTACGCAAATCCCGACCCTTGGGACTTACCGGCGCAGTGGACAAGATTCGACAAGAGCTCCCAGGCGGCGGCTATCCCGCTCTATCTCGCCGCATCTCACGTACAGAACTACCCGGCCGGGCTGGGTGGCCTCATCCCGTCGCTACCCTCGGCCAACTACTATCTCTGGGGTATTCAGTGGGAGTCGGGAAGCTTCCCCAGCTCTTACTTGCCGACCAACGATCAATATCGGAAGCGCAACCCGGACAGGCTTACTTTTACGGCTGCGCAGGTGCCCGCATGGATGCGGACCGGCATGTGGCAGTTTGATGTGCAGCCTGAGTACTCGAGCGCGGAGCTCGCTGATGGGGAAGAGTTTGTCATGTTCTCGTTTGGAGGGCCGGGGGATGTGGTGGC
>CAZEWA010000547.1:0-2199 GCA_964515685.1 uncultured Polyangiales bacterium | reverse complement strand
GCGATCCCCGCCCGGGATGCGTTCGCTCCCGAGTCGCTCGCGACTGCGCTCAGCGGCAGGCCGCTCACGGCTTCGATCGCTAGGCCCGCGTTCACTTGGAGCGCGTTCGCGCGACGAACTTGGGACCTTGGCTCGGTCATCGCGGCCCGATGAGCGGCCGCGCGACCTGTCATCACCACGTCCGCGGTCGCCTCCGCGGTCTCCACCACGCTCGCCACGGGCGGGGATGATTTGGAGTCTGCGATCTGCGCCTTCGCCTTCCGAGCGGGTGCTTACGCCGGGGAACTTGGAAAGCGATACGTGAATCACGCGCCGATCCCGCGCAGACATGGGCTCTAGCGTGACCGCTCGTCCTGAGGTTACTGCGCGCTTGGCCTCACGCTTGGCCATCGAGACCAAGCTGTTGTCGTGGCGTTCGCGGTAGTCGCCCGAGTCGAGCACGATGTGACGGCGCTCGTCGGGATCGCGGTTTACGATCTTGTTGACTAGGAATTGCAGGGCTTCAAGGGTCATGCCCTTCTTGCCGATGGCGCGACCCGCGTCAGGACCTTCGACATCGATCACGACACGCTCGTCGTCATCGTCGCGAATGCGTGCGGTCGCTTCGAGGTCCATGCGGTCCAAAATGCCTTGGGTCACACGGCGTGCGTCGTCTGCTTTGCCGTCATCGTCACGAGAACGTCTGCTTTCGCGCCCACCTGCACGACTCTGGCGATCTTCATCGACGAACAGCGCCCCATCCATGTTGTGTCTACGCTCGTCCACGTCGGCTCCTCTGAGGGGACGCCGCGCTAGTCGAGGCGTCCGATGGCGAGCCCGAAAGACCACTTTCACCGCCCCCTGTGGGCGGCTGCTTGTTGGCGATCCGGTACTCGATAAATTTTTGCTGCCCGATGCTCAACACCGAGTTGGTGAACATATACAGGCACAGGCCGGCTGGCAGAAACAGCATGAAGCTCGTGATCATGGCTGGCATGAGGTAGAGCATCATCTTCGCCTGCGCGGCATCCATTGTACTC
The DNA here is from genome assembly GCA_964515685.1 of uncultured Polyangiales bacterium. GTDB lineage: Bacteria > Myxococcota_A > Polyangia > Polyangiales > DASUME01 > DASUME01. The sequence goes on along the minus strand of CAZEWA010000547.1, from coordinate 1,180 downwards.
GGCGTAATCTTTTGCTGGACCCACATCAAGAGGCCGAGTGAAAGCGGCAGTACGTAGAAGGGGTCCGGGGCGGTAAGGTCCTGCCAAAAACCGAAGAAAGGCCGCCTAAACAGCTCTACGTTCGTGGACAGAGACGTGTACAGCGCCCACCAAATCGGTAGCTGCAGAAGCTGAGGCAAGCACCCGCCGAACGGGTTTATCTTGTGCTTGCGGTAGAGCTCCATCATCGCCGCGCCTTTTTTCTCGCGGTCGTCCTTGAAGCGCTCGTTCAACGCATCGATCTCAGGCTTGAGCTGGCGCATGGCCGCGATGGACTCGAAGCTCTTCGCCGTGAGCGGGTAGAGCACGAGCTTCACGAAGAACGTGAGGAGAATGATCGCGACGCCCCAGTTAGGGACGAACTTCTCGTGAATGAACGAGAGCAGTGTGAGCAGGCCATTGGCGATGGAATCGACGCCCGGAAGCCCACCCACGTATGCGGCACGGCGCAGGCTGTGACCTGCCCGCGTGAGGTGCTCAGGAATCTTGGGGCCGATATAAGCGAGCGTGCGGAACGTGGCCTTTTCACCGGCTTTAACCGTGGCGGACGGATAGTTCACCGAGACCGACAACAAGGAACCATCCGGGGAATCCGGTGTGCCACCGCGATCGGAGCCGGAGAGCTGGCAGCGCTTGAAGACCTGCTTGTCAGCGGCAAAAGCCTGCGTGAAGTAAACCGTCTCAACGGAGCCGAAGTTGACGTCGCCTTCTACCCGCGGCTTATCTTCGAGGATCTCATCCCGGTCAAAGCGCGTGGGCGTGCCGTCCTCGACGCACAGGCCACTTGCGGTGAGGGGCGAACGGCCAGCCAGGAAACCGCCCTGTTCGTCGCTGCGGCGCACGTAGTGATGGCCCTCGATCGAGACGACGAGTGAGCGTTCTGCTTGGCCTAGGTTTTGAACTTGCAGCGTGGACCAAAGCTGAAAAGGTCCGTCGCCCACTTCGACCTTGCGTACGAGCCGTACGTTGTCGATTTCGAGCGTAAAACGCGCGACCTTTGGGCTCACTTGCTCGGCCTGCCATACGGCGTCGGCGGGGAGCTTCATGCCATCAATCACGGCTCGGAACGGAAGAAACGCAGGCTTATCAGTCGTGACGAGGTCGATGACTTGACCGTCGTCGTGGACAAAACGGTCTTCCT
>CAZEWA010000546.1:0-2232 GCA_964515685.1 uncultured Polyangiales bacterium | reverse complement strand
GGCAAGGTGCTCTGCTACCGCTACGATCTCGTGCTCAACGGCTTCGAAATCGGCGGCGGCTCCATTCGCTTGCACGATCCCGAGGTGCAGGCGCGCGTGTTCAAGGCGCTCGGCATCGAAGACGAAGAGGCGCGCGAGAAGTTCGGCTTCTTGCTCGACGCACTCAAGCTCGGTGCACCTCCGCACGGCGGCATCGCGCTCGGCATCGACCGCCTCACGATGTTGCTCACCAACACGGAGAGCCTGCGCGATGTCGTTGCCTTCCCCAAGACGCAGCGTGCAAACGACCTGATGACGGGGGCTCCCACGCCGGTCAAAGTCGAGCAGCTGCTCGAGCTCAAGCTGCGCGTGCTCGCCGAAGAGAAGTGAGCGCAAGGTTCGGCTGAGGGCAACGTGTTCGGCTGGCGTTCTTACGGCGCTGCGTCACGCTTGCCCGTACTTCCGTGTCGCTGTCGCGTAGTCGGCTCTCTGGTTGGGTGCTGTTTTGCCTCCTCCTCGTTTACGTGGTGTGGGGCTCCACCTATCTTGCCCAGCGCTTCGCGCTAGCCGGTTTCCCGCCGTTTTTGCTGGGAGGCTTGCGCTTTAGCTTTGCGGGGCTCGTGCTCTTTGTTGCGCTGAAGCTGCGTGGTGAGCCTTGGCCCAAGCTGCGTGAGCTGCGTGCTACGGCGCTCGTGGGCGCGCTGTTTTTCGTGGGTGGCAACGGCTTCGTTGCGTTCTCGCAACAGTATGTCGCGTCGAGTGTGGCGGCGATTGTCGTGGCGACGATGCCCCTGTGGGCCGCCCTGTTCGCCGCGTTCTTCGGCACGCGCCCTTCAAGACTCGAGCTCATCGGCTTGTTTTTAGGCATTTCGGGTGTCGCGCTCTTGCAGCGCGGCGGCGCGTTTTCAGGTTCGTCGCTAGGCTTCTTGCTGTTGGTGCTGGCTCCTGTTTCTTGGGCCCTCGGGTCTGTGCTCAGTCCGCGCTTGGCCCTGCCACGCGGAGCCATGGCAAGTGCGCTCGAGATGCTCTGGGGCGGCATCTTTCTCCTGCTGCTGAGTCCGGTGCTAGGCGAGGTGCCGCACCGGCCGACGGCCTTCGCCATTGGCGCCGCCTTGTATCTCGTGACCTTCGGCTCGCTTGTCGGGTTCTGCGCGTTCACCTATCTGCTCGCGCGTACGCGGCCTGCGGTGGCCACGAGTTACGCCTTCGTGAACCCGGTGGTCGCATTGGTACTCGGTTCTGCACTTGCTTCGGAGCCTCTCGACGCGTTCAGCCTCGCGGCGTGTGGTCTTACGATTTTGGGCGTAGTCGCGGTGCTGTTTGCGAAGAATCGGTAAGGGGTGAGGGAGGCGAAAGCCCCGCGTCGCGTGCATCCGGTCCGCCTACCTGACAGGGTTCTCGCGTCTCAATCTTACGAATCCGTAAGATTGAGCCCCGGCGGACTGCGAACCGTGCTTTCGGACACAAGATTCGTCTCCATTTCCTCGCAGGAGGAGTGGGCTATGTCCCCAGATTACGGTAAGGTCCGCCTCGATAGGAGAACCTGACTGTCATGTCGACCCAATTGCATCTGCCCCCCGGGTCCGAGCGTTACCTGGCGCTTCAACGAACGGCTTACCAACACCCCATCAACACGGTGTTTCGGAAGCTGAGCCTGGGTCGACTCTACGACAAATACCTGCTCGCCGGGATCGAAAGCTCGCGGGCCCAGGTCTTGTCCAAGAGCTACGCACAGGACCTCGCCACCGAGTACGAGACGCTCGTGCCGGCGCTGCCCGCCAAGGTCGGCCGCATTCTCGACATCGGCTGCGGCCTTGCGGGAATCGACGTCTTTCTGGGCCGTAAGTATGGTGAGGAACTCGAGATCCACTTGCTCGACCGCGAAGGCATTTCGGAGATTTTCTACGGCTTCAAGAGTGAGGGCGCTTTCTACAACAGCTTGCCGCTCGCGAAGAGCCTACTCGCGTTGAACGGTGTGCAGGCGTCGCGCGTGCACACGCACAACGCCGATCAGGCTGGCTTTCCCAAGGGCCAGAAGTTCGACTTGATCCTGTCTCTCATCTCGTGGGGCTACCACTATCCAGTGAAGACCTACGCGGCAGATGTGGCTGCGGCTCTGGCTCCCGGCGGCACGCTGATCCTCGATATTCGGCGCGGGACGACCGGAAAAGAGGAGCTCCAGGAGCTCCTTGGAGTCACCCCAAGGTTGCTCCAAAGTGTCGAGCGGCACGAGCGCCTAGCTTTCACTGTGGT
>CAZEWA010000545.1:0-2236 GCA_964515685.1 uncultured Polyangiales bacterium | reverse complement strand
GGGCTGAGCGCGACCGCTGCATCGAGGTTGTCCGCGTCGAGTTCGAGAATCTTCTCGTAGGCGCGAGCGGCCCTGTCCGGCTTCTCCTTTTTCTCCGCCCACAGCCGCGCCACGCGCTTGATGAGTGAAATGCGCTCTTCGGTGGCGACGTTTGCATCGTCCCCCTCGCGCTCGAACACGCGAATAAGCTCGTCCCACTTGTCGGTGGTGGAGTAGAAATCCTCGAGCGCGTCCCAGTCCCGAAGCGCCGCGTAGCGCTTTTTGAGCTGCTCTTGCGCACGACGCTCATCTGGCCGCAGGTCAAGCAGGCGCTTGAACGCCTTCACTGCACCACGATCATCGTTCAGCTTGTCGCCGTAGAGCCCGCCAAGTTTCAGCAGCAACGCCACCAGGTCGTTGTCGTTGGTCAGCTGCTCCGACTGCCGCTCCAGAACCTCGGCAAGAGGGCCCCATTCGCGCGCTTTTTCGTACAAGCCCGCAAGAGCCTCGATGGCCTTACCGTTGCTCGGCTCAAACGCCAGCACTTGTTGCCAGAGTTCGATGCACACCTCGGGCTTGCGCAGCTTCTGCGTAGCGAGGTCCGCCACCTCAGCAAAACGCGCCGGCCGATCCGCTTCATCGAGCAGATCGATCTCGACACGCATCACCTCGACGACCTTCTCCCAGTCGCGACGCTTCTCGTACATCTCCTTGAGGCGCGTGATCGCCTCAACGTTCGTACGGTCGTGCTCAAGCACCTTCGCGTAGCACTTAATGGCTTCCGCTTGGTTTGACGACTTGTCGAGGTACAGCTCACCCGCTCGAGCGTAGTGAACCACCTTCTCGGCGGGGTCTTTGACGAGCTCTGCTTTTCCGATCAGCGCCTTGATGACGTCCGACCAGCGCTTAAGCCCCTCGAATTTCGCGAGGCTCTCGTCGAGCGCTTTGAGCTGCTCCTGCTCCTCTTCACTCAAATCGTAACTCTGGGAGAGATCCTGCTCTGACACCGATGCCTCCATCAAACCAGCTCAACGTGTCGGCCGCGACGGCGGGGGTTAAGTGACCGCCCGTCCAAACCATTCGGGTACGCGCAACTGCCCGAGGACCCGCAAGCTGGGCTCCCTCGACATGGGCGCATCGTACCTCGAATCAGGCTGAATTTTTTCACGAAAAAACGGCGATTCGGCGTGCCCGCTTGAGTGCTGATCACGCCACTTCGCACATTGTGTACCAGGACTTGTAACCCACAAAACAGCAAAAACGAACGCGGAAACCCAGTTAGGTCGCATAACACTTACAGCCCACATGTGCCCCGCTGGAAGTCAGCTCGGTTATCCTCGCGTGCCTCTCGAAAAACAGCTCCATTGGCAAAAAAAAACCGCGCCTCTGGGACGCGGTCTTTTCGGTCAATGTGAACAGTCTTCAGAAGCCTTCCGAGATCTCCGCCAGCCTATCGCGCGCGGCTTTCTTGTAGTGCTCAGGTGAATCACCCGCCACGGACAAGAACTTCTTCAGATGACGCTTGGCTTCCTCTTTGTTCCCCAGCAACGAGTAAGTCCAACCCAGCGAGAAAACGGCGTCTTTCATACTGGGAACCACTTCAAGCGCAGCACGGAACTCCTGCACGGCAAGGTCGTATTTCTGCTGCTGCTGAAACACAGTCCCCAACAGATTATGAATCCGAGCGGCCTCTTCAGACCCACCCTGAGCGACCTTTAGAGCGCTCTGGGAAACCTGGACCGCGTGATCCAAGTAGCCGAGATCTGCGTAGAGCCCACCGAGAGCACTGTACGCCGGCAAGAAGCTCGGTCCCTTTTCTATGGCCTCGGTGTAGCGGTGCAGCGCCGACTGTTGGTCGTCGAGCTGTTCGAAGACCTGGGCGAGTTTGAAGTAAGCCTTGAACAGGCCAGGTTCGAGCTCAACCGTCTTTTCGAGCGCCTTCTTTGCGCCATTCCAGTCCTTGAGCTCAATCAGCACCGTGCCGAGCTTTTCTTGGTAGGCAGCACTTTGCGGAGCCACAGCGATAGCGCGCGTCAGGTCGTCCTTTGCGCGTTCGAACTTGCGCATCTCCATATGAACGATGGCCAGATTGTAGAAAGCCTGGTCATTGCTCGTATCGATCGCGGCGGCCCGCTCGAGTTGTTGGACGGCCTCCACGAACTGCTTTTGAGTCGCCAAAACGACGCCTTGGTTCATGTGGTGCATGGATTCCACGTTTGCACGTGAACATCCAGCCCCCAGCGCCAAGAGAAGAGTC
>CAZEWA010000544.1:844-2246 GCA_964515685.1 uncultured Polyangiales bacterium | reverse complement strand
GAGCTGTCTCTCGACAAGGCTTCTCGCATCACCGCGAGCATCGACCATCAACGCACGAGCGACGACCCGCTTTCGCTCAGCGCCAAGTATACGTTTGATGACCGCTACAGATTGCGCGCTCTCGCGGCCGGGATGGGAACCACGACCTGGGCCTACGACGCCGTGGCCAATCTACTTTCGGTGAGCTCCGACTATGCGGATGGCTTTCTCAACCTGGAGAATGCCTACGACGACGCCGCGCACCCAGACCGCGTTACGAGGCACGGCCATCTCTCGATCAAGTACGACGAAGCCGGTCGTGTGATCGACGATGGCGAGCGCAAGCTGTCTTGGGACCCGAAGGGCCGGCTTGCTCGCGTGGAGCGTGGCGACCTCATCGAAGAGTACATGTACGAATACGATGATGGCCGAGCCCTCAAACGTACCATCAAGGACGGCAAAACGGAAGAAGTTCGCTACATCGATGCTGATGTTGAGGAACGCGGTGGATCTCTGGTGCGCTACGTGTTCGTCGGCAGGGAGCGCGTTGCGCGCCTCGATGAGTTGACTGGCAAGCAGGTGATCAAGGCGGAGGCTGCGAGCTGTGCTCTCACCAGGCGTACAGACCGCGGCTGGCTGTGGCTGGGTGCAGCGCTCGGGCTGCTCATCCTGGACCGGCGCCGACAAAGGATGCGTGGGGCGCTCGCCTTGCTCGCTGTTCTGGCGATCTCGTGTTCGCCCTCCTCCGATGTACGAGCGAACGCGCAAGCAATCGAGAGGTTGCCCAGCGACGCCGTGTTCTATCTGACCGACCACCATGACTCGCCCGTGGTTGTGCTGGACGCGGCAGGGGCGGTGCTTGAGGAGCATGCTCAGCATGCGTACGGTACCGAGCGTGCTCCCATGTCGGCCGAGCCCTGGGCTTTCGCAGGCAACGAACTCGACGCCACCGAGCTCGGAAACTTCCACGCACGCCCTTACGATGCGCGGTTGGGCAGGTTTCTGGCCGTAGACCCTGAGCCCCTATTCGCGCCCGATCCGAAGAGCCCTCTCGCGTTCCACGCGTACGCATATGCCGCGGGCGATCCGATCAACCAATCAGACCCTTCCGGGCGCTCCATCTGGACGAAGCTCGCCAAGGTCGGCGTGAAGCTCTGGAAGACGGGTTCTGCGGTCGATGCCTTCGTCGACAACGTTCAAGATGCAGTCACGCTCTTCGACGGAAACGCTTCCACGCTCGATCGCGTCATTGCTGGTGCAAGCCTCGCGTCCGAGGTTCTTCCCGTCAGTGTCGGAGACATCAAGGACGGAGCAGGAATCGTAGGCAAGCTGGCTGGAAAGCTGCGAAATGGAACTGGCAAAGCTGGTGGCGACGTTATTTGGTATCATGGGTCTTTAGATGCCAAGAAGCTGAAGAAGGACG
>CAZEWA010000544.1:0-834 GCA_964515685.1 uncultured Polyangiales bacterium | reverse complement strand
GGGGCCCACCGTATGCGTGCGTATCTACTGACTGCGCCGCGGCGCGAGATGCAATTAGCCCGCGACGCCTGTCTGTTGAAGATGTTGACCCCTCACAAGCAGGAACAGTTCGTGGTCGCATGTCCCGAGAACAGTGGGACAAGCTCCACCAAGAGGGCCACCTATCAACGAACCCGTACAATAGCGGCTTTAATGGAAAGATGACCTCTTCAGAGACCAAGGCGAGAACGCACGAAGGGGTTGACGCACTGAACGCAAGCATGGAAAGGGACTGATTTAATGACGCGTGAGCATTGGACGAGTCGGTATCTCAACGCAATGGCTGGCGGACACATTGCCAGCGAACAGCACGTGCGGATACAGGTGCTCGAGATAAAGCCCGGCGAGCGCCCACCATGGCCCATCGACCGAGGCAACTTGTTGATTACGGTCATACGGGGGCTCTGTCGCGTGCGAGCCAACGAGAAGGAAGCCGTGCTTCATTCTGGAGAGCAATGGCTCCTCGACGAAGGAGATACCGTCCAAGTCACAAGCGCCGACCAAGATATCGCGATTGTGCAGTACCTCTGGGCACCTGGCTTTAGCGGCCCTCCGATCCCCCTAGAAGAGCTTCGCCATCGTTGGAATGGGCCTCAGGACAGCTGACTGTGCCACATGCCACCAAGGCTCGGAGCGATGGGGACAGGCTCGCCTGGCAGGCTCACAGCATGTCACGAGCATCGCGAAGGCGCGCGTAGTTTCACGTTCACCCCTCGATAGCAAGAGTGTTCACCACCGCAGTTCTTCATCGCGCATTGGCCCCTTTGCCCGTGACCTTTGCGGATCCGCAATAGA
>CAZEWA010000543.1:0-2269 GCA_964515685.1 uncultured Polyangiales bacterium | reverse complement strand
GCTCGATCTCACGCCTCATGCCCTCGATTTTCAGCGCTGCCGGCACGCGTACCGCTTCAACGTAGGCTTCCGCCTGTTGCACTCGCTCTCTGGCCGCGGGAATCGTTCCCTGTCCTCGGTCGACCACGGGCAACGGAACAGACAGTCCTGCCCCCAAGTCCAACTGCTTCGGACCCGCTCCGAACCCGCCTCCCAGGCTGACAAGCACCCCTGAAAACACGCTGCGCCGGCTGACCAGCAGCGCCGCGGAGGAGGCCTTGGCGCGCGCTCGCGCAGCTTCGAGATCAGGCTGCAGTCTCTCCATCCATTTAATTAACTGCCCGGCATTCGGCAGCGGGGGCCCTTCATTCAGCTCGTAGTCAGGCTCACCCTGCAGCGCTGTCGCTAAAGGGCCAACGGCCGCACGAAAATCGGCCCAGGCACGCGCAATCGCAGCCATGCCTTCGCGCTCGTCGGCTTCAGCCATGGCCAACGTAACGGCGATACGCGTAGCGTCATAGCGGGGCACAGCTCCCAATCGCACGCGATCCTCCACAATGCGCGCGGCCTCTCGGATCTGCCCAAGCGTCTGGTCGAACTGGCGTTGCATACGTAGCGCCGCAACGAGGTCGATTAATGCGCTTTCGAGATCGAGGCTCAGGCCAAGCTCAACTCCCCTCAGCTCTGCGTGCGCCGCTGCCACGAGAAACCCCGCCTGTCGCTTGCGCACCGCAGGCACATTCGCCAGCTCCACGAACTGCGATACGCCGACACTGATGTAGCCAACCTGGTCGTACGTCGTGTTGCGTATGCCCTTTGCCCAATTGCCAACAAGCATGGGATTGGTCCACAGTTTCGTGGCGACCTCGTCGGCCTCACGAGAGCGTATCTCGCGCTCTTGCACGCGCAGTAGCGGATGCCCCTGACGCATGAGCCGCAGCGCATCGAACAACGTGAACGACGCTGCAGCCTGTGCCCAAGACGCGTTCGGCATCGAGAGTATCGCGATGAAAACCAGCCAGCGCGAAAGCATCCTTTGCATTGCTCGCCCTTCAAAAAGCCGCATTGGCCTCAGCATCGAGCAAAATGGCACCCCGCGTAACCACGCGCTCCCCTGCGGCGACACCCGACAGGATCACAACGTGGTCTCCTGACTGCGCCCCGGTCTGTACCTTCCGCTGCCTGAACAGGTTGGGCTTTACCTCGACGAACAGAAACATTTGGTCGCGCCGCGAGAGCAGGGCACTGCTCGGCACAATGCCCGTGGCCTGCACTGTGACTTCCACCACCATCTCCACAAACATGCCGGGACGCAGCGCCCCGTCTGGATTGTGCAGCATCACGCGCGCCAGGGCCGTGCGCGTGTTCGGGTCTACCACCTGCCCCACGTAGGTGATTTTCCCATCGTACCCCCGCTCGGATAACACAGGCACCGTGATATGCGCGTTCTGCCCCACGCGGACGTAAGCCAGGTCCTGCTCGTAGATATCCGCCACAACCCAGACTGAGGCTAAATCAGCCACGGTAACGAGCGGCTGCCCGAGATCTGCGCCCACGGCATTGCCCACGTCGACATGCCGCTCCACCACTGTGCCTGCTATGGGCGAGCGCAGCACGTAGTCGGCTCCTTCGCCCACCCCGCCGAGTGCACCTAACGTATTGCGCGCGCGACGCTCTTCCGTGCGTGCCGACGCGAGCGCGGTGCTCGCTTCCTGACTCTCCGCTTCGCTGCCTGCACCTAACGTCACGAGCTCCTGCGCACGCGCCGCCTTCAACTCCGACAAGGCCCTTACTTCGCGTGCTTGGGCAAGCTGCGAGCGCACTTGCGCGACATCGCCCGAGTGGATCGTGAGTAGCGCGCTCCCCGCCCGCACTTCTGTCCCTGTCACGACATTCACGGCGGTCACACGACCGCTGACCGGAGCACCTAAGACAGACACGCGTTGCTCGTCGAATCCGATACGCGCCAGCAACGGGCGCCTCACCGTCGCCTCGGGTGCTGCCACTGGCTCCACGCACACATAGGCGAGGCTCTCGCCCGAGAGAGACACTTCACCCGCCACACGCTTTTCAATCGGCTCGGCTCCGTGTTCCTGCGAACACCCACAAAAACCGAGCCACAGGAAGACCCAGACCCGGCACGGCCCCATCGAAACACAGCGCTTGGGCCTGACGCTCACGCTGCCTCCCTCAGGGAATTATAGCTGTTTCTTCGCCCTTCCCTAAGCGTTCCTTGGCACAGCTCCCATCAGGGTACATCGAGGCAATTCGGTCCCGCGTCGCGCAAACC
>CAZEWA010000542.1:0-2275 GCA_964515685.1 uncultured Polyangiales bacterium | reverse complement strand
GCCTGGACTGTTGGTGTTCGCCCCGGCCATAGGGCGCCCCATCGGAGAGTTGTTCGAGACGGCGGGCGTGAACTTCGTCGATCTCGCAGGAAATCTGCATCTGCGGCTCGGGGAGAGCTATGTGGCGCGCGTGCAGGGCCGGGTGCTGAAGGCTGCTCCGGGCGAGAAAGGCATGCGGCCGCCAGCGTATCGCGTGCTGTTTGCGCTCTTGGCCAATCCGAGTTTGGTGGACGCCACCACGCGCGCCTTAGGGCTCGCGGCAGGAGGAGTAAGTCAGCAGACTGCTCGAGACGTCCGCATGCGTCTGGTTGCAGGCGGCATCGTCCTCGAGACGCGCGACGCATTTCTGTGGGCGCCCGGCGGCCGCACGCGCGCGCTCGACATGTGGACGGCCGGCTATGCAAGCACGCTGTACCCCAGTCTGCTTCTTGGGCGCTTTCGTCCGCGCGATAAAAGCTTGAGTGAACTCGAGGCGCGCCTTGCATTCAAGCTCACTTCGTTCTGCGACTGGAGTTATGGAGGCGGAGCGGCGGCTGCGATCTTGAGCGGCTACTATCGGGGCGAAAAAACGGTGGTCTACGTCGATGGCCGTGTGACAGCGAGCGAACTCGCCAAAGAAGTCACGGGACTCGTGCCCGATGCGAACGGACCGTTGAGTTTTGTGAAGACTCCAGCGCCCGAGGCGTTAGATTTTCAACGTAAGGCCGCGCACCCCCTGCTCGTCTACGCAGACCTCCTGCAGGAAGACTCTGAGCGAGCCTGGGAAGCGGCGGAGGAGATACGAGCTACAGGTTGGGGGAGGATCCTCAGGCATGATGCTGCCCCTTCCAAGCGAAACCGTTGCTGTGCTTGCAGAGCTCCGGGAGCAGTTGCCATCGCAGCGCTTTGTGCTCATCGGTGCGTCGGCTGTGGCCGTACATGTTCCGCTCCATCGGCGCACCTACGATATCGATTTGCTTTTCTTGACTGAGGGAGAGCCGCTCGCGCGAGTCTTGCCTCCGCTGGGTTGGCAGCAGGACAGGCGCATCTCTTACAGGTATCGCAAGGGTAGCGTTGCAGCGGACGTGCTTGCGGTTACCGAAGAAGCTTTGGCGCGCGGCTATCTGGATATCGAAGACAATCGCTTGAGCCTGGCTGGCTGTGACCTCGCATCGCGTATTGGTCGACAAGCTTCTCGCGATGCTGAGCGATTCCGCAAGCGCAGCCTTTCCAGTCATGCTGCGCAATGCGGACCTTGGGCCGGGCGGCGAAGAAGTTCTCCGCGCGCGTATCGATGCTTTTCACCAAGGCTGGGACTTGCGCTAGCAGTACTCTTACGTGTTCCCTCGCAACGCAGCCTCCGCCAACGCCCGCACCTCCGCACGTAGCTCCTCTGACTCCACCTGCACAGCGCTTCCTAGCCCCACCAGCTCCCGCGCCAGCACGCGCACGGCGCTGGTGTGCATCACTACGCGCACAGCCTCGCCCGCGGGCTCGGTGCGTGCGCGCTTGCCGAGGCGCGGCACGAACCAGCGATGCTCGGGTGCGTGCACGACGAAGCGGCATTCCACGGGATCACCTGCGGCGTGAAAGTCGAGCAAGGTGTTGTGCAGCACGTCTTCGATCTGTGAGTCGTCCGCTGCGAGATAATGTGTGGCTTCGTCGATGGATGCGGTCTGTAGTCTGTCGAGCAGAAACCACTTGAGCTCCTCCGTGCGGTGACACATAGCGAGGAAGCGAATCGGGCGCTCGTGATAGGCGATGCGCTGGCAGGAGAGATGGCGCGTTTCGACGATGCCGCGCGTGACCGAATAGTAAGAGACATTGAGCGCGCATTTGTCGAGGGCAGAGTCCTCGAGCGTGTGCAGGAGACTCAGCTCCGGTTCGCGCAGAGAGTCTTCGAGGGCTAGCGTGGCACCGCGCCACGGATCATCGCGCCCCAGGCGTGCAGCAATCGCGTCGCGACGCGCAGCTTCGGACGGGACACGCGACAGGATGCGGACGATCTCACGCAGCTCGGTGTAGGCGAGCACCGCACCCTTCGGAACCCAATGGCGCGGCACACTGTAGTAGACGTGGGGATGGTCCTCCTCGCGCTCGATGGGCATGCCGGCATTGCTCAGGTCGAGAATGCAGCTCCGGATCGTGCGCGGCGAGACTTCGATTTTGCGTGCGAGCTCTGCTTGAGAAATCGTGGGCTGACGCATCAGCTCCAAAATCACATGTGTAACGGTCTCTCCGCGTCCGCGCTGTCCCATGTCTGCCTTTTCTGGTTGCGTCGACGCGCAATAGAAGA
>CAZEWA010000541.1:0-2283 GCA_964515685.1 uncultured Polyangiales bacterium | reverse complement strand
CTTACAGTTACGCCGCAACCCAGCACGCCGCCCGCGACTCCCCCGAACGGGTAGGATGGCGACGCAAGTCCATTGACTTTTTGTGATCGCTTCAGGGGCTGCTCGGCTTGCAAGGGAGCTGCGGACACAGCGATACGGTGGGGCGCCAACCATTCTTCCTTCGCTGAGGAGCACGATGTGGCTTTTGCGGACCTCGGGGCGTCCTTCTTCCCGTCCGCCACGAGAGTGCGGCCCCATGCGCGCCTGACCGCTGTGCTGCCACCCGATCAATATGATGGAGAGCCGTGGGCGCGAGCTGACGCGCACAGCCGATCCCAGGCTGTTCGTCCACCCTCCGATCGGCGTCACCGGGGCGGTTCATTACGACGGCGAGGTAACACGGCTTAATCGCGCGGGCATTCGCGAGTGAAGTCATCTGCACAACAGAAGCGTGCGAGTCCGGTGGGAACCAACTTGCAGTTAGCCTGGAGATGCAGCGTTACCTGGGCTTTGCCCGAGCCATCACAAGTCCAGAGCACGGGTTGATCCGCATTGCAGTAACTGTCCGCGGGGGCAGCCGTAGTGCGCGCGCACGCCCCACATTCGTCGGGGCTAAATATTCCGCCGTCGCCTAGAGATGCTGCCGCATCGTGCCCGACATCCGTCGGGATGAGGGCTCCCCCAGCGTCGTCGAACTCCACCTGACCGTCTTTGCTATGAGCGTCGCCGAACTGCGCTGCGTCCACGAGAGAACCCGCGTCGATACTCTGCTTGGGGGCGCTCTCGTCCGAGCAGGCAGCCGCAATCACCAAGCTCATCAGCCAGCGGGAGTTATGCATTTTGCCCGCTTACCGCTGACGCAAGCCCACGTCGAGAAATTCTGCGCAGACCTGGGGGCTCTCTGGCAAGGCCCTTTAAAGTGCTTCGCGGTCAAGGCGTCGAATGTCAACCACGGGGCCAAACTGCCCAAGACGCGACGGCGTGGGGCACGGTTGCGTAGTCGACCTAGACATATCCGCGCAATCTCGCGAGAATCCTTTCATTGTTGCCCGACGGGGCACGCAACGTGGGGAACATGGCGACAACTGCAGCATCGTTTCAGTCTTCGTTACGAGATACCGAACAAGCGGTGAGAGCCGCGCTTGCAGAGGTTCTCCCCACATTCTCGGGGGCGTCACCGCAATTCGGCTTTATCCTGGCAGCGAGCCGCCACCCTCTTGCGAAGGTGCTGTCTGTCGCGCGCTCGGTGCTACCGGAAACCGAGTTCATCGTATCTTGGGCGGTCAATGGCTTCACGCAGGCCGCCGTCCCGCAGGATGGCATCGTGGGGATGCTCTTTGCGTCGCCCGACATGATGCACGTGACCTCGGTGGCGAGTCGCATCAGCGACGACATTCCCAGCGCGGCGAAGGCGCTGGTGCGTGATTTTGCGCTAGGCGAAGAGAAGGGCAAAAAGCAGGGCTTGTCCAAGTCTGCAACGTTGATGTTCGTCGATGGTTTGTCTGCTTCGCGGGAGGGGCTCATCGACGAAGTTCGCAAGGGCTGTCGTCCGTTTCAGCCTATCGTGGGCGCCGCAGTGACCGACGACGGAAGCTTTCAGTACTGTCAGATCGGGACCACCAAGAGCGGCGTAATGCGCGACAGCGCTGCGCTATTTCACGTGTTTTCAAAGCAAGGCTTCAGTATCGGGGTCTCACACAACCACAAGCCCACCACGTCTCCGATGGTGGCCACGAAGGTGTCTGGAGTCGTCCTCAATACGATCGACGGCACGCCCGCGCTCGAGGTCTACCGGCGACATGCTGCGGAACGCGGAATCGTGCTGACCGAAGAGAACCTGCGTCCGTACTTGATTCAGTACCCGCTCGGTCTGTATTTCTTCGACGATCTTACGCGACTTCGCACAGCTTTTGCGGCGCTGCCCGACGGCTCCCTGATCTGTGGAGGAAACATTCCTGAGGGAGCAAAGGTTTGCATTTTGGGGGCGTCCAAGAGCGATCTCATCGCGGCGGCTGGCACAGCAGCGGAAGCGGCGAAGGCGGGACTCAATGGGCCTGCCGCAGGTGTCATGGTTTTCAGCTGTTTTGGCCGCAGTCAGACCCTGAAAGATCACCAGGCCGAAGAGGTCCAAGCCATCCGTAAGGTCTTTCCGGTAACGCCCACCGTTGGCTTTTCAAGTTACGGCGAAATCGCGCGCTACAAGGGGGCGCTTGACGGGTACCACAACAGCACCGTGGTCGTGGTGGCAGTTCCGGCCTAGAGCCATTCTCGCCTAAAATGGCGGTGCGCTCTGGTGGATTACTC
>CAZEWA010000540.1:0-2283 GCA_964515685.1 uncultured Polyangiales bacterium | reverse complement strand
TAGTAAGACCCGTGCCTGTCGCATCGAAGGTGGATTCGGCGTGGCACCTGTTTCCCGTAACCGTCGCAGCAGAAGCCCGAGACGCCTTTCTGCTGCATCTTAGTGAACGACAAATTCAATATGCCATCCATTATCCACGGCTCATCCCGAATCAAGGAGCGTTGCGTGGCGTGCCGTTCTCGGTGCTCGGTGATCTGACGCGCGCACAACGTTTTGCGCTTGAAGAGGTTTCTCTGCCTATTCACCCGTCTCTCGGAGATGAAGAGGTCGCCCGTGTCGTCGACGCCATCAACGAATTTCGTGCGTCATGATTTCGCTCATCATTCCGGTCTATAGAAACTCTGAGAATATCGAGCCGTTGCTCACTGCTCTGCAGGACCTGCAAAGTCGGATGAAGGACAGGCTTGAGGTCGTGTTCGTCGTGGACGGAAGTCCTGATGACAGCTGCTTGCGTTTGAGTGCCGGACTTCCACAGTCTGGTTTGCGGGCTCAGCTTCTGAACCTCTCGCGTAACTTTGGCTCGTTTTCTGCGATTCGCGCCGGACTCGAAGCGGCTCGGGGCGATCGGTTTGCGGTGATGGCCGCCGACCTGCAAGAGCCTCCAGAGCTGGTGTTGGAGTTTGATCGTATTCTCTCCGAGAACCTTGCAGATGTTGTGATCGGACAGCGTGTCGGGAGAAAGGATCCGTTGTTTACGCGGCTCGGTGCGAGTCTTTTTTGGCGCTTCTACCGGCGCTTTATACAACCAGAGATTCCGGTGGGTGGCGTGGATATCTTCGGTTGCCGGGAGAATGTGCGGGTTCAGCTGCTGAAGCTTCAAGAGATCAACAGTTCTCTGGTTGGCTTGCTTTTCTGGGTTGGATTTCGCCGCATGACGGTTCCGTACGAGCGGCGCAAGCGCGAGCACGGAGAGTCTGCGTGGACACTTCAGAAGAAGCTTCGCTATCTTCTTGATAGCGTCTACTCATTCTCCGATCTTCCCATTCGATTTCTTCTGAGGACCGGAGTCGCCGGGCTGTCGCTAAGTTTCGTTCTTACGGTGGTGGTGCTCGCTGCGAAGTTGCTAGGTGGCATTCCGGTTCCGGGTTATGCCGCTACGCTACTGACCATCACCGTGTTTGGTGCGCTCAACTGCTTTGGCTTAGGGGTTATCGGCAACTATGTGTATCGGACATTCGAGAACACGAAGCAACGTCCGAACTTCATTGTTTCCAGTAAGGATTTTTTCGAACACGGAAACCAAACCACGCGCGCGTCTGCGCTCGTTTTGGAAGAGGGGGTGTGCAATGACAAACTTCTTCAGGCATCCTCAGGCTCTCGTTGAAAGCGAAGCCGTAGGAGATGGCTCCCGAATATGGGCCTTTGTTCACGTTCTTCCGGGAGCGGTCATCGGGAGCAACTGCAACATATGCGATCACGTATTCATCGAAAATGATGTGCGAATTGGCGATCGGGTCACCGTCAAATGCGGTGTTCAATTGTGGGACGGAACACGCGTGGAGGACGGCGTCTTCATCGGTCCGAATGTGACGTTTACCAACGACCCGATGCCGCGCAGCGGTTGCCACCTGCCAGAGTATCCAGAGACTATCATTCGCAAAGGTGCGTCCATTGGCGCCAACGCGACGCTGCTCCCTGGGATCACGATCGGGCAGCATGCCATGGTTGGTGCAGGTTCGGTCGTGACGCGCTCTGTGCCTCCGTACGCAGTCGTCATGGGTAATCCGGCCCGGATCGTAAGATATACGGAGGAAGGAGCTTCGAACGCGGGCCGTTCCGCTGTCCGTAGCTCGAAGGTGCCACACCTGGTCGAGGCCAAGCCAGTCAGCGTCCAACGCGTGAAGTTAATCTCCGCCCCATTGATTCGGGATCTTCGCGGGAGTTTGCTGGCACGCGAGGTGGGGAAGAATCTGCCGTTTGTGCCTCAGCGTTGCTTTATGGTCTTCGACGTCCCCTCCAAGGAGGTTCGCGGAGCACACGCGCACCGAGTCTGTGAGCAGTTCTTGGTTTGCCTGCGAGGGATGGTCTCGGTGGTGTGTGATGATGGCCAAAAGCGACAGGAATTCGAGCTGAGTACCCCCGAGCAAGGGCTCTACTTGCCGCCGATGGTTTGGGGAATTCAATACAAGTACTCGGCGGACGCGCTGTTGGCCGTGTTTGCCTCTCATCCTTACGATCCTGACGATTACATCCGCGACTACGATCAGTTTATCCAAGAACTGCGTGAGGAACTCGACCCGGTCGCGTAGGGGCCGTGGCCGGACCTGCTACTTAGGTCTCCGG
>CAZEWA010000539.1:0-2286 GCA_964515685.1 uncultured Polyangiales bacterium | reverse complement strand
AAGCAGCCCGAGCAACAGGACGTAGCTCAGACACGAGGCGAACTTCTTGGCGGTGTAACCCCAGCCTGTACGAGGAACAGCGTCAGGTTTGGTACCAAACGCGATGCTGTGCACACGACCGCCGGGGGAGACGGGAAGATGGCTCGCTGGCATAACCCGCCGAAGCTACGTTACTCGAAGTCTACAGACAAGGCTTCGTTGGAGTGATTTGGTTACATTTGCGCGCAACGCTGTACACGCCAGGGTCACCAGGAACGCTGTATCGGTCAAAGTTCGCGCTGAGCCGAGCAGACAGCACGAACTCGGGGTGAACTTGACGAACGTCGTCGAAGCCCTCTCAATCGCTACCCCGAGCGCCTCAAAACCGCGACAAGCAGCACGAGCATCAAGAATGCGCCACCCAAGGCAAACCAAGTCCAGCTTGGCATTTGGCTGAGCCAGTCACGATGCGTGGCCCTTGCGACGCTGGGAAGCTTCATTCGTGCCCAACGCTTGCGCGCTTTCACTGACGATTCGGGCTGAGCTCCGTTTCGAATCGCGGGTGGAACGAAAACAGCTTTCGTACCGTTGACAAACGGCTCTATCGCCACGGCAAGCGCACCGACAGTTGGATAGCGGCGTTCGCGGTCTTTGGCGAGTGCCCTCCTCAACACGAGTGTGAGCTCCTGCGAAAACTTGGGGTCGCGCAGGTTTAGCGGCACGAGCTGTTCCTTGGCCATCCTGAGAGCAAGGTCGACAGGATTCGCGGCCTCGTACGGCAAGTGCCCAGTGAGCATGCGGTACAGAATCGCGGCCAACGCATACACGTCAGCCCTGCCGTCGACATCGTCGTGCAAGTGCAACTGCTCGAAGGACATGTACTTGTATGAACTGAACACGTCGCTGTGCAGCGTGTGGGCGCGCTCGCGTTCTGCGTCCGTCGCGAGCTTCCCCACCCAGAAGTCGAGCACCTTTGGGACGCAGGCTCCGCCGCTCGTCGATTCGCTCAGGATAATATTGTCCGGCCTGAGGTCGCCGTGCAAGATGCCCTGCGCGTGTGCCTCTGCAACGCCGCACATGACAGCATGCATGATGCGGCACGCATCCAGCCCTCCGATAGGTCCTCGTTCGATGCGCCGCTCTAAGGACTCACCCCGTAGCCCCTCCAGCACCAAGTAGATACGGCCTTGATGTTCATCGTAGCTGAGCACCGAAGCCACATTCGGGTGCCGGATGCGCGTCAGGCGCTGCGCGACCTCACGCATCGCGGATAGATCCATCCCGGGCACCATCGACAACCAGCGCAGGGTCACCTCGGCTTGCGTAGCCAAGTGCCGGGCCTCGATCAGTAGCTCGTCGTTCACAGCGTCTCGCGCCCCCAACACCCGGTAGGAGCCCAAGACATCGCCCACATTCAAGTGCAAGACACTCACCGAGGCCTCCATGCGCATGGTCACGTGCACCATCAGCGAAAGTCGTAATGGAACTCGCCAGCCTCCACGCCGATGTCGACCGCCCTGAGCTCCCGTCCCTCCACCACACGGCTGAGGAACTCCTGGCTCAGCCGCGGCAGCAAGGTGTTGGCGAGCAACGACTCAATCATGCGCGCACCACTCTCGAGCTCGGTGCAGCGGCTCACGACCAACTTGAGCACATCGTCGGTGTAGGCGAGCGGGATGCCGTAGCGGTCTTGCACGCGGCGCACAATCTTGCCGAGCTGAAGCTGCACGATGGAGCGGATCATGTCGTCGCTCAGTGGGTAGTACGGAATCGTCACCATGCGCCCGAGCAAGGCCGGAGGGAACACCTTCAGGAACGGTGTGCGTAGCGCCTTGGCCAGCGCCTCGGGCGTGGGCAACAGCTCAGGGTCGTTACACATCTGCATCGTCAGCTCGCTGCCTGCGTTCGAGGTCAGCAGGATGAGCGTGTTCTTGAAGTCGATCTCGCGCCCTTCGCCGTCCTCCATGAAACCCTTATCGAACACCTGGAAGAACAGCTCGTGCACATCGGGGTGAGCCTTTTCGACCTCATCGAGCAATACCACGCTGTACGGTCGACGGCGCACAGCCTCCGTCAACACACCACCTTCACCGTAGCCCACATATCCAGGTGGTGCGCCTTTCAAGGTGGACACGGTGTGTGCTTCCTGGAACTCGCTCATGTTGATGGTGATGAGGCTCTGCTCACCGCCAAACAACGCTTCTGACAGCGCCAACGCGGTCTCGGTCTTGCCCACGCCGGAGGGCCCCGCCAGCATGAACACGCCGATGGGCTTGCGCGGATCTTCCAAACCGGCACGCGTCGTCT
>CAZEWA010000538.1:0-2294 GCA_964515685.1 uncultured Polyangiales bacterium | reverse complement strand
GCAGCTCGGGCGCTGGTCCATCGGCGAGCCAGAGCTCGCGGCCTATCGGGCGAGCACACACTTCCGTGTGATCACACCAGGCTCGTCGGCCGGTGAGCTCTTGCACGTGCTCTCCTCGCTCGAGCGCCGCGGGGAGCGCTGGGACAGCGACCCCGAGTCCGCACGCGCCGCCCTCAGCGCAGGCGTGTCCTTGCTGCTGCGCCTGTTGGGGCGCGACCCCGACCCCGCCAAGAGCAAAGAGCACGTGCTGCTCTCCGTACTCGCCGAGCAGCGCCTTTTGGCAGGCAAAGACGCCGACCTCGCGTCGCTGCTCGCCGAGCTAGCCGAGCCTCCCATCGCGCAGATCGGCGCCCTGGACGTGGACAGCTTCATGTCCAAGAACGACCGCCGCGCACTCGCTGCCGCGCTCAACACGCGGTTTGCCTCACCCACCTTCGCCAGCTGGCGCCGCGGCTCCACGCTCGACGTGGCCGAGTGGATGAAGCCCGTCGCACAGAGCGTGGGCGCGAACGAGCCCAAGAAAGCCGGCAAGACCCCCGCTGTAATCGTTGGGGACTGACTCGGTGCACGTCACGGTGCCGCGCCGTGTGGTGCAGCCAGGCATCATCAAGCTGCTCGTCGAGGCGGACCAGCGCTACCAGCCCATGCAGCGTGAGCGCATCATCTTCTTCGCGCTCATCGCGCAGACTGAGGGCCTCTCAGCGACGCAACTCGCCGAGGAGCTGGAGCTGCCCGACGCTTCTGCCCTGCGTTTGTGGCTCGGGTGGCTCCTGATGTGGGGGCTCGTGGAGCAATCGGGCCGCACGACTGCAACGCGCTACTTCGTGCCGCCCACACTTCTGCGCGAGTCCGGGCTCGACGCACTAACGACGCTCAAGAGAGTTCAGCCGCATCGGCTGCATGCGCTCATCCTCGAGGACCTCGAGCGCTTTCCGGACTCGGGCCGTGGGGACATCCACAGGCGGATCGGGCCCGAGATCCATTATCTTCTGCAGGCTTCCGGGATGGATGCGTCTCGGCATGCGATGATGGGAGCGCCAGCGTGATCGCGAGGTTTTCATGATTTCCGAAGAGGACGGACGACTGGTTGCTGAACTCTGCTCCGAAGCACGCGAAAAGGGCGACCATCTGCTGGCCGCTCAATGCTCCCGCGTCCTCGGCGGCAATCCCCGCCGAGGCGAGGACGTTCGGATTATCGTGGCGGCTCGCGTTGCAGGCGAGCATCGGCGCCGTGAACAGCTGGAGCGCCTTCGGCAGAACCCATCGGAGGGGTGGAAGGAACTCTATGCAGGCTGGCAGTACGCGGTCCAAAGCAGGACGCCGAGCTCGGATTTCTGGGAGAGCCCGGATTTTCAGGATGTGCCCGTACGCACTCCCGAGAACGCGCGCATACGGCCTCAATCCGCTCCAGTCTTTGACTTCTGGCGAGGGGCGCTGATCGACGGATATCGGCGGAGCCTTTAGCAGCACGGCAAGTTCATGGAATGGCCAGAACCGTGGACAAAAGGAATTCTCAGGACAGCCGAGTTACTCGGAAGCTTTCGCGAAGATCCCGAGACCCGTGCCGCGGTGTGGATCAGCGCGTGCCTGTGGGAGCTCGTCGGAAGTCGCCGCGCCAATCCCGGCCCGAGCCCCGAAGGCATCGATAGGCGCCTTGGTCGCAGTGCTTTAGACGCCGCTTGGTGGCGCCTGCGTAAGGCGAAGCACGAGGAAAGGGGGCGTGGCGACTACTCGCATTGGGAGATCTACCACCACGCCATGAGCGACGCGCTCCCCAGCACGCCCTACGGCGTGCTCTCTGACTCCATCAGGGCGACCACCCTCCGCGAGTTCGCCGCGCTCGCAGTCGTGCAGTTCGTCTGGGTACGGGCTGCATATCAGCCGGTTTGTGTCTACCACCTCGACGATGAGGGGCCAACGCGTGTGGTGAGCGCTTCGCCGTCGGAGGACTGACGTTCCGCATCTCTCGCTACGAGTCTTCGTCGACCAGGTTGTCAAACCGATAATATTGCTCAAAGAAGCGCACCTTGCGCGTGCCGGTCGGACCTTGGCGTTGCTTCGCGACAATGATCTCAGCGATGCCCTGATCTAGCGTTTCAGGGTTGTAGATTTCATCGCGGTAGACGAATAAGACTACATCGGCATCTTCCTCGAGGGCTCCCGTGTCGCGCAGATCGCTGAGCTGCGGTCGGTGATGCCGATTCTTCCGGCCTTCTGGACCTCGGTTGAGCTGGGAAATGGCGAGCACGGGGATCTGTAAGTGGCGGGCGAGCTGTTTGAGAGAACGGCTGATT
>CAZEWA010000537.1:1329-2311 GCA_964515685.1 uncultured Polyangiales bacterium | reverse complement strand
GCCGCACATGCACATCGCCGGCACGCACATGAAGGGCATCATCAACCGCAAGGATGGCAGCAAGGAAACGCTGCACGATGGGCCGTTCGATTTCGACAACCAGACCTGGTATCCGAGAAGAGCTGTGCTGCAGCCCGGTGACACCATCACCACGACCTGCACGTACAATAAGTTCTCGACCTTTGGCACCGCGACCAGTGCTGAGATGTGTTACCTGTTCACGGTTGCGTATCCGAAGAACGCGCTGGCGGACGGCTTGCCCATAGGCACTGATTTCCACGGCGCAGGTTCATGTCTCGGCTGGTAAGCGCGCTGCTAGTCTTTCACTGCTGAGTAGTTCCTTTGCACCTTCGCCTGAAAGTCATGCTCGCGCTAGCGCTCGCACTCCCAGCGAACGCTAGCGCCCATGAGCTTCCGAAAGGCGTTGAGCTTCTCTGGCCGCCGGGGAGTGCGAAGGACGCATTGCCCGTCGTCCTGACCAACCGCGGACTCATCTTCCCGGTCGAGGGGTCGGACGCGCATGCATTCGAGCTGCGCTGCAACGAGGCGTACGGAGCTACGACGGCGGAGGTGCCTGGCGTGAGCTTCGATGCATCGGGTGAGCACCTGGTGCTCGTCACGTCGACATCGGTCGGGCTCACCGCAGATCAAGGGTGCACGTTCCAGCACACCCTGGAGCGCACCGATATCGAGGACGTCCTCGGGAGTTTCGTGGTTCGCAACAGCGAGCCGCCCGAATTCTTCTTGGCTACGCAAGACCCGACGCGCCAAAGCAAGGTGATGTCGAGCCGCGACTTTGGGCAGACCTGGGACGTGTCCTTTACGAATGCGGCCGGAGAGCTTTTCACGGAGCTCAGGGCGGCGCCGTCCGACGCCAATCGGATGTACGCGACTGGGTACCACTTTGAGCGTACCGAGACGCAAATTAGTTTGGACGACATCTGGGCGCGCTCAGACGACGGCGGCAAAAATTTCGTTTCAG
>CAZEWA010000537.1:711-1319 GCA_964515685.1 uncultured Polyangiales bacterium | reverse complement strand
AGTGATCTTGCCTAAGCAACTCCGAATCGTGGGCATCCATCCCACGGACGCGGACGTCATCTTTGCGCGAGAATGGGTTGATAACAGGCAGACGAGTCTCAGGCTTTTGCGCAGCGAGGATGGTGGCGCGAACTTTACGGAAATCCTAACGGCTCAGGGAGACTTGGTCCTCACGGGCACACCGGACGGAGGCACGCTCTGGCTGGGTTCGAGCTACGAGGGTGGGCTCTTCCGTTCGGTCGACGGTGGCAAATCCTTCGAGCAAATTTGGCCGGAGCTCATCGAGGTAGACTGCATCGTGTTTCGCGAGGACACGCTCTACCTATGTGCAAACCGCGAAGGCGTCGACGGCATTTGGAAGCTCTCGGACGGGGCAGACGCGCTCGAGGCGGTGCTGGTGTTCGAGCAAGTGACGCGGGCCGTTGTGTGCGAAAACGCGGCGGCTGCAAGCGTGTGCCGTGTACCGTGGCTCGACTGGCAGATCGAGATTCTCCCGCCGCCTGAATCCGAAATCGATGCAGGCCTCGGATCGGACGCCGGGGAACCAGACGAACCCGATGCAGACGCTGGCATCGACAGTGGCGTGGAGATTCCTGAACCGCCCGCGA
>CAZEWA010000537.1:0-701 GCA_964515685.1 uncultured Polyangiales bacterium | reverse complement strand
GTCTATTGGGTAAGAGCGGCGCGGCGGATTCTTCTGCGAGCCTACTTTTTGGCGCTCTGTGCGCGCTGTCGCTTGTGCGCAGGCTGCGTCGAGGCCGAGTAAACCGCTGAGCAAGTGGCTTCGCGGCATTCTGGGCGACACTGATCGAGTCTGAGCGTTCATCTGCGCTTGCCTGTGCGGTGCGATTTGCAGCGGCTTGCATCCGTGGTGTGCGCCCCGGAAGCTGTTGGGATGAGGATCTTCTCGACACCTTGGAAAGCGCGCTCAGCCTCCATCGTGTGGGCCCTCGCGTTGGCGAGCGTAAGCCTGCAAGCAGGCTGCGCGCACATCAAGTCAGCCGGCGCGCGCGAGGTTGCGAAGGAAAGAAGTACGGGACGCTCGATCTCGGAGGCGGAGCTCAAGTCCGACCTGCAGCGCTTCACGCAGATGTATTTCGATCGCAGCGGCGAAGCCATCGAGCGCATGGAGGGGGCGCTGCCGGTGAACCTGCGCGATACCTTGTTGCGGCGCGTTCTGATCTACGACTCGTCTGCGCTTGCGATTGCCTCGGGTCCCGTACCCGCCGTGAACCTGCTCGACATGTTGGTTTTCACGCGTCTGACCCGAGACACGTTCGAGGTCTACTGGGGGCCCAAAGTGTTCGGGGATACCGGGGCTCCGTTGCTCGATCTGCTACGGCACGCCGAAGCGGATATCTGGGC
>CAZEWA010000536.1:0-2324 GCA_964515685.1 uncultured Polyangiales bacterium | reverse complement strand
CCGACTGCTCGGTAGCCACGAAAGTGTGACCGTCCGAACGAAGAATGACTTCGACTTGATGGTGATGCCGCTCGATGGAGACGGTCACCTCAGCGTCTAGGGGAGCACGCAGAAACTTCTGAATCTTGCTAAGTTTTTCGGAGGCGTAATTCTTGATCGCATCAGATGAGTCGAGGTTACGGAACGTAAATGCGATTCTCATTGGATACCCTCCGATTTGCCGGTCCAAACTGTGGACATACCTAGAAATACTTCTTGCGCTTCGACGAACTCAAGATGCCAAGCATCTCTCGGTATTTTGCCACTGTTCTGCGTGCGATGACGATGTCTTGTTGCGCCAATATCTCAACAATCTTCTGATCGCTGTGCGGCTCCTTGGCTTCCTCCTCCGAAATAATCTTCTTGATCGCCTGCTTCACGCTCTCGGACGCGATATCGTCGTCGTGCTCGCGGCGAATTGCGCTGTTAAAGAAGAACTTTAGCTCGTAGAGCCCTTGCGGGGTGTTCACATACTTGTTGCTAGTTACCCGCGAAATAGTGCTCTCGTGCATCCCGACTGTCTCGGCGACGTCGCGCAGGATCATCGGCTTCAGGAAATCGATTCCCTTGTCGAAAAACTCCCGCTGCTTGTCGACGATGCACTCGGTCACCCGCACGATGGTCTTGCGCCTCTGGTCGATACTGCGGATGAGCCACTGAGCGCTGCGCAGCTTGCCTTGGATGTACTCCTTGGCCTTCGGGTCACCCTGCATGGCAGCGCGATAGAAGTTGCTGATCTTGAGGCGAGGCATGCCGTCGTCGTTGGCGCGGACGAAGTACTCGTCCCCCACCTTGATCACCTCGACATCAGGGGTGATGTAGCGCGGCTCCTCACTGACAAAGTTGCGCCCCGGCCTTGGCTCGAGCTCCGCGATGACCTGCGCTACGTCGTAGACTTCCTCGACGCTTACCTTCAGCGCCTTGGCAATCGCCTGGTAGTTGCGCTTCTCGAGGTTGTGCAGGTGCTCGGAGAGAACCTGAATCGCGAGCGCATCGAGTTCGAAGTGCTCCGCTTGTACGAGTAGGCACTCGCGCAGGCTGCGAGACGCTACCCCCACAGGGTCGAAGCGCTGGATCATCTTGAGGACCTCCTCGGCATCTTCTGCATCGAGGCCGGCTTCCGCGGCGAGCTTCGGTACGATCTCCTCCTCGGCGACGCCCTCGACACGCAGGTAGCCGTGGTCTTCAAGATTGCCGATGACGAGCAGAGCGAACCCTTTCTCATCATCCTGAAGGCCGCTCATCCGCACCTGCCAGGTGAGGTGGTCGGTCAGGTCCTCAGCCCGAGTAGCCGTAGCTTCGTAGCTCGGAAGCTCGTCTTCCATCCCGCCGCGAAACGAGGGCAATGGAGCCTGCAGGGCGTGATTCTCGAGATAGCGTTCCCAGTCGATCTCGTCCGCCTTCTTCTCGCTCTCCTTGTTCTCGAGGTTCACCGCCCGGTCGTCGGCATTGATCTGCTGATCGATTGTGCTGAGCTCTGCGCGCTCTGCGTGCTGCTCCGTGCGATCCGCGCGAATGCCATCGGCTTGATCTTGCGTGTCCTCCAGGATCGGGTTTTCGAGCAGCTCCTCGCGGACCATGTCCACGAGTTCCATGCGAGACATTTGAAGCAGCTTGATGGCCTGCTGCAGCTGCGGCGTCATCACGAGCTGTTGTGAGAGCCGGAGCTGCTGCTTGATCTCCATCCCGTTCTCCTTGTCAGCGGCCCCCGCTTTACGCGGGGTAGCGGGACCAGTCGTCCGTGCTCGCCTATCCCACCCCGATGCGCTGCCGGCGGAACTTCCTTGAGTATAGGCCCGCGATGCGCCCGTGAGAAGCCGCATGCGTCGATTGGCACATTCCGTGTAGCGCGATGAAAGCCCACGTGCACACGAGACTTTCCAGGATTCCACCTGTCCATAGACAGGCGTCATTGAAGGTCGTACCCTGGGCCGAATGCAGGCTGGTTCGGAGCCCCCTCAGCGCCAAGATAGCCCCCTCGTACTGGTTGCTGACGACGATCGGATGACTCGCCAGGCGGTAACCAAAACCTTGATCGATCACGGCCTCCGCGTGGAAGCGGTCGAAGATGGGCAACAAGCCCTCGACCGCGCCGGACGAGGCGGAATCGACTTAGTTATCCTGGATGTCGTGATGCCGCGTCTCAGCGGGATTGAGTGTTGCCGGCTGATCAAGGGCTTGGCGGAGAACAGCTTCCTGCCGGTCGTACTGCTCACCTCTCGCAACGATACGGAGAGCCGTATCGAGGGACTGCGCATCGGTGCAGATGACTACCTCGGCAAGCC
>CAZEWA010000535.1:0-2330 GCA_964515685.1 uncultured Polyangiales bacterium | reverse complement strand
GGAGGTGCGTGAGGCGCTGCTTGCTTACGTCAACCATCGAAACCCCGGGGAAAACGAGCTGGCTCTGTAGCGCGCAAAGGGTTGCGGGGCCAGCCTTGTGACCAGCGAGCCTGCGCCCGCTTTTTCTGTAGTTTCGCCAAAGTCCCATGCTGCTCACAGGGCCTTCCGGAGCTGCGCACAACGCGCAATCCCGAGCGAGGGGTCTAATCAAGCCCCTCCTCAGCCATGGCACGCACAGGGGGACCAAGCTAGACCCAGCGCTCGCTCAAACCCATGCCACGACGCACCCCTTCCCTCGGAGTCATTTTTCTCACGGTGCTGCTCGACTTGCTCGGGTTTGGGCTAGTGATGCCCTTTTTGAGTCTACAAGCGCGCACCGTGTTCGGCGTCGACGAGCTCACAGCTACCGCGCTCGGGGCCAGCTACTCCGCGATGCAGTTCCTGTTCATGCCGCTGTGGGGCCGTTTGTCGGACCGCATCGGTCGCCGCCCTGTGATGCTCGTGTCTATCGCCTTCTCTGCCATCGGCATGGCGGGTTTGGGTCTGAGCTTGGGCTACGCCGAGTCGGTCGTTTGGCTCTTCATCATGCGCGGGTTGAGCGGCGCAGGCACAGCCAACATCGGCACAGCCAGCGCTTACATCGCAGACATCACCCGACCAGAAGATCGCGTAAAAGGCATGGGCATGATCGGCATGGCCTTCGGATTGGGCTTTTTGATAGGCCCGGGCGTAGGCGGCCTGCTCACGGAGCCCATCAACGGTCGCATCGGCCCGCTCGCATGCTTCGTGGCTGCAGGCTTGAGTGCCATCAACTTGCTGTGGGCCTTCACTTCGCTGCCGGAGTCGCTGCCCCCGGAACGTCGCGCCGATCGAAGCAAGGTGCGCTCCGCTTCGCCGCTTCGCCTCGACGCCATCCGCCGCACGCTCGCCACGCGTGGCGTGGGGCAAGCCGCCCTCACCAACTGCCTCATCATCCTGGCGTTTTCGGGCCTGGAAATCACCTACGCGCTGTTCGCCGCGGACTCCTTCGGGCTCGCCGAGAAGCAAGTCGGTCTGCTGTTCGTGTACATGGGCTTCATCGGCGCAATGGTGCAGGGCGTGTTCATGCGCCGGGTCTCGGGCAAGATTCGCGAGACAACCCTCGCCTATATAGGCCTCGGCTTCACCACCGCGGGCTTTGTGGGCTTCGTGTGGACCGCACAACTCGGCATGTGGTCGCTGTACGTGGTGAGTGCGCTCGTCGCCATCGGTAACGGCTTTACCCAGCCTTCCCTCTCCGCGTACATCTCACGTCTGGTTACGCCCGAGCGCCAAGGCGAAGCGTTGAGCTCCAACCACAGCCTGGCGAGTCTGTCGCGCACGTTTGGCCCGATCATCGCGGGGGCCCTCTATCGCCGCGCTCCCGTCGTGCCGTTCATCGCCTGTGCCGCGATCAACATCCTGGCCGCCGTGATTGCGCTCGGCATGCTGAAAAATCAACCTGCGCTCAAAGCTGCAACTCCCGGAGCGCCCAAAGTTGCCGCCTAGCTTCATCCCTCAGCTTGGTGCAGCGTGTGCTCACTGAAGCCGGATGCCGCCATCGAGCGTCAGGACGCTGCCGGTCATCCAAGAAGCCTCGAGGGCAAAGCGCACCGCCTCCGCGACCTCTGCAGGATGGCCCAAGCGCCCGAGCGGATGCAGCTGCGCGAGACCTGATAGATGCGCTTCCATACCTTTTTCGTCGAGCTTCTCGGTGGCGCGTCCGACTCGAATCATCTCGGTATCGACGATGCCTGGCGAGACCACGTTCACGCGCACGCTCGGTGCGAGCTCGAGCGCACAGCTCTGCGCGGCATTGATAAGAGCCGCTTTGCTGGCCGAATACGCCGCCGTCAACTTCACGGGCCGCTCTCCGAGCGTGCTTGCGAGCAGCACGATGGCGCCGCCCTGCCGTTCCCGCATGTAGAGCCCTGCACGCTGCAATAGGCGAAAGGGAGCGATGAAGTTCACCTCGAGCTGCGCGCGCAGGTCGGCTTCACTCACCTGTTCCAGCGGCGCGTAGCGCACAATGCCCGCGGAGCACACGAGCTCATCGAGGGTCCCGAAAGCCTGCAGCGCCGCCTCGAATACCGCGTCAGGTGCCTGCGAATCGGCCCAATCGGCCAGTACAGACTGCACGCGGTCCGGGTATCGAGCTTGGAGTGCGAGTAGCGCAGCCTCATCGCGCGCGCTCGCCACCACGCTGCGCCCCGCCTTGAGCAGGTTCTCCGCAATTGCCAAACCGATGCCGCGCGAGGCACCCGTGACCAGGGCGACCTTCGCTCGCTCCACCTTCACACCTGCACCCGCGG
>CAZEWA010000534.1:0-2341 GCA_964515685.1 uncultured Polyangiales bacterium | reverse complement strand
AGATGGCTGCCGACCCAGCTCGCAAGCTCGCCACCTACGCGGATCTGCTGCTCTTTCCTGAAGGCGTGCGAGCCGAGGTCTTGGCCGGTGTGGTCTCGGTCACACCGAGCCCACTGCCACGGCACTCCAAAGTGCAGCGCGCCGCGGGCCGCTTCCTCGGAGGCCCTTTCGACTACGATGACGGCCGAGGCGGGCCAGGCGGTTCGTGGATCTTCGTCGAAGTGGACGTGGCTTTTGGCCCCCACGACATCGTGCGCCCCGATCTCTCTGGTTTTCGCCGCGAGCGCCTGCCCCGTCCGGGAGCCTTGCGGCCCATCGAGGTGGTGCCCGATTGGATAGGCGAGGTGCTCTCACCCTCGACAGCCGCGCGCGACCGCGTCACCAAGCAAGCGCTCTACGCACGCGCAGGCGTCCCCTACTACTGGCTCTTCGACCCGGAGGCGCGCGTGCTCGAAGCCCTTGCCCTACGCGACGGAGTCTGGACGATCCTAGGCACCTACGACGACACGGCCACCGCACGCATCCCGCCCTTCGAGGCCATCGAGCTTGAGGTCGGAAGGTTGTTCCTCCCGAAAGACGCGGACGAAGAGCGCACCGAGTAGGCTTGGGAAAACCTTGCCGTGAGAGCGCGAGCGAAGCTCAGCGCTCGCTTACCGGCGGCGAAGCCGTCCAAGCCATTTCACCTCAGCACCGAGGTCGTTTGACAATACACCCAAACGTCAAATAATGTGTTTGAACGCTATGTCAAACCGCCTCGGTCAATACCAGCAAATCGAAGCGTTCCACGCGACTTTGCTCGGGGAACTGCGCCTGCCAAGAGGGCATTCGGCCGTCAAGGGTGGCGCGAACCTGCGCATGTTCCACGGCAGTCCCCGCATGTCCAAGGACCTCGACATCGATCTCGATCCGCGTACGCCCGCGACGAAGACGCTAGCGAACAACGTTACCAGAGCGCTCGAGAGCCCTACCCTGAAGGCGCGTCTCGCTCGAATCGGTCTGCTTATCGTGGGATTCAGCGCCCCCAAGCAGACTGATGTCGTGCAGCGCTGGAAGGTCGCAATAAGGGGACCGTCTGGGGAGTCACCGACCAAAGTCGAGTTTTCGCGGCGTGGTTTGGACAGTGGAATCACCGCGGGCAGCATCGACGCGAGCGTGACAGAAGCCTACTCACTCCCAGCCGTTATCGTAGAGCACTACGATCGTGCAACCGCTCGGCTCCAGAAGCTACGCGCGCTAGCAGGTCGCGCGGAACCGCAGGCGCGAGACGTCTTCGATTTGCACATTCTCGGATCCATCACGGGGCTCACGGACATTGACTCCACGGTAAAGCAAGCTGCCTACGCGCACCTGCTCTCCCTGAGCTTCGGCGACTTTCGATCCCAGGTGCTGCCAACCCTCGCGTCGTCTGTAGCAGACCACTACGATAGCGAACGGGTATGGGATGCGATGGTTCTCGAGGTCGCTCGAGAACTAGAGGGCGAATCATCATGAGGCTCACTGAAGCCCACGCGCGGCTCACCGAGTACGATTCGCGTCACCCGGGAACGCTGCTGACGACACACCACGCTACACGGGTGCTCGGTGTTGACGAGGGCAGAGCGTCCACCATCTTGCGTCGCTTGCGGGAAACCCATCACGTCGTGATGCTCGAGCGAGGCAAGTGGATTCTGCCAGGTCGGATCTCACCGCAAGCGGTGGTGATGACCGTCGCCCATCCCTACGACGGATATCTGTCACTGTGGTCGGCCCTGCACCATCACAGTATGATCGATCAGATTCCCGCCAGGCACTACGGCGTAACAACCGGTCGCACACGCCGCGTCGAGACACCCGCGGGCGAAGTGTCGCTGCACCGCGTCGCTCCTGCTTATATGAGCGCGGGCTCCCACGTCGGCTTCGTGCGCGATGCCGTGGGCTACTGGATCGCAACCCCTGAACAGGCGCTGGTCGATACCCTTTACATGCGCCCCACCAAGGGAGAGCGCTTCGTGAGCCTGCCAGAGCTCGAACTGCCAGGGCGCTTTCGGATGTCCCACATCGAGCGCGCTCTGAGACGCATCGCAAGCCCATCTCGTCGAACCTTCGTGCGCCGTGAGCTTGAGCGTGAAATCGCGCGTGCTCGTCGACATCGCCAAGAGCGCGACGCTTGGCTCACTCCTTAGAAGCGCAAGGCGCGCCTCGAGCGGGCTCGTGGTGCGCGCGGCTCAGACTTCAACGCCCGGGTGGCGAGTGGCGTCGTACCTCCATTCTCTGCGCCACGCAGGAAGCTCCAGGTTTTGTTTGCTCGCGCGCGGACCCGCGCGCTTCGACGCGCGACCGAGAGCTCGCCCCGCTCCCCACC
>CAZEWA010000533.1:758-2343 GCA_964515685.1 uncultured Polyangiales bacterium | reverse complement strand
CATCGCTGGTCGCGCAGGCTTGCGACGAGCTGATCATGAACGCGCTTTTCGACGCGCCCGTGCTTCCCAACGGGATGCCCATGCGTCGCGGGACGGATCGCGCCGTGGATTTCGAGCTCATCGCCAACGAGCACAAACCCGCCGAGTTGCGCGCGGCATCCTCGTGCCAGGCCTCCCGCGTGCGCTCCAGTGCCTCGACGACTTGACGAAATGTCTCTGCGTCGAAGTCCTTGCTGACGGCGATGCTGAACACACCGAATCGAATGTCGATCCCACTGGTGCGCGCTTCCTCGCGCATCTTTGATGTCGAGTCGATCGGCGTGACCTGCACCAACCTAATTTTCGTGTCGGCGCTCTCTCGAGGACGCGACAACTTGTTCGACCACCACCACAGAGACTGCGGTCGCGCGATACCTTCTTGCTCAGCAAATTTTGCCGCACTGAGCCCGCTGGCCTTCCAACGATGCACGCGGTCCTGCCACTGCTCCGCAGTCGCTTCTATCTTTCCCCTCGGCACTCCTGCACCTCCGAGAGGATTTCTAAGAGACTTGGAGATACGAGGCTATGACGGGGATGACAGGACGGATACGGAATGAGTGTTGAACGTGCTTGACGAGCGCAGTAAAAATTTACGTCGTTTTCGGAGCTTTTGTGCTGGGCCTGGCGGTGCCACGCGGCTGCTTCGCGGCTGTCATCGAGAGACAGCTGCTGCCGCTGATAAACATCGTATTGGTGCCGGCATTTCTTTGTGTGTTCCGGACTCAACACAATGCTGGGATTAATCGACACCCAATACCTCTTCTCCGTTCTCTTGGCCGTTATCGGCGCGCCGTCATCGGAAAGGTGGGCGCTTGCTATCTTGGCGCCAGGTTCTCAGGGCAAAGTCACGATGATTTCCTGTCGTTGGGTATTCTATGAGCACCCGCGGCCTCATGGAGCTCATTGTGCTCAACATCGGTCTCGAGGGCGGTCTGATTCAGCCTGCTCTCTTCACGGCGATGGTGATCATGGCCGTCGTGACAACCGCTATGACCACACTTTTGCTCGAAGTGCGCCGCGTGCGGGAGCTCGACAAGCCTACGGTCGCGTCACCGGCTCTCGATTGACAGCACGAGCGCGCGATGCCGACCTATCACTTCCTGCTGCAGGCGCGCAGGACGTCGGCGAAGCTCCGAGCGTTGGATTGAAAAGGACTCATGAGGGTGTGAATGCGGCTTCGCGCACTTCTGCCGAGCGTGCGGACCAGGGTTGCTGCCAGTGAGCCCGATGGGCCCAGGTCGAGATAGATCGGGGATTCGCATGTGTTCTCGATGGCCGCGATGGCCTGCGGAAAGCAGATGGGTTCGCGGACTACTCGCCACCAGTAGCCCGGTGGGACCTCGTGCATGATCTGGCCAGTCACACAGGAAACCAGTGGAACTGAGAAGTTGCCGAAGCGTAGGTGCCTGAGATACTCCGCGTAGGTGAGCGCGTCGGACGTGGCTAGCAGGGAGCTGTGAAACGGATAGCGAACGGGCAGTCGTTGGTGGATGATGTCACGCGCGTGCAGCGCGTCTGAGAGTGTGGTCAGTTCGGTGTCCGTTCC
>CAZEWA010000533.1:0-748 GCA_964515685.1 uncultured Polyangiales bacterium | reverse complement strand
CACGAAATGGTCGTCCGAGTTGATCGCTGCGACTTCGCAGTGCTCGTTCCACCATGGTTCCTTGACGAGCGCTGGGCTATGGAGAATGGAAACGAGTCCGCCGCTTGGACAGTGTTGCTCAGCGAGCTGTGATTGGGCGATGACGGTCTGCAAGACCAGAGCGCTTGCTGCGGCGCCGGCTACGGCCGCCGCAGCAAACTCGCCGAGGCTGGTTCCGAGCACGTAGTTGGGTCTGACGTTGCAGTCGATCAGAACCTGAGCCAGAGCAAGCTCGATCATCAAGATCGAAGGACTGCTGTGCAGCAGTCGATCGAACGGCCGATCGGCCGGTCCGGGAGCGTAAAGGATATCGAGGAGCGAGTATCCAAGCTGTTCTTGAGCCACCTGGTCGAGCTGCTTGAGTTGCTGGGCGAAGGCTGGATGCTCTGCACGCAGATGGCAGCCCATTCCATAGTATTGGGAGCCCTGTCCGGAAAACATGAAGACGATCGGAGCATCCCTTGCTGGATTCATGGACAGCCTCATTTCACATTCAAGCGCGCTACGCTTCACGCGACCTGCTGATCGATATAGTCAACGATGTCTTCGACCGAGGGGGCCCTGAGCAACAAGTCTACCGGCAAGCGAGAGCCCAAATTCACCTCGAGGGCTCGGGTGACGTCGATGGCCAAAAGCGAGTCTAGTCCCATCTCGTTCAGCGGTTGATAGGGAGCGAGCTCGTCCACACTATTGAGCCCGAGGATCTCCT
>CAZEWA010000532.1:0-2347 GCA_964515685.1 uncultured Polyangiales bacterium | reverse complement strand
TTCCGAGCGTAACCTACGGAACAGTGAAGCGAGCCGGTCGTTCCATAGTGACTAGGCCGAGAACGAGAGAATGACCACCTTTGCCGATCGAGCTAAATCATTTGCCGCGACAGCAGCACAGATCGCCCGGATCAGTGGTGCCGTGGCTGAAGCAGATGTCCTTGAACGCAGCTCAGCAAGCCTGGTGGAAACCGGCTACGACAACTGGAACGACGGAACCACCTTCTTCACTCTGATGTTGGAGATTCCGGTGGGGGTCTACGTCGCGGTCGATAGCAAGAGAGACGAGCTTGAACAGTCGATTCTGTCACGCGTAAGCCAATTCACTCGCGCAGAGGCGGGCAATCGCATCACCGCTGTAGTCGTGAGCCCAGTGCTCACAGACGAGGTGCGCGCGCCGGTACCGGCGTCTGAGCCGGGCCAGGGCGAAGAGGCGATACCGTCGTTCTGGCAGCCAGGATTCTTTCGGCTGTTTATCAGCCATTTGGCGTCGAACAAAGAGAAAGCGCATGCCCTAAAAGAGGCGTTGGCGCGGTATCAAGTGGCGGCATTCGTCGCGCACGACGACATCGAGCCGACTCGCGAATGGCAAGGTGAGATCGAGAGCGCGTTGCGCACAATGGACGCGCTCGCCGCCATCGTGGAGCCGGGGTTCGTTGAGAGCAGGTGGTGCGACCAAGAGGTCGGCGTCGCCATCGGACGAGGCAAGCTCATCCTGCCGCTGCGAGCTGGAGCAGACCCTCACGGTTTTATGGGTAAGTATCAGGGAATTCAGACCAAGGGGGTAACGGTCGCCATCGTCGCGGAGCGGATGTTCGAGGTACTGCTTGCGAACTCTCGCTCCAGCGCGCGGATGGCGGAAGCGGTTGTCGAGCGCATGGTTGTTTCGAATAGCTGGGAGCAGGCCAAACGAAATGTCGGTCTGCTGGAGCGAGTTCCTGCGCTCTCCACGCCGCAGATCGCACGACTCATGCAAGCCTTGGACGACAACCGTCAGGTCAAGGATGCCTTCGGTGTTCCCGAGAAGCTTCGCACCCTGTTTCAGCGCCACGCCAAGAGGAACCCGGCCTAACAAGGGGTTACATCTGACAAGGCCCCTGTGACGCGCGGCTGCGTCAGTGGAAAGCGTCGCGGCGTCTGCGTACTGGTAGCACGCAGCCACCGAGCCGTGGTTATACTGCTTGAACACCTTACGGATGGGCCTTGCAGCTGAACCCCCGCTTCGTTAGGCCTACATCCCTCACCAGAAGCGCAGGCGGCGCATGTCCAATCCCGATCTCGAGCAAGAAGTCCCTTACGGGGAGGACCTTCAGAGCACGGTCGGCGCTGCGGCATGGGTACTCGCCGCCGACCGGAAGCGGCCGTGGCGCGCCGGGTTCCGTGAGCTGATTGCAGAACACGTTGCGGCGTTCGGTGGCCGCCGAGTACTCGAACTCGGTTCGGGCCCGGGGCTACTCGCACGCTGCGTCTTGGAGCGATGCGCCGCCGTCCGCGAGTACGTCCTCATCGACTTCTCTGAGCCGATGCTCGCGATGTCCCGCGAGAACGTGGCGGGATTTTCCGCCGCGCGCTTCGTCCTTGGCGACTTCAGGGCCGACTCGTGGTTCGCTCAAGCGTCACCGCCGTTCGACAGCATTCTTGCGATGCAGTCGGTCCACGAGGTGCGGCACAAGCGACACGTCCCAATGCTCTATTCCCGAATGCGTCGTCTAGCGGCGCCCGCTGCGACGATTTTCGTCTGCGACCACACGCCGAAGGACGATAGCTGGCCGGCGGCAGCACTCTACATGACTGAGCAGGAACAGCTGAACGCGCTCATAGGTGCCGGCTTCGAAGACGCAGCAGTCGTGAAATCCGAGAACGGGCTGGTGCTCTACCGTGCCCAGACCGAGGCCTAACAAGGGGTTGCAGCCGACAAGGCCCGCGGTTGTGCAGCCTGCGACGTTCGAAGCGGGCCTTACAGCTGAATCCCTGCTTCGTTGATATGGAACGACCTGTCAAGTCTTGTCGAGGCGCATCTTGTTCGTCTCCTCTGGGTCTGCTTTCTCGAGTTGGAACGGGACGAGGCATCGGTCGAGTTGGGCATCGCGACGGTTGATCATGCTGATATCCGAGGGTCGAGCGGAGCTCGCCTCATGCTCATGATCCGTCGGGAGCTTCCTCGCACTAGGCTCGCGGGTCGAAACCGCATAACGAAATCGAGGATTCTCCTTGAGTCGTCCGTAGCGACGATGCAAGCGGAGCTGGGCCTTCCATGCGATTTCGAGGATGCGCGGGCCAGCGCCCTTCTGTAGGGCTTTTTGCCTGGTGCTGAGGCGCGGCTGATGGCGGTAGTGGTGAGCGGCCT
>CAZEWA010000531.1:0-2364 GCA_964515685.1 uncultured Polyangiales bacterium | reverse complement strand
CTCGGTATGCTTCTTTCCTCTCTTCCTCATTCACCCTCCTGGTGGTTGCGCCCTTCAGCGCAGCCTCCCGCCAGTGACCCGTTGGCGGTGTGGAGAAACATTCTTCGGATCGGGTTCCGAAAGCTTTTGCTCGTTTGGCAGCTGCCTGCGGCTCAGGCGGCTTCCTTGTCTTCTCTCGTCTACGATTCGACTCAGCCACCGTTTCTCGGTTGGATGAGTGAAGTGCCGAGCACCTCTCAGGAGACAGGCCGAGTCGCGCTTTCGCACAGCCCAGCGAAGACCCGAGGAGTGAGCCACCCCCCGGTTAGACAGATGGGAAATCAGTCGATGACGTCGACGCCCATGGAGCGCGCCGTGCCCGCGATAGAGCGGACAGCAGCCTCGATGGAGCCGGCATTGGTGTCCTGGATCTTGAGCTCGGCGAGCTTCTGGATCTGGGCAAGGCTGATCTGACCAACCTTGTCTTTGTTGGGACGCTTCGAACCGCTGCCCGGCTTACCCTCGATCTTGAGACCGAGCTCCTTCTTGATCAGAATCGCCGCAGGCGGCGTCTTCGTGATGAAGGTGAACGAGCGATCGGAATACACCGTGATCACCACGGGGATGATCATGCCTGCCTGGGGCAGGGTCTTTGCGTTGAATTCCTTGCAAAAGCCCATGATGTTCACGCCGTGCTGGCCCAATGCGGGACCAACTGGCGGAGACGGGTTTGCCTTGCCCGCAGGAAGCTGGAGCTTAATCTGACCAGTAACCTTCTTCATGGCTTCGTACCTTGCGTCGGGGCGATGGAATCTATGCCCGCGAAAGCTCTGCCTTATTGGGGAGCGTCTTCGGCTTCAGTCGGCGAGAGACCACCACACTAGCAAAAAGAGCACCCACCGCGCGGGGTGCCGGAAGTTGACTCAGTTCCGCGCGTCGTCAAACGGTTTTTTCAACCTGTGCGTAGTCGAGCTCCACAGGAGTGGCTCGGCCGAAAATCGATACCAGTACGCGAACCTTCTGCTTCTCGGGCTTGACCTCTTCGATCGTGCCCGTGAAGTTCGCGAATGCCCCCTCGACAACCCTCACATGGTCGCCCTGCTCGAAGACAACGCGTGGCTTCGGCTTGGCTGCCCCGTCGGCGACTTGCTGCGCCACCAGGTTGATCTGAGGTGCGGGAACCGCCGTCGGGTAGCGACCACCAACGAAGCCGCTGACCTTGGGCGTGTCCTTGACCAAATGCCAGCTCTCGTCCGAGAGAGCCATCTGCACGAACATGTAGCCAGGGTAGAAGGTCCGCGAGGTTACGCGCTTGGCGGTCCCCCGGGTCTCCGTTACCTGCTCACGCGGAATGAGGATCTCTCCGAATTCCGCCTGCATGTTGTGCTGGCGAATGCGCTCTTCCAGAGAGGCCTTCACCTTGTTTTCATAGCCGGAATACGCCTGAACGACGTACCAGCGCATTTTTTTTGCGCTTACGGCCTCGGGTTCAGAACCAGTGGCATTCTCCTCAGGAGACTGCTCTTCATCGGGCTCTGTATTACTCTGGGTCTCGAAGGTCACGATCACACCTTGTAGACGATGTCCGTCACCGCGGCCCAAACGGTGTCGAATAGGAACAGCACGAAGGCTGCAATCATCGAGACCACCACGACCACCACGGTCGAGGAGGAGGTTTCCTTGCGGGTCGGCCAGGCTACCTTGCTGAGTTCCTCAGCTACCTCATGGGTGAGCGTGTAAGTCGGCTTGTGACGATAGAGAATCAATGATGTCACGATACCTGCGAAGACAGACCCAGCAGTCACGATGGACTCGTTGGGATCCGTGAACAGGTACCAGACAGCGTTGATTAGATGGTCGTACAGCCAGACCAAAATCAGGGCTACAGCCATGAAGGCTAGCTGTACCCAACGCTCTACGCCGAGCGTCTTCTTGCCGGCGCTGAGCTCTTCCTCTGTAGGCTCGCCAGAATCGGACACCGCAAGAGGATCGTCCCCCCCGGTGGTGTCATCGGCGCTTTCTTCCTTGTCGAGGGTCTCTTCGCTCATGGTCTTCTCATTCGTGTGGCAGGCCAGGAGGGATTCGAACCCACAACCCGCGGATTTGGAATCCGCTGCTCTACCGTTGGAGCTACTGACCTAAAAAGAAACCGAGCGTCCCCGCCCCTTACTTCGTTTCACTGTGCTCGGTGTGCTGCTTGCAGGCCGGACAAAACTTCTTCAGGTGAAGTCGCTCGCCCGGCTTTGCCTGGGGACTCTTGGTCGTCTTGTAGTTTCGTGCGCCGCACAGTTCGCATGCGAGCGTTATGCGCTTACGTGCACTCAAGTTATTCGAGGATCTTGGTGACGACGCCTGCGCCGACCGTCTTGCCGCCTTCGCGAACCG
>CAZEWA010000530.1:0-2372 GCA_964515685.1 uncultured Polyangiales bacterium | reverse complement strand
ACCACTCCCTCGATAGCGCTGTCGTGGTAAATCCACGACATATCGAAGCGCTGGTTGAATCGGGCCAGGACCTCAGGGTCGGCCTTCGACACCAGTTCGTGGAAGCGGTTGACACGTTCTTCTACCGGATCCGAGGGCAGGACGGGCTGCACCGTACCTCCATCACCACGTGCGCGGGGAATCAGTAGCCGCTTCCAACCGGTGCACGCGCGCGTTTCGACAAGGGCTGTTCAAACAAGTGTATCGGCGCAGATCCACTGCCGCGCGCGCGCCGAATCTAAGCACGCGGTACCTCGCCGTCAAGAGACTCATGGATAACTACTCAAGAAGACTTGTGATTTCGCGTTCGATTCGGGCCCGCGTGGGCACCCCAGCCACCGCATACCGCACGATTCCCTGCCTATCCAGCACGAATAAGCTCGGGAAAGCGTTGATTTTGTAGGCGAGGTGCGCCCGGGCCTGTCCATCTTTAAGGATAGGGTACTTGAAGCCCCAGGCTGCGCCGATGGCCTCGTAGGTCGGCGGCGCAATAGCTTCGCTATTGATACCTATGAAGCGCACATCTCGGTCTGCGAACTTCTCGGCCAAGGCGCTCAAGTCGGGAACGATCTCCCGGCACGGGCCGCACCAGCTCGCCCAAAAATCGAGCACGACCACCTGGCCTTTGAGGTCGGACAAGCGCAGGCGGTCGCCCTCGCTCGCACCTTCGCCCAGCACCACGGGCAGCACGAAGTCGGGGGCCGGCTCGTCCATGAGTGGCGAGTGCGCGAAGCGACCCGAGAACATCCACACGAGCAGGCCGCCAAATACCAGCAGCGTCAGGGCTTTTTGCGCGAGGGCTTTCACAGGCGCGTCTCACTGTTGCGCGCGTGCTTGTGCATGGGCAGCCGAATCTCTACGCGGGCACCGCCTTCTTGTGAGCGCCCGCAATGAATCTCACCGCCGTGTTCGAGTACGATTTTCTTCACGATTGCCAAGCCCAAGCCCGTCCCTTCACTCTTGGTAGTGTAGTACGGGTCGAACACGCGCTCCCATGCGTCTTCAGGAATGCCCGGGCCGTTGTCGCGCACTTCGAGAAGCGCGTGCTCTCCAGCAGCGCGTGCGGCGACGATGACGCGCCCCTCCGGAACTCGCTCTTCGCGCAAGGCCTGCGACGCGTTGCGCACGAGGTTGTCGAGGCAGCGCTTCAGCAGCATGCCGTCGATCTCCACGGGAATGGCGCCGGGGGCAATCTCGGCGGAAAGCACAACGGGTGTGGCGTCGTCGTCGAGCGCTTCGTCCCCGCGGAACGGAGCGTCCACCGCTTCCCGCACGAATACTCCGAGATCTGCGGGGGCTAAATGGGCTTCGGGCAGTCGCGCGAACTCGCTGAACTCTCCGACCAACCGGCGCAGCGTGGCGATCTCTTCTTGCACGATGGCGCGCGCATCTTCGAGGGTGCGCCGGAAGCGAGCGTCGTCGCCCTTGTAGCTGCGATGCACTTCTTGCACGGCGAGCTGGATGGGCGTGAGCGGGTTTTTGATCTCGTGGGCGAGCCTGCGTGCAAACTCCTGCCAGGCGCCGATGCGAGATAGGTACTCGATGCGCGCTCGCGACTCCCGCATGTCGCGCACCATGTTGTTGAAGGCGCGCGTGAGATCGGAGACTTCGTCGGCAGCTTCCACCGGTACGCTGACTGAAAGGTCGCCTGCACCCAAGCGATGGGTTGCCTCCGCAAGCTCACTCACCCGCCGAGTCACGCGGCGCGAGAGCGTGAGGCCGACGGCGAGGGCCACCATGATAACGCTCATCAGCAGCGCGATGTAGACCGCAAGGTAGAAGCCGGAAACGTACTCAGAGCCGTGCTCGAGCGTGCGAAACACTTCACTGACTTCGCCTGCCCGCTGGTAGTCGCCGAAGGCCTGGGCGTCGGTGCCGATGATGGACCGCACGCGGACGTTCGGCGCAGTGGCCAGGGGCTGCTCCAAGGCAAGGAGTCGCAGCGTACTCAGGTCGAGGCCCGAGCGCTCCGCTACGTACGTATGCTCGCCCTGCAGCAGCTCGAGTCGAACCAGGTTCTTGTAGCGCTCGAGTAGGGCTTGCAGAAGCGCCTCGAGCGCGTCGTCGTCGGGCGTTGTCGGGGCAGAAAATGCGAGGTTCAGCGAGACGTCGTGGGCGACTGCATCGGCTGTGCGTTCCGCGTCTGCGCGTAGGGCGCTGAAGTGGGTATTGTAGAGTGAGAGCCCGCGCTCGATTTCGGCGCCGACCTGAGCGTTGACGCCGACGGCATAGGCTTCACGCAATACGCTCTGACCCAACACCAACGCACCGATGAGCGGCATCAGCGCGACGGCGGCCATGGCGGCGCCGATCTTGCGCTCGAAGCGACTCAC
>CAZEWA010000529.1:0-2381 GCA_964515685.1 uncultured Polyangiales bacterium | reverse complement strand
AGGGCAGGCCCGTAGCGTAGGTAGCTTTGCTCCGTGCTCGCATGACTCACTCGACATACCAGCTTGGCAAAGCAGGACCACAGCCGCCCGTCCGGTAGTCAGGCGTGGCCACTTCGCTTGCGACGCAGACGCCATCGCAGCAGGCCCCGGGGGAGCATTCCGCATGGAAGGTGCAAGCGACCTTACTCTGCGCATCCTCATCCCAGAGTCGATCGTGGCAGGTGGCGATGCGGCCTTCTGTCTCTGCGAAGGCAGCGAGCGCGTACTGCGGGTAGCGCACAAAGCCCTCGATTTCGCTGAGTCCGGGTCGCGTGCAGATCTGCTTTGCGCCGCACACGCGAGGGGCGAGTTCGCAGGCGATGCCGCAGCGCTTGGGTTCTCCCTTGCCGGCGCCACAGGTCAGGCCCTTCTCGCACTCCGCGTCCGCTTCGCACAGTGCAGCGCGCGGCAAGCTCTTGGGTAGATCCGAAGTGCATTCGCGCTTGCCCACATCGAAGCGGTCCGTGAAGCGACAGCGCTCGCCCTCTCCACATTGCGCATCATCGACGCAGCTCGAGCACACGCCGAACGTGCAGTGCCCCGACTCGCACTGCGCGTCGCTCGCGCACTCTGCGCACTGCTTGGGGTAGGGGTCGAGCGAGCAGGTCTCGCACGCGCCCTTCACGCACTTGCCGCCACATTCGATGTCGGAGCTGCAGCGCAGGCAGGCGGTGGCCTCTTGTACATCGGAGAAGCTGAGGCGCGGCAGGCATGCGCCGCTCTGACATTGCTCGTCGCTGTCGCAGCGCGCGAACGCTGGGCATGAGCCGTCGAGCGTGCAGCTCTGGCATAGGCCGCCGCTGCAAATGCCGACCTCACATTGTTCGTCGCTCGCGCACTCCGCGCCCTCTTCGCACATGAATGGTTCCGCCTGCGTGCTCTCCTCAGGCATTTCGCTGCTGACGCCGCACTCACTGCAACGGCCTAGAGCGCACAGGCCCGAGGCGCAGGAGGCATCGGTGGTGCACACGCTGTTTGCTTGGATGAGCACTCGTTCGGTATCGGCGCGACAGCGTGTCCAAACTGTCTCCAGCCGGAACCGGGCGAATGCTGCATGCCCCTTTCCCGTCTTGCGCAAGATGTAGCGGACGTTCTTGTAGTCTGCGGGGGGGAACACAGGAACGTACCGGCTCAACCAGCCATCTGTCGTGATGGCCTGCTCATACTCAATTTCGCCATCGTCATTGAAGTCGAGCAGCAACGAGAGCTGCGCCTCGTTGCCGACGTCGGCGGTCAGCATGAGAGGCATGCAGTGCACAGGCGCCGCATCGGATAGATAGGAGACCTGCACGTCGTCTCCGACCAAGGAGAGCGCGTACTCTTCGTTGTGCCAGGTCGAGATGCGCTTGGTATCGCCGCGATCCGTTTGCCAACCGCAGAGCTGCTTTCCACACCAGAGGTCGAAGGTGGGCTCAGGCCACGTGCCGGCCCAATCGCAGCCCAGCAGTGTGGTGAGAAGCAGTAGGAGTGCACAGCTCAGGCCGCTCGAACGGGTCGTCATCACCAGGCTCCCTTGAGGCCGCGAATACGCAGGCCGGTTGAAAAAACAAAGCCGCCGTCGTCATTGGTTTGACCCAGCTCGTTCTCGAGAATCCGCGCATGCACATAGGCAAGGCTCGTGTAGGTGCCGACGTACCTCCCGATGCCGACGGCGATGCCGATCGCCGCGCGGAGGGCCAGGCCATAGTGCGTTTCTTTGTAGTTCTTGCTGTCGACGCCGAACTGAGCGCGCGCGAAACCGAGCCCGAGCCCTGTGTCTGCGTAGAGCGCGACCCATTCGCGCATGAGCGGTAGCCGCGCGCGAGCGCCCACCATGGCAGCCCGCGTCACCCAGTCGAAAGTTTGGTTGCTGGGCGTTCCGTCAGAGCCGCGGCGCTGCAGT
The DNA here is from genome assembly GCA_964515685.1 of uncultured Polyangiales bacterium. GTDB lineage: Bacteria > Myxococcota_A > Polyangia > Polyangiales > DASUME01 > DASUME01. Next base: position 460 of record CAZEWA010000529.1, on the reverse strand, counting down.
TCGAATGAGCCGGTTTGCAGGCGGTCGTAGTGCAAAACTAGGCTGAGATTCCGGTGTAACGCCCAGCCGAAAGCCCCTTCTGCCCCTACCACGGAATCCTTGGATCCGTCGTAGCCAAACCGCTGCAGGGTCTGTGCGTAAGGACTTGCGTAGTCCGGAACGTTGACGATCACGCCCCCCTCCAAAAACCAGCGCTCGAGGCGCAGCTTCATCGGACGTGCTTCCGCGTTCGCCTGTGTCGCGCTCTCATCCTCCGAGCCTTTCTTTGCGGCAGCGGCTTCGGCCACCACGGGGCGGCAGCTCTGGGCGGAAAGCGCATGCGTGGTGCCACGCGCCAAGGCGACCCCACACAGACGTAAGCCTTCTGCCCCCGGCGCTTGCACCAGCACATCGTAGCTGCCTGCGGGCAACGCAAATGCGAGCGGTGTGCCCTCTGCCTTGACCATCTCCGCTATCACGG
>CAZEWA010000528.1:0-2382 GCA_964515685.1 uncultured Polyangiales bacterium | reverse complement strand
GCGCAAGAGCAGGCGGTGGCAGTCCACGTGCTCGAGACTTGGATGGACCGAATTCGTCGCGACGCGCTGTTTTGGCGTGCGCCTGGGCTAAGCGGGTTCAACGACTCGACGCAGTACTTGACGGGGACGTTCGACGAATGGCGCGTTCCACCTGTGGTGGAGGAGAGCTCGTCGACGAAGCTGTCTTACGCAGCCGACGCCTACGGACGCGATGTGCCGGCCGGTTCGAGTGCGCGCTTTTGCATCAACGTTCGCGTGCGCCCCGCCCATTACTGGACGCCCACAGGGGGCGCGGTTCCAGCCAACGATAACGCCATCGACGCACTGCGAGTGGATGTGCGCGTGTGGTGGTCGCGCAGGGGTGTGTCCGGCGTGACAGAGCTGCTCCGCGCAGATGGCGGCGAAAAATGCGATGATGTACCGGATTCCAGCAAATTCACGCCAAATCTCTACCAGAGTGTGATGGCTTCCACCTTGGTGCGCTGGCGATGACGCGGCGCAGACCCCACAGAGCTCAAGCGGGATTCACGCTGGTAGAGGCCATGATCGCGATGACCGCCGGCTTGGTCACCGTGCTTGCAACCTATCACCTCGGCTCGGTGTCTTCGCGCACATTCAACGAGCAAATGCGCATCACGGAAACCCAGGGCAGCCTGCGCTCCGCGATGGATCAACTGCAGCGCGATGTACCGCGTGCAGGCTTTCTCGCTGCAGCCGATTCGCGTTCACTGTCGAACTGCGCGGGCATCGTGGGGGCTACGATCTCCTCTGCAGATCTTTTGGGCGGTCGGCTCTTTGGGGCCCGAATCTTCGCCAAGGGCAGCCACGACAATAGCGTTGTAGCGAACGTGCTCGCGCCTTCGGCGGCGCCTTCTGATCTCACGCGGGCAGACAGGCTCGAGTTGTTCGGCAACTTCCACTCGGGTGATGTGTTCAAGATCTCGAGCGAGGGGGCCTCCAATCAGCTGATATTCGAGGGCAACCGCGAGAGTTTTCGGCGAAATTTCGTGGAACGCGACACCAGTGGCGCTGAGGCCTTCAGCACGACGGCATTCAACGACACGTTTCCTGTCGGGCGCATGGTGCGCATCGAGTCCGATCGGCATGTGTTCTTTCGTCGCGTCGAGGCCGTGAACCCCGACCCCACGCTGCCCTCCATCACGCTGTCCTCGTCTGTGCCTGATGTGTGCTTCAAGCGCTCCACGGCCTTGGTCACGCCGCTCTCGTGGATCCGCTATCAGGTGGAACCTGTGGAAGGCGAGTCGTTCAAGCGCCTCAAGGTCACATCGAGCGCGCGCGGCGCCGACAAGCGCGTGGCGTTGGTGCGCAGTGAACTCAATCCTCAAGATGGTTCCGTCAAGGCTGGTTCGGAGCGGCTGGTGCTCGATTACGCCGTGGAATTTAGAGTGGATGGTGTCGTGCCGGGTGCGACTCCCAACACGTGGCGGACCTTGACCGACAAGGCGAGCGCAGGCGAGGCGGTGGACACGGAGGACCTCCAGGGCGCGCTGCGCACGCTGCGCATTGTGTTATCGGCGCGCGCACAGGATGTCGAGACACGCCCACAGGGTGGCAGCTATCGCGACTCGAGTGACCCGCTGAGTCCGCTCCTAGGCTTTCCGGTGGAAGTCGCTGAGAAAGAATTGCGGCGCGCCCGCGTGCGCAGTCTGCGTCAGGAGATCTTTCTTCCCAACATGGGCCTGTAGGACGGATCATGAACGCCATACGTAAACGCCAGCAGCAAGCGCGACGAAAGCAGGAAGGGTCCGTTATCCTGATCGTGCTGCTCGTGGTGATGATGACCGGAGGGCTTGCGATGTTTGCGGCGCAAAGCGCGACGTTCGAGAGCCGGGCATTGGGCAGTACCCGCCAGGTGCAGCGATTGCGTCGAGCGGGCGAAGGCTTCTTGGTGGCCGTGGAGAGCTACCTCGCAGAACGCGCCATCGGAGGCAACGGACTCATCGAGCGCGCCGACCTGCGCTGGACCGATCAGTCTCGACAGAACTACCGCGACGCCTATGGGCTGCCCGCTTACTTGAACGACTCGTCGTTGTATCAGGTGCGGCCCGAAGGCTTTACGGGCGAGAGCTATCCGTTGAGGGAACAGACGTCCCTTCCCGGTAATGAGCTGTCAGCCGGCGCGGTCAGCCCCTTCGTGTTCGATGGCATCGCGTTGATCGAGATGCACGAAATGCCAGGCGACGCGGGGCAGGGCATAGGGCAGAACGCCGGCATGGCTGCTGGCCAGAAGACTTTCCGTGCTTGTACAACGGTTTACACGCGTATGAGCTTGCCCTCCGAGTCAGGCACGCCGGGCGCAGATCCTAGAGCGATGCACGAAAGTGTGGGCGTCGCGCGCGCATATTTCGAGCTGAGGTAGGT
>CAZEWA010000527.1:0-2417 GCA_964515685.1 uncultured Polyangiales bacterium | reverse complement strand
CGGCGTTGGACCAAGGCAAACTATTCAGCGGACCCGCGCCTCGACACGAGCACGCGAGAGTTCACTCGATGATGACCGCGTAGTTACTGGTGGCGCAGCGGCCTGGTGCTGCGTGATAAACTACCACGCAGTCGCCGGGCTGCCTTCCACAAACCTTCCTGCAAGCACAGCCGCGGGCCTTGTCAGCTCAACTCCTTGAACCCTTTCTTTGTTAGACCGCCCCCTCCGGCAACGCGTACTGCGGAGCAGCCGTCATGCGTGGCGGTTGTTGGGATGCGCGAAAACGCCGCTCAGCCCACCGAAAGCCGGCTCGAAGTTGCCGGTCCACGACTCATTGCTGGTCGGCTGGTCGGGAAGAAGCGCACGACGAATCCCTCGCCCGGCAAAAGGCCGCCACTCGGTCCCGTTGGGGACAGACCTGGGAGAATCGTCCATCGCGAGGCGTTCATGTGCGGCGCGCTAACGAAGCGGGGGTCCAGCTGCAAGACCTGCTTCGGTGGTGTCCAAGCAGTATAGCCGCTGCTGGTGGCTGCGTACTACTTGCACGCTGACGCCGGGCCGTAACCGTCCGAACAGGTTGAGTTGCGCGGAAACCTGAGAACAGGCTGAGCCCGCGGCTACGCGGCGGTCCAGCGGTCTGGGAGTAGTTCGTCGATGTCTTTGTTCGGATGGTTACGCTACCCCCCCCTGAACCCCTTGTTAGGCCGCGCGGGCTGGAAGGGTACCGCGAGGTTAGCGCCGCAGTACAGGCTCGATCTCGTTCAACGCAAAATCTGCCAGCCAAACGGTGTAGCCGTCGGGATCAACGCACTCGATCGCAAACGCCGTCTCCGAGTACACGTGCACAACGGCACCGATGTCGCCAACTCGCGGTGGTCGCACAACCCCTGGAGTGCCTGTGACGGGGCGGTCGCCCTCCAGTCGGGCGATGCGGACGAGTCCATATATCTGCGGGTGCTGCATGACGGGATCTTCCGGTCGGCCTAACGCTCTGCGAATGAGCGGCGGGCGCAAGCTCGTCCGATCCATTCGCTAGTAAGGCGGCGTCCTTGCTCAGTGATCGTGACCTGCATAAATCCACATCGGCTCGGTCTTCTGGAGCGCTCGAATCTGCACTTGCGGTAAAATCAAGGGCTCGCCCGTCGGTAACAAGCATCTGTTGATGAAACTCTGATTCACATTGGGATTTCATCGGTGAAAGAAACCAGCACAATGCTAGCGGAACCCTGTCAAATTAAAACCCTTGTAGGTGGCCTTGACGGGACCTCATCTAGACCGCCAGCATTGCCTTCCACTCGGAACATGACGCAACCGGCAAAGCAGACGTGCTCAGGCTAGGAGAGAGATGATCAGGGCGCTCGGAAGCACGAACAATGCGCTCATTGGGACGGCCCGCGCGAAGGCACGCAGATGGAAGTCGAAGTCACGGTAGCCCTTTGCACCCGCGGTTCCCGTGATCGGAGGCCGTTTCGGGTTCATCAGGAGTGCATATCCGAAATCAATGATCAGAAGATCCCACAGATGGACAAGGATCCAGATTCCGTAGAGGTGGATCACTGCACCGAAGAAGGAAAGGTCGACCCTCGCCGCGTGGGCACCGAAGAACGTCGAGGCAATCGAGAGCCCCGGAAGAATCAAGAGGTAAGGAATTAGGAGAAACCGGGTTTTCCTTTCCTCGGAGGCCGTTTTCGGGCCCGCCAGTCGCTGGATGTCGGGGGGAAGACTATGCAGCCAGAGCCTGGGCCATCGAGAGAACGTCACGAACACGAAGAGGGAGAAGGGGATGCAGATCAGGAAACCGTGCGCGAGGGTGGTCGTCAATGAAAGCATAGGATTCAATGATCCAATCGCCGGAATTCGGAAGCATCGATCATGGGAGTTCAGCTAGCCGCCTAGTCACTATGGAACGACCAACTCGCTTCACTTGTCCGTAGGTTACGCTCGGAACTGTGAGGAGCCGAACGCAGAGCTACATGTGAAAGGAGCCGGTCGTGGGAAAGAATATCCGATACGTGGGCATGGATGTCCATGCCGCAACGATTTCTGTCGCGGTGGCCGAGGGACGCGCCGTCGTTCGTTCGCTGGGCGTCATTCCCAACCGGCCCGAAGCGGTCGAGCGCTTGCTGAGGAAGCTCGGAGACCTGAGCACGGTGCATGTTTGCTACGAGGCCGGGCCCACCGGTTACGTTCTCTACTGGCAGCTCGCAAAGCTTGGAATGCACTGCGAAGTCATCGCTCCTTCGCTCGTTCCCGTCAAGGCCGGCGATCGCGTCAAGACCGACCGGCGCGACGCCGAGAAACTCGCGCGTGCGTTCCGCAGCGGTGACCTTGTCGCCGTGTTCGTGCCCGATGCAGAGCACGAGGCGCTGCGGGATCTCGTCCGAGCGCGAGAGGCCGCCAAGAAGGATGAGCTCCGC
>CAZEWA010000526.1:0-2453 GCA_964515685.1 uncultured Polyangiales bacterium | reverse complement strand
GCAGAAGGGGCACTGGAAGTCGCTGAACTCCTGGATGATGACCTTGGCGTTCTTGCCACCCTTGAAGGGTGCATCCTTGGGCACAGCGATGTCGTAGATCTTGTTTGCGTCGGGTGCGGCTTCGCCTGCGGCGGCCGGAGCAGCAGCCGGCTTGGTCGCGCCGTCCTTGATGATCTCCTCGTAGAGCTTGGCCTTGGACGTGCCGGCTTCCACCTTGGCCTTGGCCTTGGCGAGCTCTTCGTCGATGACCTTCTCGAACGCAGGCTGCGGCTGCGCGCCGCGCAGGCTGCGACCATTGATGAAGAACGAGGGCGTGCCCGAAGCGCCGAGGCCACGTGCCAGCGCCTGGTCTTCTTCGATCTGTGCCTTGTAGGTGTTGTTGTCGAGGACCTGCGTGACCTTCTTGGCGTTGAGGCCAAGCTGCTTGCCGTAGTTCTCGAGGTCTGCGCGGGTAAGGGCGCGCTGGTTCTGGAACAGGATATCGTGGGCTTCCCAGAACTTCTTGGCGCCGCCCTGGCTGAATGCTTCGAGAGCGAGCTGAGCTGCGGGGCCGGCTTCCTGATGGAAGGGAAGGGGGTTGTCCTTCCAGACGACGCGCAGGTCATTGCCGTATTTCTGAAGCAGTGCAGTGATCGTGGGTTCTACGCGCGTGCAGAAGGGGCACTGGTAGTCGCTGAACATGACGATGGTGACGAGGGCGTCGTTCGGGCCCTTCTGGGGGTTCTTGGCGCTGACTGGGACCTTGTAGATGGTCTTGTCTTCTGCGGCGGGAGCAGCAGGGCGATCCTGTGCCGGAGCTGCGACCTTGGCGCTCGCGTTGGCCATCAGCGTGGCGTACAGGGCGGCCGGCTTTACGCCCTTCGCCTTGAGCTTGTCGGCGCGCTTGAGCTCGTCGTCGATGATCTCTTTGAACTTGTCGACGGGCTGCGCACCCTTGAGCGGGCGGCCGTTGATGAAGAACGACGGCGTTCCGCGCGCGCCAACTTCGGCGGCGAGTTCCTGGTCGGCCTTGATGCCGGGTTCGTGCTTCTTGCTCTCGAGAGCTGCCTTGAACTTGGCCACATCGAGGCCGAGCTCTTGAGCGTACTTCTCGAGGTCGGGCTGCGTGAGCGCCGAGCGGTTGTCGAAGAGCTTGTCGTGCATGGCCCAGAACTTCGGGGCCTTGCCCTGCGCAAACGCTTCCATGGCAGCGGCAGCAGCGGGGACAGCGTTCTGATGGAAGGGCAGCGGCTGGTTACGCCAGACGATGCGGACCTTGTTGCCGTAGTCCTGCTCGAGCTGCTTCAGGGTGGGGTTGACCCGACCGCAGAAGGGGCACTCGAAGTCGCTGAACACCACGATGGTGGCCAGTGCATCCGCCGGACCCTTTTGGGGCTGCGCGGACGTGACGGGTACCTTGAAGCGCTCGGGAGCGTCTTCTTCTTGCACACCCGCGACGGCGCCTGCGCCTTCAGCAGCGTGCTCACCGCTGGCGTCGGCTATCTCGCCTCCGCCCTTTTTAGCTGTAATCTGGCCTGTAACGAAGCCAGCTACAGCGGCGAGTATGATCGCCACAACTGCAGATCCCTTGTTCATGTTCTCTCCTCAAGCCACGGTCTAGACCACGGCACTCGAAACCACTTGTCGACGTAAGGTTTGGAAAATCAGAGGCTGCGCGCGTCCCGACTCCTGGTCACGAGGCCTGCCGAACGCCCTTATGTGAGCATTAAGCGGGGGTGAGCGGCCCTTCACCAAGGCGCGCTCTTCCTGCAGGAGGCAAGGGTACTACTAGAGCCTAGAAGGCTCGCGTCAGCGCATCAGATGCGGGGAGGTCGCTCGAGGCGTACGGCAATCCCGCTCGGGGGGCCCGCCTCGGGCGGAGGACGCTGCCAGCGCGGCAGGTCGGAAATCTTCCTGTCGTCCGAGCCGAAACCGGGGACGGTAGACAAGGCAAACAGCGGCGAATCTGAGAGCTCCAGGTGGCCGGAAATGGGAAGAGCAGGCGAGCAGGCGGGCGAATCGCTGTCGGCGCACCAAAGCAGCTCTGCGCTGCTGCGCGGCCCTTCTTCGCGGGCACAGCTCATCAACACGGTCTGGCTATCTTCGAGGTCACGCAGCGATAGGCTGGGCCCTTCACGAAAGCTCGTATAGGCCAGACAAAGGGCGACCGTTGCCGCAAGCAGCACAATCCCCAGGCCAGTCGCCATCCAAGCTTTGTTCGTGGGTATCGCCATCGAACCGTCCGGCATTCTACACGCGAGGTCCCATACAGCAACAATCCTGAATAGGCCTCGATGTCTCAACCACCAGAAGGCGAGTCTATTTCAGGGCGCTGCGACGGAAACGCGTCCGGTTCGCGCTTGGGGGCGCGCCACCTTTTCCGGGAATCCTTCGATTTTCCGCTCGAGTAGGGCGTGTAGTTGCGCGAACTCGGGTAGGCGCAAAAGCGCACGGCCCACGTAGCGGAGACTCGG
>CAZEWA010000525.1:0-2461 GCA_964515685.1 uncultured Polyangiales bacterium | reverse complement strand
GGTCCATTACCACACGCGCGAGTGGGAAGAGCAGGCCTATGAGGATACGCGCTCGAGGCTCGCGGCGCGCGGGTTCGATGTAGCTGGGCTCGCGTTCGATCCGGATTTGGTGCGGCCCGGACTCGTGCTCGACCTAGAACTCGGCAATGCGGTGAAGCCCAACCGCTTCGGGTTCGTCAAACAAGCTTGTCACGGCACCACGATGCTTGGGGTCGAGGGCCTGCGTGAGCGCTATTCGCGGGTCATCGTCGACCTCTCGGAGCCGCGCTGGGTCTTTCTCGATACCTGGTTTGCCCTGTCTGAAGCCTGCTTGTACCTGCAGCTCGTGGAGCGGCTCGATGCCGGCAAGCTCGCCACGGGCCACAGCTACAGTGAGCTCTACACGCGTGTGCGCGAGTCCGTGGACGCCACCCATACCGAAGGCGTGCTCAAGGCGGAGATCGTCAAGAACCCGTCGCGCTTCGTGGATCTCGATCCAGAGCTGCCGCTTGCGTTGCTCGACATGAAGCACGCAGGCAAGAAGCTGATGCTCATCACCAACTCCGAGTGGAGCTACACGCGCGCGATGTTGTCCTACGTGCTCGATCCGTTTTTGCCGAACGGAATGACGTTTCGCGAGCTGTTCGATTTGGTGATCGTCGGCGCCAAGAAGCCGTACTTTTTCGAGCTCAGGTCCCAGGCCTTCCGCATCGTCGATGAAGAACAAGGTCTGCTTACGCCCCAGGTTGGGCCGCTCACGGAGGGAAGCGCGTACTTCGGCGGCAACGCGCGTTTAGTGGAGCAGTGCTTTGGGCTCAGGGGCGAAGAGATCTTGTACGTAGGCGACCACCTGTATGCCGACGTCCATGTGAGCAAGAACGTGCTGCGCTGGCGCACGGCGCTCGTCACGCGTGAGCTCGAAAACGAGCTGTCTGCGCTCGAGGCCTTCAAAGAACGGCAAGTCACGCTTGCCTCGATGATGGACCAAAAGTCCGAACTCGAGCACAGCTTCTCCCAGTGGCGTCTCGCGCTGCAGCGTCTCGATGCCGGCTACGGGCCACAGGTCGAAGACAAGCCGCGCGAGCTGAAGCAGAAGATGTACAGCATCCGGCAAGAGCTCGTGGCCCTCGATATACAAATCGGCGAGCTCGCCAAGGAAGCCGCGGAGCTAGGCAGCACGCGTTGGGGGCCCTTGATGCGCGCAGGCAACGACAAAAGTCGTCTCGCCTACCAAACCGAGCGCTATGCGGATGTGTACACGTCGCGCGTCTCGAATTTCTTGCGCTACACACCCTTCGTGTATCTGCGCTCGCCCCGTGGCAGCCTCCCTCACGACAACGGCCCCGAAGGCGGCACATAGTCGCACTCAATCGCGGCGCGAGATTTCCGCGTTCGCCCGGCCTCGTGCATACTGTGGGGATGTTTCGCGGCCTTGCGTTCATCGCTGTTCTGCTTTGTGCGACCGTGGCTTTCGGGCTGCCCGCTGCAGAGAATCCATGGCCGCAGTTCAAGGCCCCCAAGGCGGGTGCGCCGCGTGCCATCGGCGATTACTCCGCCGGCTGCGTGCAGGGCGCGACTGCGCTCGCGCTCGACGGGGTGGGGTATCAGGTGATGCGCCCGAGCCGCGGGCGTAACTACGGCCACCCGGAGCTTGTGAACTTCGTGCAAGGGCTCGGCAAGCGCGTGCGCGCGCGGAAGCTGTCAGTTGTGTTGGTGGGGGACCTGAGCCAGCCCCGTGGCGGTCGATCCAATGGCGGCCACTCGAGCCACCAGAGCGGTCTCGACGTAGACGTGTGGTTTTGGCATCCCAAGTCGGCACGCAAAGAGTCGCTCGCCATGGATGTGCGGGACAGCCTGCCCGCGCGCTCCATTCTGGAGAAGACGCAAGCAGGTATGCAGATTTCGCCTGCCTGGAAGACCTACGTTCGCAAGATCTTGGAAATCGCAGTGGAGGACGAGCGTGTGGACCGCGTGTTCGTCAATCCGCATATCAAACGCGAGCTGTGCGCGTCGGAAAGCGATTCGAGCGCGCGCGGCTGGCTGCGCAAGCTTCGCCCCTGGCATGGTCACGACGACCATTTCCATGCGCGGCTCAAGTGCCCGGCCGACAGCAAGGACTGTAAGCCCCAGGCGGCCTTGCCCGAGGGCGATGGCTGCGATCAGCTCGCCTGGTGGTTCGACGAAAAGGCCCAGGCCGATCGCAAGAAGGCCCAGGCTGACTACCAACAGAACGTCAACCAGGGCAAAGGCTGGCCTGCGCGCTGTGAATCACTCCTGGAGGACGAGTCGGAAGGCACGCTCGAAACCGCCAGGGCTGCAGACTAGGGCACACCCAGCGGGAAGCGCTTCAGGGTACACCGGTAGGAAGTCGGAACAAGCGTTTCCAGAGCCGAGTCGATGCGAGTTCCTGTGAAGCGCCTTGCCTTGTAACGGCGAACAGAATCCGACCAGGAATGCGAGTTTCCCGAATACTGGTTTCACC
>CAZEWA010000524.1:0-2473 GCA_964515685.1 uncultured Polyangiales bacterium | reverse complement strand
TCGACGCGAGACGACGCGTTTCTTTCATTGAGACAGTTTCCCATTCGGGCTCAATCTTCAAGTACCGTGCGGAGCAATAGGCGGCGTAGTAGAGAGGCTAGCCGATGCTCATCGTACTTGTTGCAGCAGGAAAGACACTCGACTTGGATGCTTGCGCAGCCTACGTCGCGCCTCAGAAATTCGAGGCTAGTTGGCGCCTCTAGGACGGGTTGCGCAAGACAACGGTTTTACCCTGACGTTAGCCGAGGAGGAACTTGCAGCCGACGCCTTTGCGCGGGCACGAAGTCGCTTGAAAGCGTCCTCCAAGTGGATTGCCCGGCTCACTGCCGAGGGCGCCCAGATCAGCATTGAGTTTGGCGTCTTTGTGCCAGCCGGCGCGCCGCGCTCGGTGGCTTTTCCCAAAGACTTACTAAAATGCATGGTCGAGATGGACCTTTCGGTTGTGACGAGAGCCTATCCGGTTGCCGAAGATGAGGACGAATGAGGCCATGCCGGGTTCGCCTGAATCTCCGCCATGAGCATCGACACAGAGCTCAGCGAAACACTCAATTAGGTGCGCGAGCGGACCCTCGGTCCGGTCGCGCGCGAGTACCTCGAGGTGGTGACGCAAGCGCGCAACGGCAATGTCAGTGCGGCCGCGCAGACGGCTGGCGTCGGCCGCACGCACTTCTACCGCCTGCTCTGGCGCAACGGCCTCAAATAGTTCCGAGCGACGGCTGTACTGGACTGCAGCCCATGCTGCGCAGCCCGCACGCGCTCAACCGTCGGCCTACAGTCCGTCGGGCCGACCGCCGACCGCCGATCTCAGCTCTCGAGCAGAAGCTGATTGAGAGAGCTGACGACATCGGGTGCCTTCTCCTCCGTCAGCGCGCTCTCGACCGTGGCACGCTCTCCGAGCTGGAGCAGCGATGCACCTGCAGACAAGCGAGCTTTGGGCTAACTGTGGAACTTGAGGACTTTCACGAGCTCATCGAGGGCGTCCGCTCCTTCGATCGCAGCGTAGACTGAGACGGCCTGATGCACGTACTCTCCAACCTGACGTGCCTTGATGTACGCGAGCAAACTGGCGCTCAGCTCTGTCTGGTGCAGAGCCGCCATGAGGCGCATCGCGGACCTTGCTTCGATGGAGTGCACATGGTTGCGCCGGAGCAGTCGACGCGACACTGCCCACTGGTCCTACGATTCGTCGAAGTCCACCAGACGATTCTCGGTCCGGTCGGTGTCGACAAGGCATCTCCGCCCTGTGTCGCTCATCTATCGATTGCTGACGACATGTGTGCAGCGCGCTTGTGGTTTCATGGCAAGCAAAGCTCCGGCCCCACCGAAAACCGCTGCCCTGTTGCCTCATAGACAACTCAAATCTCCATACTCGCTGAGGCGCTTGTAAGGGCTCCCGTCGATCCAGAGCGTGTTGGGACGATTGAAGGGGTCGTGGACAAATGAGACCCTGCTTGTGCCCATCCTGATGACGTAGCCGTCCACGATCTCGTAAGCGCCGGAGGAACGCTTACCGCTTCTCGCGAGGGGGATGTACTCACAGTATTGGAAGGTACCGTCGTAGCCGAACTTGTATTTGGCGGTGATGTAAACGTTGTTTTCAGCGCCGTATACGCCCGTGATTCGGCTCCCGATCATAATCGGCCCTACTTCGTAGTCGTAATAGAGAAGGTTCCAGTTCTGATTCCCATTCCCTTTGAGTTCCACGCCGAAACCGGTTCTACGCCACTCGGTCCATAAATCCGGATTTCGGCGAAAATGTGCGAAGGCTTCTTCTTGGCTGGGGAGCGGGGCGTCGGTGCCGTGGATCGCCCATCCGCCCCTGTACAACCAAATAGGCACTGGGAAACCACCCACGGCTCTTCCCATGCCGACGCTCTCGACCACTCCATCAAATGCCTCCGGCTCGGGGATAATAGATGAGTCTAGCGTAGAGGCATCCGCGACTTCAGGCTCCCCCTCTCCTCCCATGAGGTCGTCCCCGCGCATGACGTCATCCCCGCGCATCATGATGTCGCGCGCCTCATCTCCAACGTTGTCGTCGTTGCACGCCGCGAGGTGCAGAACGGCGAGGGCTAAAGACAAGTTCGCGATGCGGAGAAATCTGCTCGCTCGAATCGGCGCTGTTTTGGTCATGGCGCTCGCGCCTCCCTTTGTTCCGCGAGCAATCTAGCGTTGAATCTGAGTGGGTCAAACCACCGTATCTGAGCTATCTCGATAGCCGAACGGCCCTTACGGACAATGCCAACCGGTTAGGGGAACGCCCCTGGGCGAGTCCACGTTGCGTGACCGTTTTCGACGCGTGCGCACTTGCTATCGCCTGGAGTTTCGAAACCGGTTGTCCCCGTCAATGACGACCGTCGCGCCCACGCCTTACCACCACGATAGAGAGCATAAAATATGCGGAAACGGCGACGCCGTGCACTATGCTGCGCAAGGCTCTCCTCACAGGCCGCGCAGATACTCCAGTAAGTCT
>CAZEWA010000523.1:0-2480 GCA_964515685.1 uncultured Polyangiales bacterium | reverse complement strand
CGTATCTCGATAGGCCTCAGCTTTTGGCCAACGAGCGAGTGCTGCGGCTCCTGAAGGAGCAGGCGGATGGTTTGCTCTTGAGTGAGGCACGCGCCGAGCCCTTGCGCCTACGCGTAGGGGCTATCTTGCGTGAAGACGAAAGCGGGTTCGGCGATCCCGGGCGGAAGCTGCTCAGCAAACGCCTCGGCATCTCTGCACGAAGTCTGCGCAGGCTTCTAGCGCGGGAGGGAACGACACTCTTCAGTTTGCTCGAGAATGCGCGCAAAGAGCATGCATTCCACCTGCTCTCCGAGACCCAGGTGCCGCTCAAAGATATTGCCGAGCGTCTCGGCTTCTCGGAGGCAAGTGCATTTCATCGCGCGTTCAAACGCTGGACCGGGCAGACACCGGCGCAGTTTCGTCTCATGCGAGTTCGAGAAGCCGTCGGTGTCGACGGATGGCAGAGGGAAGCGCTTTAGTGCGGACGGTGACGTCTTTGCAGTCTGATTTTTAGGCTTATCTCGACGATGTGTCCTTCGATTTGGAATGCAGTGCCGATTGACACTATCGTCGTAGTAAGTGCGTCTGAGAGCTGAGCGCAGTGCGTCTCGCAGTCACCCCCGTGTAACCGCGATCTTCTGCCCACCCTTTGATTTTGCGGGTTTTTCCGCGATACGCTCGCGGTATGGCGATGACGAGAGCCTCCGTTTCGCGCAGCGTAGCTGCCGTGGGTATGGTCTTGGCGATGGGATCCGCTTGTGGCGATGATCCCGGTAAGTCGAGTCCTCAAGATCCTTTGAACTTGGACGGGAGTTGCGCTGCAGATTGCAATTTGGACGGCGCCACACCAGATGCGGGCCATAGAGACGCTTCTGAAGGTGATGAAGACGCGACAAAATTCGATGCTGCGCTGCCGCTCATCTGGGCCGAGGGGCACACCTTCCTCGTCACGGATGTGGAGCCAAGCGGGCGAAAGAGTCTGTGGTTTTTGTCGACGAGTGGCAGTGATGCGTACCGCGTTTCGGATGACGCACTCGCCTCGGACGTGGAAGATGCTCGCCTCTCACCTGATGGGACGCATGTGCTGTACTACGCGCAGCATGAACAGGGATTCGCCGTGGATCTCGCAAAATTAGGGCCGCTTGCGCTGCAAGGGAGAAGCCGCATCGCGCACAGCGCAGTGTCGTTCAAAGCGAAGGATGCTGTGCATTTGACTGTGACGGAAAGCCGCTTCCTCCTAGCGTATCTGCACGACGAGCTGCCGACGGAAAGCGGTGGTGAGAGCCTGTTCCTGCAAGAGTTCAACGGCGACAACGAGCCGTCGGCAAAAGCGCTAGTGCATCGTCCACTGCTTGCTGGTGAGCGCGTGTCCTCAGCGCGCTTCGTGACACCTAACCATTTAGTATACCGCGCCAGTTTGAGTAAGGTTCCCGCCCTGTTCTTGCATCAGTTCAATGGGACAAATGCACCGGTGTCTGCGCAGATTTCCCCTGACATAGAGAGCAGCGTGTCGGGCGTGGGAGAAGAATGGGTGTCGTGCGGACAGCGACCGACGCTCGCGTTCGAGATGAACGTAGGGCCAGACGCCCAGGACGAGGCAGGGGTTCTCGACCCGCGTCACGTGTTGGTTTCACATCTCAGTGCGGACACGCCGTTCCCCGCGTTGACGCTCACGGAGCGAGCAGGCGCGTACTTGGTCGAAAGAACCGTGTGCTCGCGTGATGGACTCGCTCTCGGCTACGAGAGCGCGGCCAAGCTATTTGTCGCGCGAACCACAACCGACACCGTCACGCAACGGGCGGGCATCGCCACGCCGTGGGGAGCCGACGCTGCGAGATATACGCTCACTCCTGTGATGGCGCCTTCGGGGAAGGGCCTCTTCATCGTGGTCACAGACGGGCAAGACGGCCACAGTGATCTCTGGTTTGGCGATGTCTCCGGTGCAGAACCAGCTACGCCCGTCAAGATTGCGAAGCTCGCTGGAGGCGTGCGCAGTTTGGACGCCGAAAACAACGGTCACCTCGTGGTGGATAGGCTGCGAGACCGTGTGTACGTGGTGCGTGAAGATGCGCGCGGGGCGGCCCAGGCATCGACGCTTGATGTGGTCGATGGACGCGTGCGGACATTCGACATCGGCGGTGAGTTGCCTGGCAATCAACGTGTAGTGCGCCTGGTGTGCGCTCAGGCCTGGGATATTTGCTACGGAGTTACGGCTTCCCAATCTTTCGATAGGCCAGGAATCGAGTTGTGGAGTCTCGATCCGCGAGCCAAGGACCCGAGCCCGACGCATCTGGCAGGCAATCTCGAGTTGTTGGTAGGGGACATCGAGTTGCGACTTGTCGACCACGATCGCGCGATGGTGGTCAGCGGTCGTTTGAAAGACGGGACGACCCGAAATTACCTGCTCGATCTCAAATCCGACGAAGTTCGATTCGGACTCATCGCCGGCAAGAATCTGTCCGAGAAGTTCTGGGTCGCGGACCTGCACCGCATTTCGTCGG
>CAZEWA010000522.1:0-2500 GCA_964515685.1 uncultured Polyangiales bacterium | reverse complement strand
TGCGTCTTCAGCCATAGCGGAGCAAGTGCACGCTCGAGCCGAGGGCGTGAACAGCAGGCTTGCGCCAATCATCAAAGTAGGAAGGAGGACTTTGAGCATCAAGCGATACTCGACTATTCATTGGCGCAGGTCCATCCCCTTCGACACGCTGGCGAACCACTCCGTGGGAGCGACGCGCGGGTCACAGGTAGGAAGCGGCGGCCATCGGCTTAGGCTTCGCATCGATCAGCAGGCTCGAAGAGACCTGCTGATCGGCATCGATGCGCAGCAGCTCACCCGAGCGCAGGGCGCGCCAATCGGCGCGATCGTCGAGCGGCTCGCTTGCCACTACGACACAGCGGCGGTGCGCAAGGTGCTCGGAGTGTACGTGCAACCTGGAACTCTTTAGGGCCAGCGCATGCCTGCCGCTACGACCTCCGGACTCCCGTTCCAACACGAAGAGACCGTCGGTCTCTGGATACCGGAACGCCCACAGTTCGTCGTACGTTGCGAGCAAGCAGTTGATCGAAACCAAGGGAAGATTTGCGACAACCCAGCGCACGGCCGACGCGAGTCCCGCCCGGACGTCCCCCTGGTGGGCTCGAATCTCCTTGTTGATCAAGGCGAAATAGCGTTCGGAATCGGTCTGGCCACGCACGAGCGACAGATCGTCTCCCAAATGTTTCTCGAGCTCTCGCAGCCCTCCAAGCACACCGTTGTGCGCGAAGATGCGTCCATCCAAGCTGAACGGGTGACAATTTTCTACAGTCTTCTCTCCCGTGGTCGCGTGTCGAATGTGAGAGACGAAGACGGTCGATGCGACGTGCTTTGCCGCGCGAGCGAACCTGATGTCGCCAAAAGCGGCCAAGGGTTCTTTGTCGATGACGGGATTTTTGGCTGCATCGAAATAGCCCAAGCCTGTGCCGTCGGGGTTTTTGTGGCTCTGCACGACAACACTGTCTGGCTCATCGAGCAGCCAAAACTTTGCGTGAATCCGCGACGGTGACGCGTTGAGTCCGAAGAGTCTGCACATGGAAGCGGCCTTTCTCTTGGCTGTTTCATCACACTCTAACCGGAACCTCCCACACATCGAGTCGAGGCGCGCTTTTCGCATGAATGCGATGTGAACGACCTGTTTTTGGTTTCGCATGATCACAAAGGACATGTTTCCCATGCTTCATTCCATCGACCGCCGAGAGCTCACGCCCAGCGTTGAAAACAATCCTTACGACCAGTTCAACACCGAAATTCCAGCACGCTTCCCGACGGGTGGTCTCAGCGCGCGCGGTGCCTTGGCCATCGTGAACAGCGAGACTTGGACCGACGCAAGTCCCGAGTTAAATCTCTCGTCGTTCGTGACCACCTACGGCGAACCCGAACTCCGTGAGGTGTACTTGCGCCACGCGCACAAGAACTTTGCGGACCCGGACATGTATCCGCACACCAAGCTCACCGAATCGAAGGTAGTGCATTGGTTGCACGATCTTTGGCATGGACCCACTGGAAGCGAGCCCTACGGGGAAGCCACGATCGGCTCCTCGGAGGCATGCATGATGGCGGGCCTGGCGCACAAATGGAACTGGCGCAGCCAAAGGCAAGCCCTGGGCAAGGACACGACGCGGCCGAATCTCGTGACCGGCGGCAACGTGCAGATCGTGTGGAAGAAATTCATGCGCTACTTCGACATCGAGCCGCACGTGGTGCCACTCAGGCCTGGAAACTACCGACTCACTGCTGAGCGCTTGCACGAATTCGTCGACGAGAACACCACCTGCGTGGTGGCGATTGCGGGCCAGACGTTCACCGGGGAAGACGACGATATCGAGGCGATTCACGCTTGGCTCGACGCCTACGAAGAGCGCACCGGGCACTCGATTCCCATGCACATCGATGCGGCCTCGGGAGGCTTCGTCAATCCGTTTCTGTATCCGGACTACGCCTGGGACTTTCGCTTGCCCCGCGTGCAATCCATCAACACCTCGGGACACAAATTCGGCCTAGTGTATCCAGGACTCGGCTGGTTGGTGTTTCGCGACCGCGCGCTTTTTCCTGAGGAGCTGGTGTTCTACGTAAACTATCTCGGCGGAGATGCGCCGACGGCCACGCTCAACTTCAGCAAGGGCGCCGCCACCGTGCTGATGCAGTACTATCAGATCTTACGCTTCGGCCGCGAAGGCTATACGCGCATCATGCAGCATGCCCTCGACAACTCCCTGTGGCTGCGCGATCGGCTGCTTGCGACCGGAAAGTTCGTGATGCTGAATCAGCAGCAACGTCTGCCCGTGGTCGCCCTGTCGCTCAAGCCCGAGGTGACGCGATTCAACGAATTCGATATCTCCAACAAGATGCGTGAGCACGGCTGGGTAGTGTCCGCCTACACCATGCCTCCCGACGCCGAAGAAGTGCGCACGCTGCGCATCGTGGTGAGACCCCATCTCAACCAGGACAGCATCGGCATCCTCGCGCAGGACCTAGAGAGCTCGCTCGCCTATCTCGAGCAACACGGGGGCAACGCCACCGC
>CAZEWA010000521.1:0-2533 GCA_964515685.1 uncultured Polyangiales bacterium | reverse complement strand
CTGCCAGGGAGCGGAGTCCGAGTGGCTAGCCTCGGCATCCGGGAGAACCTGAACCGCAGGCAGGAGATGGGAAGCAGGCAAGGTCCAGCGGAAGCAGTCAGGCAGTTGCCTCGGACCCCGGCAAGACTTCGCCCAGGGAAGCCCCGGATTTTTTGGGTTCACGTGAAACGACCCCGGCGATTGTGAGGACGGCGAGGCGCAGCTCCGGGAGAGCGCCCCCGTGGTTCACGTGAAACGCGCAAGCACGGCCGGGAAAGGAAAGCCTGCGAGCCCAACGGTGGTCGTGGCGGTGGCGGGAGGGAGGGAGGCAATGAGAGACGCGGGATGGGAGACGGGATCGAAACCTGCAGCTAGAGACGGGAGCGGGTTCGAACGGGAGCTCACTTGAACCGCCTCGCACCGCGCACGACAGCGGCCAGGGGTCGAGCCAAGCCCAGGAGGCGAACGAGCAGGAGCCAGTCCCCATGCTGCCCGTCAAATCGAACCTCGGGGTCCGCACGGCAGGCATACGGGGCGCCCCAAAGTGTTTCACGTGAAACAGACCCCGAAGCCAGCCCAATGGAAACCCACAGATGTAACCTCGGGCCCCCAGCTCTGGACGCACGAGCGCCATCGACTTTACGCGAAACGATCCGAGTGGATGCGAGCCAAGGGTAAGACCACCAAGCTCACCCCCCACGGGCTTCGCGCCACATTGCGACTCGGCCACATCGAGACCGCCAGCGCCGCGACTGCGGAAATGCCTCGTCGTGGTCGTGCTCGCGCGCACCCCGAACCCAAGCCAGAGCCGAGGTGCCGCGCGATGGAAGCTGCTCCAGCGCGCACGATCATCGATGCTCAGCGAACGGTTCGAGTCAGCGACGGTCGGCCGCCCCGCGACAGAGCCACCGGGACAAAGCGAGGAGCCTCCCTGGTTGCGCCCCATCCTCGGTTCGCCCTAACCCAGCTTGACCCGGTAGCCGGCGGCGCGCGCAGTTGGGTCCGTGAGGATGCGCCTTCCCTTCGCCGCATGGGACGCGAGCGAACTACGCTTCATGCCCATGTTTCACGTGAAACGGCCGCATCGTCTCCAACGCAGAGCCCGCTCGTATCGTCGCGTGCAGCTGTCTCACGTCGGCGAAGCTCTGGCGCCGGAACCAACGAGTGCCGCCGGAACCCGGCCGCATGAGAGACCTGAGTCCTCAGTCGGGTCTCGCCCCAACCTCTCGACCCCTCCCCTCGCCTCCAAGAATACGCCGGACAGCTTGAGCGCGAACGCAGCGCTCCGGCTTCAGTCCCTTGGGTTCGACTTCACTTCAGGACACTGCCTGTTATCGGCGTTGAGGGTGTGGAACACCTTCTCAGGCCTTGGTCTTGAGGCCTGCGCGCACATCGTTGACGTAGGCCGCGTCCAGGCCTTCGAGCGCCGCGGTGATAGCTGGGTAGTCGTGTCCATCGGGCAGGCGCAGCGCCACATGCACCATCAGGTCCCCGTGCCCGCCGCCGCGTTTGGCGACGCCCTTGCCGCGCAGACGCAGCTTGGCTCCGCCTTGCGAGCGCGGGGGCAACTTGAGCGCTACCTCGCCCATCGGGGTCGGAATCTTGATGGTCGCCCCCTTCCACGCCTCAGACAGCGTGACCGGCAACTCCAGGTGCAGGTCATCGCCCTCGCGCTTGAACAACTCGTGCTCTTCCACGTGGACGGTCAACACCAGGTCCCCGGCCTCAAAACCAGGCCGACGCGCTCCTTGTCCTCGCAAGCGAACCTTGCCGCCATCGCTCACGCCAGCCGGGATGCGCACACGGATCTTCCGCTCCTGCCCGGCCTCGAGCACGGTCAGTTCTTTCTCCGTCCCCGTCAGCGCGTCGTAGAACGACACAGTGATCGCGCTCTCCTGATCGGGAAGCTTGCTCTGTGGCGGAGCTCCCGTGGTGCGACCTGCAAAGCCGCCACCGCCGCGCCCAAATAATTCATCGATGTTCCCACCGAACAAATCCTCGAGCGTCCCACCAAAGCCCGAGCGCTTGCCTCGGCCTTGCCCAGCGGCACCGAAGATATCCTCGAAGCCGAAACCTGTTCCCCCCGGCCTACCGCCGCCCCCCGAGCGCACGTTCCGCATGGCGCGCGCCGAGTCTGCGTCGAAGCCATCGCGCAGGCCGACTTCGCCAAATTCGTCATATAGCGCACGTTTTCGGTCGTCTGAAAGCACGTCGTTTGCGTAGGCGACGCGCTTGAAATGCTCTTCCGCCTTGGGATTGTCCGGATTTCGGTCAGGGTGGAGCTCACGTGCCAACTTGCGGTAGGCCTTCTTGATCTCGTCCTTACCGACCCCCCTGTTCACGCCCAAATCCGCGTATAAGTCGCGCTCAGCCATCGGCTACGTCCGCCCTTCCTCGACCCACACTGGTAACCAGCAGCGCTGCAAGTTTCAACCCGAGAGCGCGTGTAACATCCACGCCGCTTGCTGAAGCCCCACTCGTCGTGATAACCGCATGATGCTGTGTCACTTGTAGAGCTTAGTCGACTCCCCCACCACGTCGCGATCATCATGGA
>CAZEWA010000520.1:0-2551 GCA_964515685.1 uncultured Polyangiales bacterium | reverse complement strand
GTATTTCGCGGCGTGAATCTGCTCGACGATTTGGGCGCGACACTCGAACGCCATGTCATCCGTGGCGAGCTGCACCGTGAGCAAACCCTGGGTTTGCACACGCTCGATGAGCTCGCGCTCTCGCTTTCCGACGTGGAAGCTTTCGTCAGGGGGCAGGTGAACGACGACGCCATTCTCGAGCTGCTGTGGCCTTTGATGGCCCTGCACTGGGAAAGTGAAATGCGCAACATCGTCTCGCGGCGTGCCGAGTCCGCTCAAAAAGGCAGCACGTCTACGCCCCTCGCCGTGCCCAGTGTCCTCGGACCTTACGCGCTTTACCGCAGCGCGCTGCGGCTCGCACCGCCCAAAAACCGACAAGAGATCTATCCCACACTCGACCCCGCCATCTTGCGTGGTCTCGCAGCAGGCCAGGGTAAACGTGCCTCCGAAGCGGCCCAGCGTCGGCTAAAGAACGCAGGTTTTCGCACCCACGGAACCCCTCCGACTCCGTCTCCAAGAGAATGCGAGCGCTTGCTTGCCGCCCTGCTTTTGCCCGTCAAGACATGCGACCTCGACACCCTTGCCATCTACGCGGGACAGCGCACGTCAGAACGTTTCGATCCGAAGTCCGCCGCACCTGAGTATGTCGACTCTGAACTTTCCCTAACTGAATCCACCCAAGCCTAGCTCCAGGAGAATCCATGTCTCTCAATCGCAGCCTCGAAAGCGCCACCAAGATCCTTATCGAAGCCGAGTTGAAGCCCATGCAGGGCCACCGATTCCAACCCACGGGTTTTCCTGACTTGGGCGCAGCTACGTTCCAAGATGGAACCGGCGTGCAGCACGTGCTCGTCGAAAGCTCACAGAGCATGGCCAATCGACTCGAAGCCGTGTGCTGGGACAAGGAAACGCAAGACCTCACAGCGCCCCTTCAAGGCCTATCGTACATCCGCGTGGAACAGGACGGGAAGTACCTCACGGGTTCTATCGAGGAAGCCCACCGCATCAACAGCCCCTACATCTTGGAAGGCGAAGACAAGTCGGTCCTGGAAGCGCTCAAGTCCGAGATCGGCGCAGACACCAAGGGCCCTGTAGATCGGAAAAAGTTCGTCAGCACGCTGTTTTCTCGCGACCCGAATTCATTGATTCACGGCGTTTTTCTAGCAAAAAAGGACCTAGCGGGCGGGCGGCTGCGCCTCGAGCGCGCCTTGTCCGCATTCGTCGAAGCCCACGAAGCGAACTCCGTCGCCTCGGGCGGCGTAAAGAACGACCACGTGGACCCGAGCGGCCCTGCGAAGAGTGGCTTCGGCAACGTGCCTTTCCAGCGCGAAGAATTCACAGCCGAACGTATCGTGGCCTACTTCAACCTCGATCTCGCGCAGATCCGCGGCTACCGCCTGGGAGAAGACGCCACGGAGCTGTTGATCACGCTCGGCTTGTACAAAGTGCGCGCGCTGCTCGACCGCGGCCTGCGCTTTCGCACCGCCTGCGACCTTGAGCTCGAGACGGTCAAAGTGAAGCGCCCTGAAGTGTTCTCGCTACCCACGACCTCGGAACTCGAGGCATCGCTGCGCGAGCTGATTGCCAAGAACAAAGCGCAGTTCAAGGGCGTGCAGACCGTGGCTTGGAAGGCCAACGACAAGCCCGAGCCCGCGGAAAAGCCCGCCAAAGGCAAAGGCAAATGACCTGTGTCGTCGCGCGCTTTCGCCTCCTATCTGGCCACTACCAAGCCACGCCCTGGTACCACCATGTGAACGAGGGGCTCGTGGAATGGCCGCCGAGCCCGTTTCGACTCGTGCGCGCGCTGCTCGCCACAGGCTACACCAAACTCGGCTGGCCGGATGGTGCTCCGCCCGAACAAGCGGCGGCCTTGATCGAAAAGCTGTGCAACGTGCTGCCGCGCTATGCGCTCCCCGCCACCACGCGAACTCACACGCGCCACTACATGCCACTCGGCAGCCTCGACAAGAACACGGGCGAGCCAGTTACGACCAAGGTGTTCGATGCATTTTCCGTCGTCGAGCGTTCAGAGGGCGAAAATGCCATCTGGGTTGCCTGGGACGTGGAGCTCGATCCCGCGCAGCGCAGCCTGCTCAGCGAGCTTATACGAAACATGAGTTACCTCGGGCGCGCAGAGAGCTGGGTCGAAGGCGAACTCGTAGAAAGCACTGAAGCTTGGCCCAAGACGTTCAACGCAGTGCCCTTCGAAACGGGCGCAAGCGAAAGCGGCGAAGTTCTCGATGTCTTGGCCCCGCAAACCCCGCAGGGCTACCTGGCATGGCGCAATGCGGCCTTCGAGGGCGCACTGATCGCGCTCGACACCACAGGCAAGAAGCCCAACGTCAAACAAAAGGAAGCTCTGCTCGAGCGCTTTCCCGCAACTCTTACACTCGCGCTATGCACGTCCACTGGCGCGCTGCAAAAGCTCGGTTTCAGCCGCGCGCCTGCGTCTCGCTCGGTGACCTACGCGTACAATGAGCCTGCGGTCACAGTGACGCGCACACAGCGGGCCACGCACACGGGAACGTCCCCTGCATTCATGTTGTTCTCGCTCGCCTCCAACACCGAACGT
>CAZEWA010000519.1:0-2568 GCA_964515685.1 uncultured Polyangiales bacterium | reverse complement strand
CTGCGCAGACATGCTCTCCGAGGCGCGTCCTTCACCTTGCCAAGCTTGGATGCCAGCGCACTCGCCAGCGCTGCCACGGCCCTGTCCATGCCCACGCTCCTCGGCACAGGGGTTGCGTAGGAGCAGATTGTGCGAGGTTCTCCGCCAAGCCCAGCAGAGCTTCTTGCGCGCTACCGTGGCATACGCGCTGCCACAGAGCGCATTTGTGCGCCACTGTCTGCAGAAGACCAGGGCTTGCAGTCCATGGCGGATTGCAGTCCAACCAAATGGCATCGTGCTCACACGACATGGTTTTTCGAGACTTTCGTGCTCCGCCCGCGGGGTGTCCCCGCTTTCGATTCTACGTGGGGATTTCTCTTCAATAGCTACTACGAAACCCTGGGTCCAAGGCAAGTCCGGGCACAGCGAGGACTTTTGTCACGCCCAACCGCGGACCAGATCGGCGACTATCGAAAAGTGATCGATCAGCACATGGCCAAGCTTCTCTCCAATGCCAACGAAGCAAGTCTGCGAGAGATGACTCCCCTCATCGAGCTCGGCTTGGCTCACGAGGAGCAACACCAGGAGCTCATTCTCACCGACATCCTGCACGCATTTTCCGCCCACCCATTTCGTCCGGCCTACCGCGACACTGCGCCTGTCCGCGCACACAGTGGGGCCTCCGCGTCGAAGCAAGCTTTCTGCCGCTACCAAGGCGGCTTGTTCGAGATCGGCACACCACAACCCCCACAGAACGAACCGAGCTTTCGTTTCGACAACGAAGAGCCTCGCCATCGCGTGTGGATCGAGCCCTACGAACTCGCACAACGTCTGGTGACGGTGGGCGAATGGAAAGCCTTCAAGGCCGAGGGCGGCTACGAGCGGGCCTCGCTCTGGCTCTCCGAGGGAGCCGATTGGATCCACACGCACAACATTTGTGCGCCGCTGTATCTGCATGAGGATTCGGACGGAACCCTGCACAGGTTTGGCTTCGACGGTTTGCGCCAAGTATCCGACGCCGAGCCCGTGATGCACGTCAGCTACTACGAAGCCGAGGCCATCGCTCATTTTCTAGGCGCACGCTTGCCCACGGAAGCCGAGTGGGAGCTCGCCGCGAGAGATGCCCAAGTTGTCGGCAATTTTGTGGAGTCGAACGCGCTACAGGCGCTGCCCGCACCCAATGCGAACCTGGAGGACGGCCCACAACAGCTGTTCGGCGACGTGTGGGAATGGACCTCGTCGAGCTATTCACCTTACCCTGGCTACGCGGCGCGCCCGGGAGCCCTGGGAGAATACAACGGCAAATTCATGGTCAACCAGATGGTGCTTCGCGGCGGCTCCTGCCTCACTCCGCAGGCGCACATGCGCGCGAGCTATCGCAATTTCTGGCCGCCCCACACTCGCTTTCAGATGAGCGGTATCCGCTTGGCCCGTTCACTGCCCAGAGGATAGATCTCAAACCTCGCAGCGCGCGGCGCTAGCGCGTGAACCCAAGGAGCTTGCTGTGTACGCCCACGATTCCCACGCTGCGCTCGCGCTCGCTGTACAAGAAGGTCTCGCGGCTCGCAACAAGACGCTGCCTGCCTTCATGCTCTACGACGAGCGCGGCTCAGCGCTGTTCGAGGAGATCACACGCTTGCCTGAGTACTATCTAACACGCGCAGAGCGCTCGATCTTCGACGCGCAGGCGCCGGACATTATCGGGCGAGCGCAGAAGCTTGCCCGAGGTCCACTGCAGGTGCTCGAGCTGGGAGCAGGCACCGCCACCAAGAGCCAAATCCTCTTGCATGCGATGGCAGAAAGCCAGGGGAGCACGCTGTACGTACCGGCGGATGTGTCCTCAGAGCCTCTTGCGGAAGCTTCCCTGCGGCTGCAGAGCGAAGAACCCCGGCTCACGGTAAGACCCCTGGTGGCGCGTCACGAGGAAGCCTTGCTAGCAGCGAGCCAGCTCCCGGGCGCGCTGTTCGTGTGGTTCCTCGGAAGCTCCATCGGCAATTACAACGCCTCCCAGGCCGTCACGCTGCTGCGCGTCGTGCGCGATGCCCTGGGTGAGTCTGGACTCTTGCTGTTGGGAGCAGACTTGAAGAAGGACTCCGAAATTCTTCTGCCCGCCTACGACGACGCGCAGGGTGTCACGGCCGCTTTCAACAAGAACCTGCTCGTGCGCATCAACCGAGAGCTCGGTGGGCACTTTTCGCTCGATACCTTTCGACATATCGCGGTCTGGAATGAGCAGGACTCGCGCGTCGAGATGTACCTCGAGAGCACGGAGGCGCAAGACATCGTGATCGACGCCCTGAATATGCGGGTGCACTTCGATGCGGGCGAGCGTATTCACACCGAGTCGAGTCATAAGTACGATCGCAGACGCATGGAAAGCCTGCTGGAGAGAGCCGGGCTAGCGCGCGTGCAGAGCTTCATGGACCAGAGCGCAAGCTTTGCGGTGCATCTAGCGCGTCCCAACTGAGCACACCGCCTCGCGTCCAAGGCTAAGAAGGTGTTCCACAGAAAGTGGCCCGGATCGGCGTCGAGGCGGCCACTTTCTGTGGAACACCTCTAAGGGCCATCGGCCGTTTCGGCACCTCTCCA
>CAZEWA010000518.1:0-2568 GCA_964515685.1 uncultured Polyangiales bacterium | reverse complement strand
GGCGTCCCCTGTGAAGGATTTGGCGCGATGAAGCTCAAGACCCTCGAGATCTGCGGATTCAAGTCGTTTGTGGATCGCACTGTCGTTCGTTTTGACCACGACATCACGGGCGTCGTCGGTCCCAACGGCTGCGGCAAGTCCAACATCGTCGACGCCATCCGCTGGGCCATGGGCGAGCAGTCCGCCAAGCACCTGCGCGGCAAGCACATGGACGACGTGATCTTCAACGGCTCCGAGGCGCGCGGCCCGCACAGCTTCGCCGAGGTCACGATCACCTTCGATAACTCCGATGGCCTCGCGCCCATCGAGTACCGTGACTACGCCGAGATTGCAGTGACGCGTAGGCTCACGCGCGACGGCGACAGCGGTTACCTCATCAACAAAACGCCCGTGCGCCTGATGGACGTTACGGCGTTGTTCCTGGGCACCGGTGTCGGCACGAAGGCGTACTCGATCATCGAGCAGGGCCGTATCGGCCTCATCGTGACGGCCAAGCCCGAAGAGCGGCGCCACCTGATCGAAGAAGCTGCGGGCATCACCAAGTTCAAGGCGCACAAGCAGAAGGCTGAGCGCAAGATGGACCAGACGCGGCAGAACCTGCTGCGTATCAGCGACATTCTGGGCGAGCTCGACAAGAGCCTGGCTTCGCTCAAGCGTCAGGCGCAGAAGGCCGAGCGCTACAAGGCCTATCGCGAGGAGCAGCGCGACCTCGAGTTGTGGGTGGCAAGCCATCGCTACCTGGAGCTGCACGTCACGCGCGGCGCATTGCGTGCACAGCTTGCGGCGGCCGAGGAACAGACGGGCGATCTGCGCACAACGCTTGTGGCCCAGGAGGCGGAGCTCGAGGCCGAGCGGCTGGAGCTGTCGACCCATGAGCGCATCGTCCAGGATGCAAGCGCCAAGGCCCTGCAGCTCGATAACGCGGTGCGATTGCTCGAGGCCCAGGTTAAGCACAACCTGGAGCGACTCACGCAGTTGCGTCACGGCGAGGCGGCTGCCGAGCGCGAGCTCACCGAAATCAAGACCCAGAGCACGCGTTTTGCGTCCGAGCGCAGGCAGCTCGAAGACAGCCTGGCAGAGCTCGAAGAAGTGGCAGCGGCAGAGGGCGATGTGCTCGAGCGCGAGAGCGAGATGCTCGACCAGCGCAAGCGTGCAGCCCAGGATGCAGACCAGGCCATGGGCGTAGCGCGCTCGCGCGTGACCGAAGCTGCGACCCGGATTGCACGTGCAGAAGCCGTACTTTCGGGCTTTGAGCGGCGGCGTGGGGACAGCTACCAGCGCCTCGAGCGCCTGCGCAGCGAGCGCGAGACCCTCGAGATGCGCTCGATGGAGCTCGCAGACCAGACGCGCGAGCTTTCGGCGCGGCTTGCGGGTCTGCGCGGCGATAAGCAGTCCACGGCCGAGCGCAAGGTCGAGCTCGAGCAGGAGCTCGAGCAGGCGCGTAAGGATGTGCGCGAGAGCGAGGTCCGCACCGACCAAGTGCGCTCGGAGCTCGCAGATAAGCGCTCGCGCCTCAAGTCGCTCGAGCAGATCCAGCAGCGCTTCGAGGGCGTGGGTGCAGGCGTTCGCTCGCTGATGCAGCGCGCGCAGAACGATGCGTCGATGCGCATCGTGGGCTTGCTGGCCGACCGCTTGGATTGCCCATCGGCTCACACGCAGGCCCTTGCAGGCGCCCTGGGCGACCGCCTTCAGTACGTGGTGGTCGAGGACATCGAGGCAGGGGCCTCCGCGATTCAGAGCTTGCGCGAGCAGAAGAAGGGCCGCGCCACGGTGATTGCGCGCAATCCGCGCAAGCGCACTCTGCTGGCGTCGGTGCCCGAGGGAGAGGCCGGCGTCATCGGTCTTTTGTCGTCGCTCGTGCGCTATGCGAGCGAAGACGAAGCGCTCGTGCACAACCTGCTCGGGGATGTGCTGGTCGTCGAAGACCTGGCCACGGCGCAACGCCTGTACGCACAGGCGGCGTTCGAGGGCACGATGGTCACGCGTCAGGGCGAGGTCCTGGGCGTAGACGGTCGCCTCACGGGTGGCTCCGGTGAAGATGCCGGCGCGCACATGCTCGAGGTCAAGCGCGAGATTCGCGAGCTCGGACCCGTGGTTCTGCGTCTCGAGCAGGAGATGGCCGAAGCCCAGGCACGCGTCAGCGAGCTCCGCGCCTCCATCGCACGCAGGCAGGCTGAGCTCGATGCGGCCCGCACCGAAGGACACGATGCCGAGCTTGCGATGGTTCGCGCGGAAAAAGACCTAAAGCGCGCCGAGGAAGAGCTTGCGCGTGCCCGTGATCGCAGCGAGCAGCTTGCCTACGAAACCGACGACCTGGCTGCGACGGTGGCGGAGTCTTCTGGCGAAGAGACCGAGGCGCGCGGTGAGATCCAAGACGCCAAGGCGGCGCGCCAAGAAGCAGAAGATGAGCTTTCGGGCTTTGAGCAGGTGAGTCTCGAGCGGCGTCATGCCGTGGAGGCGCAGGCTGCCATCGTCACCGAGATTCGCGTTCGGGCTGCAGAAGCTCGTCAGCGCGTGCAGAGCGACCGTGTGGCCCTCGACCGCGTGGAGCGCGGCATGGCCGACCTG
>CAZEWA010000517.1:0-2569 GCA_964515685.1 uncultured Polyangiales bacterium | reverse complement strand
GCGGCCTATTCAGCGCGTTGTAGGTCGGGATGGCGGCGGATGGCGGCGACTTGCGCGGGCGTCAGTGTAAGGTCTGACACGGGATGGCTTATCATCAGGTTGGGCGTGCCGCGTACGTGGTCGGAAGGAAACGTAAGACCCTCGTCCACGTGAAATAGGCCGAGATGGTGTCCGAGCTCATGCGCAACGATGACGCCAAGGTCTTTGCCTCGCTCGAAGCTCAGTCCTCCTGTGCAACGCTCTGCCGCCGCGTACACGGCCGCCCCGCGCACAGAACACGCGCCCGGAAGGTGTGGAGTCGTCCCGAGCGGTCGACTCACGCCGACGATGCTCTTGCGTTCAAGGCAGGGGCTCAACACCAAAGGGACAGCGAGGGCATTGTCTTGCAGGGCATTTGCGATCTCTTGGTGCAGCGCATCGAGCTCGCTTCGTGCGTCGGGCGTGTACTCAATCTTCGCAGGAGCGCCCTCGAGCTTGATGACGCGATCGAACACGACGTCAATCTTCGCAGGAGCAAAAGCGCGCGCGACCGTGTGCTCAATGTCATCGAGCCAGGCCTTCTGCGCTTCGCTCGAGAGCAAAAGCGCGCTTGGTGCGGCTAGAATCAAGGCTGCGTGCAGCGTGAGAACTTGTGCTTCAGGTACGGCGGGGTAGCTGTGGTAGCGCAGGCGGACCTGGGTAGGCCCAGTGAGTGGAAAGAGTGTGGAGGGGCGCAGCAACGTGTCGCATCTGCGCATGGCGATACGTAGCGAAATGCGCTCGAACGGTGCGACGGGTAGAGCGCTCGGCAGGACGAAGAAGCCTTGGTCTGCGTGTAGACGCACAGGCTGTGTGCACGCACTCCCACCGCACGTATCCTGTGATTCCTGTGAGCCTACGGGGACCACCGCGACGCCATCGAGCGAGACGTCTTCGAGGCCGTAACAGGCCATGCTCGCGCTGCCTCCTTCGGCCTCAACCGACAAGCTGAGCTGACTCGTCGCCTCGCCCAGCAAAATCTCGATGGGCTCGCTGCGACCATCGACTGCGAGCGAGTACGTGCCGTGCGTGCGATAGGCATCGTTGCAAGGTCGCGTTGGTTCCAAAGCAACGCCGGAATCAGGCTCTATCACGCTCGCGTCGTGCCGCGGTGTATCAGGGGCGGACCCATCGCGCGCAAGTTCTGCGTCTGGCAGAGACCCCGCATCTCGTGCCGTCGGTTCAGGTGCCCCAGTGTGCTCGCAGCTAAAAGCAAGTAGGCTGAGCGAGCACGCCAAGGCACGTGGTGCTCTCCACGGCCTTGCTGCCTGACTTCGCTCACTGCGCTTGATTCCGTGCTCCATCGACCACGCGCATCGTATCAGCTTATGCGATCGCGTTGCCTACTTGTGGAGCGCGAGGGCGCTTCGCGGATGCAACTCAGCGCGGCACCAGGGTGGTGCACGTGGCTTCAGCGCCGAGCGCCTCGACCGTCCACGCATTCGCGCGCGTTGGGTTCGCGCTTACGCAGATGGTGGCGGGCTCGCTGCCGTCGAGCGAGAACGCGCCGGGCCAGGGCATCTGATTGCCGCAGCCAAGCTGGGTAGATGCGAGCGGCTCGTAGCGTGCCCCGCCCTGGAAGATGAAGAGGCGGAGCTCATCCTCCAAGTCTGGAGGGCAAGTCACCAGCACTTTGAACGACTCCCCTTGCTCGAAGCTCTCAGGGTTGAGTGCGCCCTGCCGATTCACGAGGCTCAGCGAGAGATCTCCGCCCTTTGTTTGAGTGCGGGCCGGGGTAGGCGCGCGTTCAACATCAGGCGACGCGGCGCGCCAATCGACCAGCGCAAGCAGGCCCGCGGCGGCAGCCAGCGTAAGGACCGCGACATGGTTCAGCGACCTTCTGTGACTCGGCTTCGCCTGTGCGTTGCGCAAGGGCAGAAGGGCAGGCAGCGGCTTCAGCGCGACCTGATCATGCAGAATGGAATCGAGTCGCTCGCGATCCGCGAGAGAGGCCTTCAGTCGGGCTTCGACCACGGCATGCTCGCTCGCGCTCACCTCTCCCAGCGCGTAGCGCTCGAGCACGAGCCACGAGAGCTGTGCCTCGCTAGTCAAGTTCATGGTGCCCTCCCGACTTCCTGTGAAAGGCGCTGGAGCGCTTCTTGGGCGCGGGCGAGGCGGTTGTACACGGTCTTGCGGCTGACCCGCATGATGTCGGCGATCTCCTCGAGCGAGAGCTCGTCGACGAAACGGTAGATTACGCTCTCCATGGTGTCCTCATCGATGCTGCGCTGCAGCTTGAGCAACGTGTCGAGGCCGAGTGCGGAAGTGTCGGGCGCGAGGCGAACAGCGCCACGCAGCGTGTCGACCTCGCGTTGTAGAAGGCGCGTTCGATTCTTTTCGTCGCGCAATAGGTTGAGGCAGCGGTGCGTGAGTGCGCGGTACAAATAGGGCAAGTCGTGGGGAGTTTCGTTTTTGCTCCATAGGTCCACGAACAGCCCCTGTACCGCGTCGCACGCGTCGTCCTCGTTGCGAAGCAGGCGCCGCGCCTTGCGCAACAGGGCAGGCCCGTAGCGTAGGTAGCTTTGCTCCGTGCTCGCATGACTCACTCGAC